>JAQBDA010000193.1:0-20343 GCA_032124675.1 Chloroflexota bacterium
CCGCGCCTGCGCAGGGTGGTGGATGGCGAAATACAGGCCATCGACACCATGGCGTATACGGAAAGTGAGGTACGCAGGGTTGCGCATGTGGCTTTCGGGCTGGCTCGCGATCGCCGCAGGAAAGTCACCTCTGTTGATAAAGCAAACGTGCTGGAGACCTCGCGCTTGTGGCGGCAGGTGGTCACGGAGGTGGGGCGGGATTACCCGGATGTGCTGCTGGAGCATGCCCTGGTGGATGCGACCGCCATGCGTCTGATCGACTGCCCGGCCTCATTCGATGTCATCCTGACAGCCAATATGTTCGGGGATATCCTCACCGATGAGGCATCTGTACTGACCGGCTCGATGGGCAACCTGCCATCGGCCTCACTGGGCGAGGATATGAACGGTCTGGGACTGCCGCGCGGCCTGTACGAGCCGATCCATGGCTCGGCGCCGGATATCGCCGGCAAAGGCATCGCCAACCCGATCGGCACTATCCTGAGCAGCGCCATGCTGCTGCGCCACTCGTTGGGGCTGGATTGTGAAGGGGTAGTTATCGAGTCCGCGGTAAGGCAAGCGATTGCCGAGGGTGCCCGCACCGCAGACCTGGGCGGCAGCCTGACGACGGAGCAGATGGTGGCCGCGATCATCGAGCATCTGCCTGGCGACCTGTTCATCGGAATTTAGCGATGCAAGTGGCATTTCAGGGCGTACCGGGCGCATACTCCGAGGCAGCGGTGATGGAATATTTCGGGGCTGGATCAAACAGCCTGCCCTGTGATTCGTTCGAGGCGGTATTTACGGCTGTCCAGGGGGGATCCTGCGAGCGGGGCATGCTGCCGATCGAGAACTCGCTGGCGGGCAGCATCCACCGCAACTATGACCTGCTGCTGCAGCACTCGCTGGCGATTGTAGGTGAATACCATCTGCGAGTCGAGCACTGCCTGATCGGACTGCCCGGGGTGAGTACCGATGAGATCCGCAGTGTGACCAGCCACCCGCAGGCGCTGGCGCAATGTGAGGGCTACTTGAGGAAGCTAGGTGTGTCCACATCCGCGGCATATGATACCGCCGGCAGCGTAAAGATCATCAAAGATAGCGGAAAGCGCAGCCAGGCGGCAATCGCTTCACGGCGGGCTGCCGAGCTGTATGCTATGAGCATCCTGGCTGAGGGTATCGAAGACAACGCCGCCAATTACACTCGCTTCCTGGCAGTTTCGCAGCAGACAGTGACCCCAAATGGTGATTCCAAGACCTCAATCGTCTTTACGCTGAGGAATATGCCGGGCGCGCTGTTCAAGGCGCTGAGTGTATTCGCTTTGCGGGATATCGACCTGACGAAGATCGAATCGCGTCCGCTGGTCGGGAAGCCGGGCGATTACCTGTTCTATATTGATTTTGCCGGATCGGTCGAGGATAAGAGTGTCGCCCACGCGCTGGATAACCTGGGCGAATACGCGCTCACCCTGCGTGTGCTTGGCTCGTACCCTCGCCACCGTCTGGAGCACGCTTAAACACTGAAAGGAGAAGATCTTATGAGTATGCAATCAAAATATATCTGGATGAACGGCGAGCTGGTGGAGTACGAAAAAGCGACCATCCACTTCCTGACTCCGGCGCTGCATTATGGAGTGGGCGTGTTCGAGGGCATCCGTAGCTACGCCACAGAGCGAGGGGCGGCTGTGTTCCGGTTGAGCGAGCACACTGCCCGGCTTGTTAACTCGGTCAAGATCCTGGGTTTTCGCGAATTCCAATACACCGTTGATGATCTGGCGGAAGCGGTGCGGCTGACCGTATCGGTCAACGGCTATGACGATTGCTACATCCGCCCGCTGGTCTATCTCAGCGAAGGCGGCTGGAACCTGACCGTGGATGCCGGCAAACCGGCGGTGGGTATTGCCGTCTGGGAATGGAAGAACTACCTGGGCGAAGAGGCGCTGGACAAAGGCATCCGCGCCAATATCACCTCCTTCACCCGCCACCACCCAAATGTGATGATGACCAAAGCCAAGATCACCGGCAATTACGCCAACAGCGTGCTGGCGAAGACCGAGTCGATGCGCTATGGTTTCGAAGAGGCGATCATGCTCGACCCGCAGGGCTACGTCGCCGAGTGCACGGGCGAGAACCTGTTCCTGGTGCGCAATGGTGTGATCTACACACCGCCCACCGCGCCGGTGTTGGAGGGCATCACCCGCGATACGGTGAAGACGCTGGCGAACGAGCTGGGCTATGAAGTGCTCGAGGCGCCAGTCTCGCGCGACCAGCTCTACATCGCCGATGAGGTCTTCGTGTGCGGCACGGCGGCTGAGTGCATCGCGCTGCGCGAGATCGATTTCCGGGTGATCGGCGATGGCAGGATGGGTCCGGTGACGCGGGATGTGCAACAGGCGTTCCAGGCTGCCATCCGCGGCCGGCACCCGCGCTCAGCGGAATGGCTGGATTACGTCAATACCGCCGTACCGAATGTCGTTCAAGTAAAGGATACAACTGCCGACCTGAGCAGCTTCGCGGATTGAGGAATCGACCTTACGTTTTCAAGGCTGTCAGGAATACCGGCTGTTGGCTGTGGCATCCCCACGGGTTGCTAATAGATAGATAATTCTCTTTCCGAGACATCCAGTTCGATTAGCTTACCGGTCGCCACAAATACAGTCCGCTCGCAGATATTCGTCACCCTGTCGGCCATGCGCTCCAGATTGTGAGAGGCCCACATCAGGTTGGTGGCGCGGTTGATGATAGCCGGGTTTTGCCTGATCATTTCCATGAGCGATCGGTTGATCCAGTTGTAATATGCGTCAACCTCAGCGTCCATATCAGGTATGGTGCGTGCTGCTGCCTCATCCATTTCTATAAATGCGCTGAGCGCACGCTGCAGCATATCCGCAGAACACAAAGCCATCTTAACAAGTTCTTCGGGAAACATTATCGCTGGATGCCGGCTGGTTTGCATCGTCGTGCGAGCGATGCCTTTGGCGTAATCCCCTATTCGTTCCAACTCTGTGCTAATTTTCAGGATTGAAGCTAACATACGCAGGTCAATAGCAAGAGGCTGCTGCGTTGCAATCGATATTAGGCAATCCTGTTCTATTTGGTAGTGTTTCTCGTTTACCCGAATATCACTGGCATAAATCCGTAGGGCTGCCTCTGTATCGCACTTCTTAAGAGTTTCAACCGCCTGAAGCACGGCCTGTTCGACTATGCTGCCAAGCACAAGGATATCATCCAACAATTTTTCAATTCGCCGATTCAGTGTCTTTCGAGGAGCATAAGCTGCCATCTTTTATCCAAATCTACCAGTGATGTACTCTTCAGTACTTTTCATCTCAGGATTGGTGAATATATTTTGGGTTTTGCCGTACTCTACCAGTACACCGGCACGGTCGCTTCCCAGGTTGAAAAATGCAGTGTAATCGGAAACACGAGCGGCCTGCTGCATGTTGTGAGTCACGATAATGATGGTGTAATTCTGGGTCAGGCCTTGCATCAGTTCTTCTATCTTGAGTGTGGCGATTGGGTCGAGCGCTGAGGCTGGCTCGTCCATCAGAATAATATCGGGCTGAACAGCGATAGCCCGGGCGATACATAAGCGCTGCTGCTGACCGCCGGAGAGCGATAAACCACTCTGGTTTAGCTTGTCATTTACCTCATCCCAAAGCGCTGCGCCGCGCAGCGATTCTTCGACCAGCTGATCCATATTCCCGCGGAATCCGTTAATTCGAGCACCCCAGGCGACGTTCTCATAGATGCTCTTGGGGAAAGGGTTTGGTTTTTGAAATACCATACCGATACGACGGCGGACTTCTACAGGATCTACATCTGGGTCATAGATGTTTTTTCCATGGTACAGTACCTGCCCTTGTGTGTGTGCGGTCGGTACCAGTTCGTTCATCCGGTTGAATGCCCGCAGCATGGTGCTTTTTCCACAGCCTGATGGGCCGATGATCGCGGTGATCTTTTGCTTCTGGATTTTGAGGGAAACATCGCGCACTGCCAGAAAATCCCCGTAATAAATATTTAGATCTCGCGCTTCGATGGCATATTCGATGATACTCTTTCTGGGGGTTATGGTTTGAACTGGATTCATGAGCATGGATTTACAGCCTTGTTGAATAACGGTTCCGCAGCAAGACTGCGGTTGCATTAAGGGTTAGAAGAAGGATTAGCAGCACCAGGATGGCAGCTGCGGCAATATGGCGGAACTCTGCCTGAGGGCGGGATGTCCACTGGTAGATCTGGATCGGGAGGGTTGTGAATTTGGCAAAGGGGCTATCGGGGTCGGCGGTAATAAAGGTGGAGGCCCCTACTACAACCAGCGGAGCTGTTTCCCCAACTGCGCGCGAGACCGCCAGAATTGTGCCAGTCAAGATTCCTGGGATAGCGTTTGGCAGCACGTGGTTCCAGATCGTTTGCCAGCGGGTTGCGCCAAGCCCGTAGCTCGCGAGACGGAGGGAATTCGGGACCGCTTTGATAGCTTCCTGGGCATTGATTATGATCAGGGGTAGGATCAGCACCCCGAGCGTTAGACCGGCAGATAGAATCGTGCGACCGTTAGCCGTCGCTGTGTCACTCACATTGCCGAAAACTGCGCCGCTGGTCAGAGGTTCCAGAGCACGGACAAAGATCGCAAGCCCGAGGATACCGTAAATGATCGAGGGCACCCCGGCCAGATTGTTGATATTCGTTTGGATAATCCGGTTGATACGTTTGCCAGAATCGGCGAATTCCTCGAGATAAATCGCTGCGCCCACACCGATAGGGAAAGCAAACAGAATTGTGAGCAGGATGACCCAAAGTGAGCCCAGGAAAGCCGTCCGGACACCTGCCTTTTCCGGGTTAGAGGATTGAGGTGTGCTGAGGAAATCTGCATCCAGCCAGGATATGAAGCGCAGCTCAGCCTCAGGATATTTCTCTGCAACCTCAATTTGAATGGAAGAACGGTTGATGAGCGAGGCATACAGCGACCACGAATCTACTACATGCGGCTTGAGCACCCATTCAATGACCAGGTTGTAGATGTCCTCCCGAGACCGCTGTTCAAATGGCTTATCATTGTCCAACCGGCGTAAGATGCCAGCAGAAACATTCTGCTCAAGAATATAGACCAGATCATCTTTGTGCAGCATATCGATGGAGTATCCATTGATCGACAGATTGGTGGGGTTCACCTCATTTTCAACAGCTCCATAACCGAACGCGGAATTGATGATGTTCAATAACAATAAAACGAGCACGATGATCCCGATTGCGGTGGAGAGCGCATATATCACCTGCCAAAACCTTCCGCGCCGGTGGCGTGCAGGCAGGTTTGGTGCATAAATATTCCACTGATCTATCGAGTTTTTCTTCATCTCACTCATATACCTCGCGGAATCGCCTGACGATCCGCTGACTGATCACGTTCAACGCCAGCGTAAAAAAGAACAGCATCAGCCCTATTGCGAACAGGCTGTTGTAGTCGATTGAGTCGTAGCTCAGATCACCACCGCTGATGCGGACGATATGCCCGGTCATCGTTTCTGCAGGTTGGAAGGGGTTGAATGTGAAAGCCGGCCCAGCCCCGGCGGCGATGGCAACAATCATTGTCTCCCCAATAGCCCGGGAGATGGCTACAATAAAGGCGGCTGCAATCCCTGATATAGCGGCTGGAACGACGACTTTGAGGCTGGTTTCAAGCTTCGTGGCGCCCAGGCCGAATGATGCCTCCCGTAGTGACCGCGGAACCGCGCTGAGTGCGTCCTCGCTCATCGAACTGACCAAAGGGATAACCAGGATACCAATTACCAATCCAGCCGAAGCTGTGTTGTAGATGGAAACGGTGTCAACGCCAAAAAAGGAGCGTAAGAGAGGCGTCATAAAGGTCAGCGCAAAATAACCGTAGACGACAGTCGGCACGCCGGCAAGAACTTCCATAACCGGCTTGATCGTCCGGCGAGCTTTATCTGACGCATATTCGCTCAAGTAAATTGCAATCGATAGACCCAAAGGGAGAGCGATAAGCATGGCGATGAAAGTGGTCATCAGAGTTGCGTTTAGCAAAGGCCAGATTCCGAAGCGACCCACCTGGGGTATCCATTCTGTGCCTGTAAAAAATCCCAGAAGCGTTACGTTTTGGGCTACATATATCGGCAGATTGCCTGGATGAGCCTGGATTTGGGTGTTGTTCAACCCCCGCGCGACTTCAACAAATTGGCCGTTTACTGAAAGTACTTCCATCTGCTCGTCCCCCAGCCGGATGATATCCCCTACACTTAAACTCTTGCCGCTGGTTGATGTGTTCAGCAGCCCATCATCCGGGGAGAGATCATGGATCACAACTTTGTTGCTTTCCTCCCACTGAACTTTCAGGAAGAAATTCATTGCCTCTTTGCCCAGCTCATACACAATCCCGATCGTTGTCAAGATCGAGATTGCCCCGCACAAAAACAAAAACATCTGGATGATCAGCTCATTTATCCTTGGACGTTTACGCAAATTGGTTTCCCTGGACAGGGGTTGTGACTGGATACTGATCATTAACTTTGTGTCTTGTGACATCTGATTTTCCTTGAAGGCTGATGGCGTAAAAGATGGGCAGGTTTTACACCCACCCATCCTTTACGGCTTGGTTCAAAAATCCATACAACTGATTATTGTTGCATCGCATCGAGCCAGGCCTGCTCGGCAGCCGTGATCGTGGCCTCAGGTGCTGGGAAGTAGCCAACCTCACTGACCTCTTCACCGACGTTGGTCAGGAAGAAGTTGATGAAGCTCGCCACCTGTGGTTTTTCCTGCATGATGGCAGCATCCGAGTAGATGAACAAAGGACGGGCTAACGGGTAGGTGCCATTATCGACGTTGGCCTGATTTGGTTCGACAGCCTCTATCGAGAGCACCTTTAGCGTACCAGCGTTTTCGACGTAATAAGCGTAGCCGAAATAACCGATGGCGAATGGACTGCCGATCACGCCCTGCACCAGGACGTTATCATCTTCAGATAGCTGGATACCAGGTGCATTCAGGATGCGAGTTTCATCCTCGTCAAAGATCTCTTCTACAAAATAGTCGAATGTACCCGAGTCGCTTCCGGGACTGAACAGCTGGATAGGTTCGGCTGGCCATGTGGCATCCACATCTGCCCAAGTCGTGGCATCCCCCGAGAATATTTGTGCCAATTGTTCGAAAGTCAGGTGCTCCACGAAATCGTTCTCTGCACTGACAACGATTGCCAGCGCATCTGTCCCAATTCGAAATTCGATTGGGTCGCGGCCGATGGATATACACGATTCACGCTCGCTATCCTTGATCGCTCGGGAAGCATTCGAAATATCACTCTCAGCGGCCACGCAGAAGCGCTCGAAGCCAGCACCTGATCCGATGCTGTCAATCGTTATCTTTCCAGCAAAGCCTTCGTTTTCAAAGCGTTCAGCCATCGCTTCCGCAAGCGGGAACACCGTTGAAGAGCCAGCCATAACGATGTCTCCCGTCACAACCAGCGGGTCCACCATCGGCAGCATACCTTTTTCCATCGTGGCATCCGTCTCATGGGGCTGGGCATTCTGCTCAGCAAACGGTTCAGGATTGGTCTGCGGTGCCGCAGTTGGTTGGCCGGCGCAGGCGCTCAAGAACACAGCCAGGAAGGCTGCAAGCATTAATAAGTAATAGGTTTTCATTAATTAATTTATCCTCCAGTAAGTTAATTTCCATGATTGATTTTATTCTCAGGACTTTAACGCTGGAGAGACGCCCAGTTAATAGTTTGTCAACAGGGAGTTAACATTTAGTAAAAGCGGCGGATACAATCCGAAATATTGGAATTTTTATTGACCGATATGGTGTTGGAAAATGGAAACCTACAAGGTATTATGGAACTGCCTTGCCGGCGAAACCGGGAGAACGAAATAGAAAGTGCTCCCGGCGCCCTCCACGCTCTCGGCCCAGATCCGGCCTTTGTGGGCTTCCACCAGATGCTTTGAGATCGCCAATCCCAGGCCGGTGCCTCCACCAGACCGGGCACGGTCTGCCTTGTAAAATCGCTCGAATATTCTTGGCAGGTCATCTGTCGATATGCCTTCGCCGGTGTCACGCACCCCGAATACGACTTGACCTTCCTCATCCGGATAAGCAAACAGCTCAATTCTGCCCCCAGGCGGGGTGAACTTGATGGAGTTGTGCACAAGGTTCATGAGAACCTGCTGCATGCGGGGTGTGTCTGCCATCACCGCCGGGAGATCTGGATCACACTTCACGTCGATCTCCAACCCGGCCCGCTCTGCCTGCATCTGCAGGCGGTCGACTGCACCTCGGATCAATTTTTCGGGTGACGTTGTTTCGATCTTCAACGGCACACGTCCGGACTCGATCCGGGTCAGTTCCAGCAGTTCCTGAACCATCAGAGAAAGACTGTCCACTTCAGTTTCAATACGGGTCAGGAATCTCCTTGATGCGGGAGGGTCTTCCAGAGCACCATCGAGCAGTGTCTCAGTCAGCGCTTTGAGCGAAGCCAGGGGAGTGCGCAGTTCGTGGGAAATATTGCTGATGAAATCCCTGCGTATGGTTTCGAGACGGCGCATGCGGGTAAGATCTTGAAATATCAACAGGATATTACCGGGCAGTACCCCACCTAATGGTGTGGCTATAACCTGGAGAGACTTTCTATGATTGATCAGATCGATTTCCTGGATGACTGTAGTATTGTCCTGCCTGGCCTTCTGCCATAAATTGAAGATCTGATGTAGACGCAATGTTTCTACAAGTGAACGACCCATAGCAGTATCCGCGTCGATGCCGAAGATGCCCTCCGCAGCCTGGTTGATCAGTACGATCCCACCCTGCGGATCGACCATCAGCACGCCGCTCTCCATCTGGTGCAAAATGGTCGAGAGCTTCTCCCGTTCAGCATTGAGCGCGTCGATCTGGCCACGCAGCTGCTCAGACATCTGGATGAGTGCCCTCGCCAGGTCCTCTACCTCATCATGCGTATTTGGAACCTGTGGGTGGAAACGCTCACCGGCAGCGATCTTGCGAGAGGCTTTCGTCAGGTCGCGAAGCGGTCGGACGATGCGGCGCGAGATGACATCTGCCAGCAGGACAGCAAGCACTGTGGCAGCCAATGCGGCAAGAATGATCGCCTGCTGGAGGCGCATCACATCTGCCTGAACCTGATCCAGAGGGAGAGATAGGCGAACCACCCCAACCGTCCGGCTGTTCTGAAAGACAGGCAGGGCAATGTAAAGAGTTTGAAATCCAAGCGTGCTGCTGAAGCGGGTGCTGCGCCCCTGTCCGGCTTCCAGTGCTTCTTGCACTTCCGGCCGGTTGGAATGGTTTTCCATCAAAGTTCGGTCCTCGTCCGATTCCCCCAACACGGTTCCATCCAGCCCGATAATTGTAATGCGCAGGTCTAGTTCCTGCGCCCAACGACGAGCAATGGCATCCAGTGACTCCGCATTTTCTGGCCGGAAGTCTTGATGCTCCAGCAAGCCTCCGAGTATTTGTGCTCTGGCTAACAGGTTGTTTTGGAGATCCTGAATCAGATAAGAGCGCGCGACCGTGCTCAGGTATCCCCCCAGGGTCAATACCACAAGGCTGATCAGGGCAGCAAATGGGAGGGTGATGCGCCAGCGAATGCTGCGAAACACAGCTCAGCCTTCGAAGCGATAACCAGCGCCGCGTACGGTTATTATACGGACTGGGTTGGCAGGATCAGGTTCGATCTTTTCTCGAAGCCACCGGATGTGCACGTCCACTGTGCGGCTACCGCCGGTGTAATCCCATCCCCAGACGGATTCCATAATCAGCTCCCGTGTAAGCACCTTTCCTTTATGCCGGGCGAGATAGACAAATAACTCATATTCCTTAGGCTTCAGCGGTACCGGGATACCATCCTTGGAAAGCTCATGACGCGATAGATCAAGCATTAAATCACTAAACCTGATCAGCTCGGCATCAACGATAGCGTCAGCCTCCTGGACTGCGTCTTCCTGGTCCAGACGGACACGACGAAGCAGGGCTTTGAGTCGCGCCTGAAGCTCGCGCATGGAGAAGGGTTTCGTGATGTAATCATCAGCTCCGATTTCAAGGCCGATCACGCGATCGATCTCCGTGCCCCGTGCCGTTAGCATAAGAATGGGTACGTTGGTTTCCTGCCGCAGGATGCGGCAAACTTCAAAACCATCGATTCCAGGCAGCATGACGTCAAGAAGGACCAAATCCGGTTGAAAGTCACGCGCGGTTTCGACTGCTAAGAGCCCATCCCCGGCGACTTTTACCTCATAGCCCTGGTGGGTCAGGTTGTACTCGAGTGTGTCCTGCAGCGCAGGTTCATCTTCAACGATCAATATTTTGGATGGCATGGTCACATTCCGAGCGGATTATATCACCCACCATGCAGACCAAAATTCTGACTAGGCCATTGTAGAGTAGGTTGCAAGTCAGCCAGTCTCAATCTGGGAATAACAGTGATGGAAATCGCATGCAACTTACATTGCTATCGCAGCCATCATGAACATCAAACGTGCCAAGGAGTTGGCGAAAATGTGTAAGCTGATGCTACTCAAGCGAATGTCACGCTGCCACCAAACTATATATCCCAGTGCAGTCCATAATAAAAACACCGTGGCAAAACCGAATAGCTGCCAGATGTGGTACTAACCAAAGAATAATCCACCAATCAGCGGAGCCCAGGCCTGGTAGCGAGAGATACGCGGTAAGAGGTAGCCCCTGAAATAAAGTTCCTCAACCCAAGGTAAAACTACCCCCGTCAAAATAAGTTGAAATGTAAAGAGGGCAATCAGTACATTCTTGCTATATGATTCATACTGCTTTTGCTCATCCAGAAAGAACCAGTTTGGATGTCCAGAAAATACTGTTCCTGTCAGATCGCCTGTAATTGGCGCCAGCAGCGTTATTAACAAGAACAGCACAACAAATGCACCAATAAAAACAAGTGTGAATGTTTTCCAGGGTACCACTCGAATCACGCAGCGGTTTGAGAATCACAAATGCCAATGTCACGAGCACTCCTGGGATGATGGACAGAACGGCTGACTGTAACAATGAGTGCTGCGAAAAGGCATTTGAGAGTTTATTGCTGGTCATATCATTCTTCTTTCTCTTAAGATTTTAGCGGTTCCAGCCGATAAGTTGATTATATCTCACCGAAATTTTGGCCCGAATAGAGTATATTGGTAGTTTGTGACCGGTAAGCTGTTCGGAGAGTGATCTCCCCGATCACCTGATCACCTGGGCATCGGTGGGCAATGTGATGCTATAATCCGCCTATCTTTACTAACTGCATTCTCATCTCGTTTTGAAAGGTCCAAGACATGCCGGAATCTGTATTTAGCTTCCTGTCCCTGCCGCCCGAGTACCAGCAAGTCATTCGGCTCGCAGAAGAGCGTTACGGGATCGCCATAGCCCCACTCCAGGAATTAGCCGGCGGGTGGTCGGGAGCGATCATCTATCTGGTGCGGGTGACTTCCACAGACTCCAGCAAAGTGGAACACCTGATCCTGAAGCTCGACCGGGTACGACCGCTGTCCTCTTCGGATGAAATCTCCCGGCATAAAGCGGTTCAGCAGAAATCCCCCGCTGAATTTTCGAGGCTGCACATCCCTGATATGGCCTACGATCGGGTTGAGGCTGAGAATGCGCTGGCGATTTTCTATACCATAGCCGGCCAATCGCTGCATAATTTCCGCACGCTTTCGAGCTACAGGCGCCAGAGCCGCATTGAAACCCTGTTCTCGACAACCAATCGCATCTTGCTGGATGAATGGAATGCAAATCTGACGTTCGAGCAGATCGACCACCCCTTGAATATGCTGCGGAGGTGGCTGGGATTTCGCCTGGATGCAGGCCAAAATATAGAGTCATTTGTGTCCGAAGTCTGTCACCTGCATCCCAACATCCCTGGATTTATCGTCCAGGGGAATATCCTCCCCAATCCGCTGTATTATGCCAGGAATATCGATGCCTGGACGCAAGTCAGATCTGGGGATGCCATCCGGTCTTTGGATGCCATGGTGGGGCTGCAGCACAGCGACCTGAATACCAACAACATCCTGGCGAAGATTTCAAGACAGGGTGACGAGCTGGAAGGCTATTACCTGATCGATTTTGCGTTGTTCAAAGAAGATATGCCCCTCCTGTACGACCAGCGCTACCTGGAAATGTCTTATCTTGCCCACTCTATCGCGCCGGGGGTCTATAACAGTGTGGTAGATCTGATCTGCGGCTACGCGGAGCATGATATCCTGGACGCCGATCAAATCACGATCGAAATGGCTGGCGTCAATGCAGCCATACGAAGCGGACGGATCGCCTTCGAGGATTGGGTGCTTAGGAACCATCCCAGCCTGCAAGATGACCTGTGGGGCCAGTACTGGCTGGCAGGTACGGCTGCCGGATTGAGCTACTGTCACAAAGCAGGGCAGGCTGATGAGATTCGGCTTGCAGGGCTTATCTATGCAGCTGCCAACCTGAAGCAGTATTTTAAGCTGTTCGGTCTGCCCATGCCGACCGATGCAAGCCGGCTGTATTCCGAAGGCCAGATCGGGAGCTTGCCCACATCAGGTGAGAGGCTGGCCCCTCCGGCCCGAAAACCACACCACAATTTGCCAGCACCACCGACGAACTTCATCGGTCGTACCACCGAACTGGCGGAAGTTACCGACCTGCTGCTCCGCCCGGAGGTACGGCTGGTCTCACTAACAGGACCGGGCGGGACCGGTAAAACCCGCCTGGGACTGGAGGCAGGCAGGGATTTGTTTGACAATTTTCCCGCTGGGGTTTACTTCATCGACCTGGCGCAGGTCAGCGACCCGTCATTGGTATCGGCGACCATAGCTCACACGATCGGGATCAGGGAAGGCGGCGGCCAGCCGCCTTTAGAAACATTGAAGGACTACCTTGCAGCCAGTGAAATGCTGCTGATTCTCGATAATTTCGAGCAGGTTACTCAGGCTGCTACGGATGTCTCGCAGCTGCTTGCTGCTGCTCCAGGGATTAAGGCACTTGTCACCAGCCGGATCCCACTGCACTTGCGCGGGGAACATGAGTACCCTGTTGCCCCGCTGGATATGCCGCCAGATACACAACACTCTATTGACCGAGTGCTGGAATATGAAGCCATCGCCCTTTTCCACCAACAGGCTTGTACAGTCCGGCCAGGCTTCGAGCTTACCGAGGAGAACCGGGCGGCGGTCGTAGAGATATGCCGCCGGTTGGATGGTCTTCCCCTGGCGATCGAGATCGCCGCTGCCCGCATCAAGATGCTCTCACCCCAGGCACTGCTCAACCGGCTGGATAGAAGCCTGAACCTGTTGGTCGGAGGTGCAAAAGATTTGCCTGACCGGCAGCAAACTCTGCGCAGGACAATTGACTGGAGCTACCAGCTGCTCGAGCCGATAGAACAAAACCTCTTTACGCGATTAGGCATCTTCGCCGGTGGATTCACTCTGGAAGCTGCTGAGGAGATCTGTGAGTCTATGGGCGAAGTTGACATTTTTTCTGGTATTGAGTCGCTGCTGAACAACAGTTTGCTCCGCCAGGTCCGCTCGGTCAGCAACGAGCCGCGCTTTGATATGCTTCAGACGATTCGTGAGTACGCGCTTGAAAAATCCGGCGAAGCCGGCATCATGACCGAGCTGAGCTGGGCACATTGTGGCTATTTTTCACAGATGGCATCAGTCGGTTTAGGCGATGGGACCTTTGGCCCCGAGTCTGTGATATGGCTGCAGCGTTATGAAGAAGAACATGACAATTTCCGCGCTGCCCTCTCATGGGCGCTGCAGAACCCGGATCAGGGTGTCCAATTGGTGATCACCATGATGATGCAACTGATCTGGTTTTGGTACCGCTACGGCTACTTGCAAGAGGGGAGGGAGTGGACCGAACGCACCCTGGCGGCTACGGAAGGGATGGGGGTATCGCCGGTGCGAGCCCTGGCGCTGGTCGGGCGCGCCTATCTGGCTATGTGGTCTGGTGACCTGATTGTTGCCGCACAATATGGCCGGGAAGCCGTGGAAATGAGCCAACGGCTGGGCTTTGACCTTGGCTTATCCATGGCCAAGCTGGGATACGGGACGACACTCGTCAATCAAGGCAAGGACAAACAGGCCTATGCCCACCTGGTTGATGCGGTTGAGCTGTATGATCAGCAGGACCAACCGATCATGAAAGGGACAACCCTGGTTCATCTCGCCAATGTTTCCCTGGGGTTAGGTAACCCCGAGCAGGCCATCCAGTGGCTGGATATGGCTATGCCGTACTTACTGAAATCCGGTGATGTATGGAGCATGGCATTCGGATTGAACAACTACGGGGAGGTCGCCCGCGCCCAGGGGGATTATGAGAAAGCAGAAGAGTTTTACCGGCGAACCGACGAGCTGTACCAGCAGGCGGATGCGAAAGGCGACCAGGCGCGGCTGGTGCATACCTTTGGCTATCTCGCCCAGCACAAGGGCAATTTTGAAGAGGCACACTCACTGTTCCTGGAGAGTCTGGACGATTTTCGAAAATTGGGCAACCATCGTGGCATCGCGGAATGCCTGGCTGGACTGGCCGGACTGGCAGCCGAAGAGGGGAAAAATGAGTGGGCTGCTCCTTTGCTCAGCGCTGCCGAAAGCCAGCTGAAGGCTCTGGATGGCGCCTGGTGGCCGGCCGATCGGGTTGAAATTGAGCGTGCCATGGATCGTATGCAGTCGGCACTTGGTGATAGGTACGACGATCTCTGGGCGCAGGGGCGTTCTATGAGTGTTGAAGAGGCGATTGCCTACGCCAATTCTGGATGATCGTGGTGAATGATCCAATCATAGGTGTCGGCCCCACCGCTGAACTGAGCCTGCGCGTAAGCGTCGCTACGCTGTCCCGGGTGGTCTTCCCCCATCCGGCAGACGGAATCCCTATGCTGGCATTGGAGCATAAAGCCAGCTTGTCTTCTTGGGACACTGAAGCCCTGGTGGATGTGAAAGCCCAGCCATTCGGTGGTGCGATCCGGATTTTAAATCCCAACCGGTTATTTACACTTGTCGGCGGCTTCAACTTTGACAACCAGCGCTCCCGTTCCGAGGGGGATTTCCGGATCTATATACGACCGGCGAGCTGGGAGAAAGTGAGGGATTTCTGCTTGCAGAATATGGCTGAAGAAGATGATCCGGACCTGGAAACTGATCCTACCAGAGAACTGGTGGAAGAGTTCGAGGATGCACTGGGAATTCAGCTGCAGGCTGATCATTATGATGTGAAGCCAATTGGGATTGTGGTGGAAGATGAACCGGCTCGTACGGCTAACCTGCGCGCAGCCGGTGCTCCAACCGCCCGCATCTACCGGGTGTACGAAGTTCAGGTCCTTGATCCTGCTTTATGCCAAGCCATGATGATCAACAATGCGGCACATCCCACGCCGGTCTTGCGGAGATTGGCATTCGACGACGCCCACAATGGAGGGCGAGGCCGGGCGAACGCGATGCTGGTGGCAGCAGAAGAGGAGATCCGAGCGGCTTTTCTGGCCGTCCCACCGGAAATACGAGGCCAACCGCTGCCCTTTGCGGGCACGCTCCTGGAGGAGAATGTGGCTGCGGTGTTGGAGGGCGTTCAAGTACCAAAATATCGGCACATTCGCCAGTAGTAGCCGGTCTGGGTGTGAAACACACCCCTAAAGCCTGCTGTATGCTATAATAAAATCAGAGTAAATCGAGCTGAATTGTCCTTTAGCTCATATCAATTTATGCCAGAAAATTAAGGGGGATTTTAGCGAACGGGTCATGCTGTATCTGGTTACTATGCAAGCCGTAGATCTATTAAGGCAATATGACCGGTGATGCTTTGTGGAGCCTGGCAGGGATGACAGCATGAACGAAAAAAACGCAGTATGGCCGAATGGAATGCCTCAGGTTGGGCAGAAGGCGCAGCGATCAAGAGCTGTAACCGCGCGTGATATCGAGCTGTTCACTGAGATCAGCGGCGACCGCAACCCGCTGCACTATGACGAGCAGGCTGCGCGCCTCACCCGCTTCGGCGGCATCGTGGTCCAGGGCGGGGTTATCAGCGCGATCCTGAATGCGGTTGTCGCCGAAGAGCTGCCGGGACCGGGTACGGTTTTCCTGCAGGTGAACTGGAGCTTCAAATCACCCGTCCGCCCGGGAGATACCATTACCGGTGAGGTCGAGGTCACAAAAGTCCGCGCGGACAAGCCGATCACAGAGCTGGATACGCGTGCCTATATCGACGATGGCACGCTCGTGCTGGACGGTAGTGCAGTCTGCTATACGATGCCAATTCGGGTTTGAAGGGAGCTGAGCGATGGATGCCCGGAGCTACCTGTACGTTGCGCTAGCCACGACTTTCAATATCCTGTTGAACGCCATCACATTCGGATATTATATCTGGCTGGAAGGCAGGGTGAGCAGGCGCGTCTTCAGGAATTGGGCCAGGCGCTACCGGTACGAGCCCAGGCGCTTCGTCCAGCCGACCAGCGAGGCTGAGATCGTTGAGCTGGTGAAGAGTTCAAAGGGTTTGCGGGTGTACGGCTCCGGGCATTCGTTCAATGACGGTGTTGTAGCGGACGACATACTGGTTTCTTTGGACATGTATCGCGGTCTGGTGGCGAAAGACCTGCAGAAGAAGCAGCTCACCGTAATGGGCGGCACGCGCGTGCGGGAGATCACCAGGGCGCTGCTGGATGATGGGCTGGCGTTTGCCGCGCTGCCCTCCCACGACGCGCAGAGCATCGCCGGCATCCTGTCCACGGATGTGCACGGCACGGGCAGGGACTGGGGGTTCGTCAGCCAGTCGGTGGTGCGCCTAAAGCTGATCGATGGCAATGGGGAGGTACATGAATGCCGGCCGGAAGATGACCTGTTCAAAGCTGCCATCGGGGGTGTAGGAGCGGTAGGTATCATCTCGGAGGTGACCGTACAGGCGGTCGATCGATTCAATATCGAGCAGGAATTCCGGATGTCTGACCTCTCGTATATCGAAGCCAATATCGACCGCATCCTGGAGGAGAACGACCACTTCAGCCTGTACCTGTTTCCCTTCAGCGATGTGTGCCAGATCGGTACCTGGAACCGCACCGAGAAGGGTAAATCGCCATTGGGTCCTCAGCAAGAGCTGCTCAGCACGTCATTGGATGCCCTGATGGCAACTTGGATCGGCAATCTGGGCGCGTATAAAGGCTGGCTTTCTAAGCTGCCTCCGCGTCTATACAGCCTGAAGCTGGGCACGCACCTTGTCATGGAAAGCCATAAAGCCCACAACCGCACCATCTACCCGCTGCACCAGGAGATGGAGTTCGCAGTGCCTTACGAAGATACCTTCGAGATGTGCCGGCGCTTCCTGCACCTGTACGAGGAGCTGTACCCTACCGGGCTGCCTTACCTGCTGTTCGAGGTCCGTTTCACCCCTGCCGGTCATGACCGCACCCTGATCGGGCCGGGGCGCGAGCGACGCTCGACCTGGATCGACCTGATCTGCGCCGATTCAACCGGCTTCGAGAAGCTATACGCTGCTGCTGAAGAGGTTATCAAAGAGACCGGCGCCCGCCCGCATCTTGGGAAATGGAACGCCAGCCTCACAAAAGAGGATATGCTCAGGCTGCACCAGGACCACTTCACACGCTTCCTGGAGCTTGTCGAGGAGCATGACCCTGAGGGCAAGTTCGCCAACGCATACTCGCGGCGGCTGTTTGGGTTGGGGTCGTAGAAGAATACCATCACACCCCAACCAGGCTTTACAATCCCTACGAGGGCATGAAGCATATTTAGTGTTTCATTAGAGTTCGTTCTTCCTCGAAGGTTTCCACTCGTTTGTAGATAAAATTGATAATCTTTATGGCGTCACTGCGCCCAAGGTTGCCTCAGCTCGTATAGAATGGGGGCATATAGCTGCCTTCCGCAGGTCTATATCTCAATCAACTGCCTCAGAACCTGGATACCAATAAATGCCTATTCTCGAAGCTCAACATATTACCAAGACATACAAGATTGGCGAAAGAAAGATCGACGTCCTGAAAGATATCTCCCTGAAAATCGAAGCAGGTGAGGTGGTAGCCATTGTGGGCAGCAGCGGGAGCGGAAAATCCACTTTGATTTCGATGCTGTCCGGTCTAGACCAGCCCACACGAGGGCGCATTTTCGTGAATTCCCAGGATATTACCGATAAAACCGAAGACGAGCTGGCCCCGTTGCGCAACCGCACGATCGGTTTTGTCTTTCAATCCTTCCACCTGGTCCCTTCGCTGACTGCCATGGAGAACATCACCTTCCCGGCAGAGCTGAATGGCGACCCGCAGGCTTACGCAAAAGCAGAGGCACTTTTGAGACGGGTTGGAATATGGGAGCGGGCGGACAACTTCCCCCACCAGCTGTCCGGTGGGGAGAAGCAGCGGGTTGCTATCTGCCGTGCGCTGATCAACCAGCCCAGCATCATCTTTGCAGATGAACCGACCGGGAATCTAGACTCTGCCAACAGCACTGAGATCTTGAATTTGCTTTTCGAACTGCACCGGGAAAAAGAATCAACGCTCGTGCTGGTCACCCATAATATGGAAATCGCCAGAATGGCCGACCGGGTGGTCCCGCTCCAGGATGGAGAAATCGTGGGCGAGCAGGTCTTCCAGCCTGTGAAGGATGCTCCTACTTTCGCGAGCGTATAATGCACCGCAGATTCGCATACCGTCAAATTACCAGCTCGCCCAAACAAACCATCGTATTTGTGGCCTGTGTGGCGCTGTCCCTGGTTACCCTGGTATCGATCGGGGGATTTGGGGAAAGCATCAACAATGCCCTGCTGCGTGACGCCAGGAAATTCCTGTCCGGCGATGTCGTGGTTGAGTCGGGGTTCCCCTTCGATGATTCGCTCATCAATGAGCTGGATGAGCTGCGCGCGGAGAACGGTGTTAATGTGGCCCGTACGTACGAGTTCCTCACCATTGTACGGGTCGTGGATGGTGAGGACAGCCTGCTGACCGAGATCAAAGCGGTTGAGCCCGGCTACCCGTTCTACGGTGAAGTGGGTTTGCAGAGCGGTCAGCGGTTCAGCCAGGTTTTGAAGAGTGGAGAAATTCTGGTCGCCCAAAGCCTGCTGGACCGGATGGGCTTGCAGGTTGGCGATTCGCTGCGTGTCGGTGATCTGACCATGACCATCGCAGGTGTGGTGGTCAGCGAGCCGGATCAGCCTGTTGATTTGTTCAACATTGGGCCGCGGATCTTCATCGCAACCAGTGATCTGGATGGCACTGGTCTGATCAGGCTCGGCAGCCGGGTGAGCTACCGGGCGCTGGTGCAGGTATCGGATGAGTCACAGGTTGATGCCGTTGCCGCACGTCTGACAGCGGCAGCCGACCCGCGCCAGGTGCGGGTGGATACTTTTCGCACCAACCAGTTCATGGTGCAGCGTTTTTTCGAAGATTTCCTGAATTTCCTGGGTCTGATCGGGATTTTCACCTTGCTGTTAGCCGGTATCGGGATACAGAGCTCTCTCAGCTCCTTTATCCGCGAGAGGGAAGCGACGATTGCGATTCTGCGCACATATGGAGCTACCAGCCGCTTCATCATGATCCAGTATTTTGGGGTTGCCCACATCCTGGGGCTGGCTGGGACTGCCCTGGGCTTGATCTTGGGAGTGATCTTACAGTGGACTTTCCCGGTCATCTTCGCACCGTTTCTCCCCCCGCAGGTTGAGTTTATCCTGTCTGTAAGGGCAATTTTAGAGGGGGTGCTGCTGGGGTTCCTGGTCGTTACCATCTTCACATTCCTGCCCATCTACCAGCTGCAAGGAGTCAAGCCGCGTTTTATTTTCCGGAAGGAAGCCAGTGAAGCTGCGACAGGCTGGGTATTCTTCTTCGCTCAGGCTTTGATACTGCTCTTTCTGAGCGCGATGACCTTCCGTTATCTGCATGACACGCTGAGGACTGCTTACTTTGCCGTGGGCGTGGTAAGCCTGATACTGATCATCACGTTTATGACCCGGGCGATACTGCACGTGCTGAAGCGGCGAAAAATCGCCTCGCTGGATGTGAGGCAGGCGCTGCGCGGCCTGTTCCGGCCTCGCAATGCGACCACCTGGATCATCGTGACTTTAGCAGCTTCACTCTCGGTGCTGTTTACCATTTATCTCATCGAACGAAACCTGGACGCCTCTTTTGTGCGCGCATACCCTGAAGATGCACCCAATGTTGTTCTCCTCGACATACAACCCGATCAGCGGGATGGTATTCGCAGTATGCTGGGTGAGGATACCGAGTTCATCCCCCTGGTGCAGGCGCGCATTCATCAGATCAATGGTGTAGAAGTAATCCAAAGTGAAGATGGTGGGCTGGATAGAAATCGCGGCCCCAATCCTAACGCGCCTATCGAGCTTGATTCTATGTTCCCAATAACC
>JAQBDA010000194.1:0-8503 GCA_032124675.1 Chloroflexota bacterium
CCACCACGCCCACCAGCGCTCCGCATTCTGGGTCGTGATCGAACAGCCCCAGCGTTGACAGCCGCGCAACAACGCTGGCCAAAATCGCCAGCGCTATGTACACCGCCATCCCGAGCCCGGCCAGCACGCCGCTCAGCAGCCCGTCTATGGCTGCGTCGCTGGCACTGATCTCTCCATTGACGATATGATTTGTACCGGTCATCATGTTCGACCTCCTGACTTGATTCTTCTTTCCCACCAGGACTGGCAGTCCTTGGTGGATCAACCGACCGGCAGACCCTCCTGCTATTCTGCAATCGCAACCACCAAAAAGCCTATGGAGGACTGCCAGTCCTTATTGTGAAATTGGTGAGGCCCTCGCGCCCGGTGCAATCGGATTGATCACGGGGTGTTAAGCACTGGGCGTGAGACCTCGATCAATATCCGGTCTCCCCTGTAGCTGACCGGATAGCGGAGTATGCCATATTTCTCAACCGGGTAGTCGTTGTAGAAACGCAGCATGCTGCGTCTCTACAACGAAACAAAGATCAATTCTTCGGTGTCACCGGCGGCAGGGACAGCAGGTATTTGTAGATCGCCGCCAGGTCTTCGTCGGTCATTCTGTAGTGCGGCATGCCGTCGGTCAGGAAGGTCCCCGAGGGCACCTGCCCGGTGCGCACGGCGTTGATGAATTCCGCCTCCGTCCAGCTCGGCAGCTCGCCGGCCGGGGTCAGGTTGGCAGGGTCCGGGCCGCCTTCGCCGAAAGGCATCGGGCCGCCAGCCAGGTCCGCACCGTGGCAGGCGCGGCAGTCTCCAACCGATACCATATAGCCGCCGTACTCCGCAGTGCCTTCCGCAGGGGCTTCCTGCGCAGCGGTGAACGGCTCGCCCACCGGGCTGGGGCCGAACATGCCCAGCGCGTTGAATACCTTGCCAACCGTGTTGACCTGCAGCGGCGGCACTTCGTTGCGCACCGGCTCCAGCGCGCGCAGGTAGCCTACCACTGCCGCCATGTCCGCGTCGCTGAGGGCGCGGTAGTTCACCGATGGCATGATCACCAACCCGACCCCATCCTTGTCAACCCCTTCGCGGATGGCACGTGCGATCTCGGCATCCGTCCAGCTTCCCAGCCCGGTCTCGACATCCTGGGTGAGATTCGGCACCGCGAAGATTGCCGAGACAGGGCCATCGTTAATCTCCTCGGAACCGCCGGCGAACGGCTGCTCGAACGTATGGCAGGCTTCGTAGCACAGCGTCACGTCTTCCATCAGGTATCTGCCGCGTTCCAGACCTTCCGGGCTGGTATCGGCCGCGATCGGGTACAGAGGCCGGTTGGCATACGTCGGCTTGAACTTAGCCTGCCCGTAGATGACCAGGACGATGGCTGCCACGACCAGCAGCCCGACCAATCCGGCCAGCACGATCCCAATCCACTTGAGTGCTTTTTTCATATCTACTTTCCTCCACTATAAAATATCCACCATATTAGATGCGTATGGTCTTGTTTCATCTATTCTACGCAGGCAGCGTCCTTAAAACGTTACGAGAATCGTTACGGAGAGACTTTGTTACGTTTTTGGAGTAAAATTTACCTGTAGGGAAAGGGACACATGCTTGAGAAAACTGCACCACAGGGTGGATTCGCGCTTTACCTGCTCGGCGCGCCGCGCCTGGAGTTGGATGGCGATCCTGTGGATGTGGATACCCGCAAGGCGATTGCCATCCTGGCTTACCTGGCGATGACCGGGCAGCCGCAGAGCCGCGACACCCTGGCAGCCCTGCTGTGGCCGGAATACCCTCAGAAGAACGCCCGCGGCTCACTGCGCCGGACCCTCTCCGCCCTGCACCGCTCCCTGGTCCGCCCGCTATTTGATATCACCCGCGAATTGATCGCTCTGCCCCCTGCGTCTGACCTGTGGGTGGATGTGTGGGAGCTTCGCAGCAGTCTGGCGGAATGCGAAAACCACGCTCACCCCGCCAGCCAGGTCTGCCCGGACTGCCTCCCCTGGTTGGAGCGAGCTGCCATCCTGTACACTGACTCCTTCATGGCAGGCTTTACACTGCGCGACAGCGCCGAATTCGATGACTGGCAATTCTTCCAGAGCGATGCGCTGCGCCGTGACCTGGGGAGCATCCTGGAACGCCTGGTGAACGGCTGCGCCGCAGGGGGCGATCTCAATCCGGCTATCGGCTACGCCCAACGCTGGCTATCTTTGGACGCGCTGCACGAACCCGCGCACCGCCAGTTGATGCTGCTGTATGCCATCTCGGGTCAGCGAACGTCTGCCATGCGCCAGTACAAAGAATGCGTGCAGATACTGGAGCGAGAGCTGGGCGTAGCTCCCCTGGAAGAGACCACCCGGCTGTACGATGCGATTGTGGAAGGGCAGGAAATTGGCAGCGCTGCGCCGCTGGCGATAAACTTTTCACCAGCCAATCTGCTGTCAGCCATACCGCTGGGGGATCCTCCCACGGTAGTGGATGAAGGCGAAGTCTACCCCACCCAACTGCTCACCTCCCTGCCGCTCACCGGGCGGGAGGCGGAGTGGCAGCGGCTACAGCAGGTCTATTCCGCCACCGGACAGGACGGGCGGCTGGTTGTCCTGGAGGGCGAAGCAGGCATCGGCAAGACCCGCCTCTCGAATGAGTTTATCAGCTCGATCCGCCGCCTCGGGGCTGGTGTCATCTCTGCCACTTGCTATCCTGGCGAGTCGAACCTTGCCCTGGCACCCTTCCTGGAAGGTTTGAGCCACGCCATCGACCAGCCCACCAGCCCCGAATGGCACGCAAGTATAGCGCCGGTCTGGCTGGTGGAGGCAGCGCGCCTGCTGCCTGCCATCAACCGGCTGCGACCCGACCTGCCCCAGGCGCAATCTTCCAACAGCCCGGGCGCACAAACGCGCTTCTTCGAGGGGCTGCGCCAGGTCATCCGGGCAATTTGCGGCACACAACCACCGGGCGTGTTTTTCCTCGATGATATCCACTGGGCAGATGAAGCCTCCCTCGACCTGCTGAGCTACCTGGTCCGGCGACTGCCCGGCAGCCCGCTGCTGGTTCTGGCAACCTGGCGCGGTGAGGACCTGCATGCCGGGCACCGCCTACGCAGCATGCTGGCAGCCAGCCAACGCAGCGGTTATGGAGAGCTGATCCAGCTGGGGCGCTTGCAGCCCCAGGCGATCGAGAAACTGGTGCAGGCCGCATCTTCAGCAAAGAGCGGGCTATCGCCAGGGATCAACCGGCGCATCTACGAGGAGAGTGAAGGTCTGCCATTCTTTATCGTAGAATACCTGGCCTCCGGTTCCGCCAATCTTGAACCGGAGGGCCGGGAAACCTGGCAAATGCCGCACGGCGTCCGGGACCTGCTGCACTCACGGCTGGAGCAGATCGGCGAGACCGAACGGCAATTGCTGCAGACCGCCGCAGTCATCGGACGCTCATTCGATTTCGAGTCGCTGCGCGAGACCAGCGGACGCACAGACGAGGAGACGGTCACCACCCTGGAAAGTCTGCTCAACCGCGGGCTGATCGCTGAAGCGCACACAGGCAACGGTGAGAGCTCGCCGGAGAGCCTGCGCGAGCTGCTGTACGACTTCAATCATGACAAGCTGCGCGAGCTGGTGTACAGCGAGACCAGCCAGGCGCGCAAGCGCCTGCTGCACACCCGCACTGCCGAGGCTCTGATAGCGCGCTCTCGCCGGCTGCGCCTGCGGCCTGCCTCGGCAGGTCAGATTGCCCACCACTTCAGACAGGGCGGCAATGTCCAGGAAGCGGCGGAGTATTATAAACTGGCTGGCGAACAGGCGCGCACGCTTTATGCCAACGCCGAGGCGCTGAACCACTTCCAGAATGCGCTTGCCTTAGGCCACCCGGAAATCGCCACGATCAACGAAGCTATCGGCGACATGCACACCCTGTCTGGCAGCTATCTCACCGCCATACAGAGCTATGAAGCGTCCCTGGCCCAACTGGTGGACAGCCCTCCCGGGACAGCCCGCCTGGACCGCAAACTGGGCGGGGTCTACCACCGTTTAGGGGATTGGGAAGGGGCTGAAGGATATTTTCAGGCCTGTGCGGAAGCTCTGGAGATCAGCCAGGATGCCGGCGCATTATCGCGCCTGTATGCCGATTGGAGCCGTACTGCATACCAGCACGGGGACCCTGAACGCGCCTGCATGATGGCCCAGCGCGCCCTCGACCTGGCTGAAGGGGTGGATGACCGTCCGGCACTCGCCCAGGCTCTCAATGTGCTTGGCCTCCTGGCACGCAGGCACGCTAACCTGCCGGAAGCCACCCAGTATCTGGAACGCAGTCTTGCACTGGCAGTGGATATGGACGAGCCGGAAGCGCGCATTGCGGCGCTGAACAACCTGTCGCTGGCTTATGCCGACCAAGATGACCGGGAGCGCGCCATCGAGTATGCGCTCCAGGCGCTGGACCTGTGCACCGTTATCGGAGACCGCCACCACGAAGCCGCCCTGCACAACAACCTGGCCGACCTGTACCATGCCGCCGGGCTTGAGGCAGATGCGATGGCGCACCTGAAACAGGCCGTGGTCATTTTTACTGAGGTGGGGTCAGAAGAGGGTCAAGCAAAGGCCAGTAGCACTCATCCAGAGATCTGGAAATTATTTGAATGGTGAGCGCCGCGCTCTCAACTTAGAACTGGCAACCGTTATCCCCCAGCAGATCCCTCACAGCATGTAAATCAGGCAATATCCCCCACGCGCAGCGCAAGGTCCCATCTGAAGGAGACAGCATATCCGGGATCATGATAGCGATCATGCCTGCCGCGCAGGCTGCCTGGATACCGGTATTGGAATCTTCCAGGACCAGGCACTCCTCCGGCGCGGCCCCCAGCCGCCGGGAGGCTGCCAGGAAGATATCCGGAGCCGGCTTGCCGCGGCTGATCTCATCCCCTCCAACGATTGCACGGAAGCGCCCCGCCTGCAGCCCGGCATGTTCCATGTTGCGCAGGATGGTCCCCTTTCCGGACGAGCTGGCCAGTGCCATCAGCAAGTTGGCGCTCTCAATTCGATCCATAAGCTCGACCAAACCAGCTTTCAGCGGGGTGCCGTGGGTGGTGATAAACTCATCTACAAGCTCCTGCTTGCGCTGGTAGATTGTATCGTAAGGGAAATCCTCACCGAACGTCGTGCGAGTGTACTGCGCCACATCCGGCAATGCGAGCCCGATGATACCGGCGTATATCTCAGCGGGAAAATCGTACCCGAACTTGCTTGCGGCTTGCTGCCAGGCAGTCTGGGCGATGCGCTCGGTATCGAACATCAGCCCATCCATATCGAAGATGACTGCCTTTATCCTGGCTCTCAAATCCATATTTTCTCCATATAAAACCCCTCTCACGGTAAGTCCCAAAGAACCAAACAGTATCATTGCTGAGGTCACGCCGGAAGCAAGTATAATCCAGTGCAGCGCAGCACGGGGCAACAGGCACCCAGGAGGCATTGTGAAGGTCACCGTACATCTGCATACGATTCTGCAGCACCAGACACCGGATGGCATGCTCAGACAGATGGAGGTCGATCTCGCCTCCGGCGGCACCCTGGCGATGCTGCTGCAGCACCTGGAGGTCGAGCTTGACCCTGAACACCTGCTGCTGGCAGTCAACGGTCGGGTCGCTGGCCTGGATCAGGCTCTGAAGGAAGGCGACCAGGTGAATCTGATGCCTGCCATATCCGGCGGGGAAGCTGCCAGCCTGCTACGCCTGAAACAATAGCCACTATGAAACCACGGCAAATATCGAACCATTTGCAAGCAAACCGCCGTTCAAGCTGATACATGTAGTTAAGATATTTTCGGCGGTTTGCTAATCCTCACCCATCAAAAAGGCATACCAACCATGATCCGACCAGTCTTAATGAACGAGGAGTTCCTGGAGGATGTCAGAGCCGCCAGCGCCGAGCCAGACCGGCTGCACCTGTGGTGGCTGGGGCAGAGCGGCTTTTTGCTGCAATTCCATGGCATCCATGTACTGGTCGACCCCTATCTATCCGATTCGCTGACCAGGAAATATGCCGCTACGGATACGCCCCACGAGCGCATGACCGAACGTCTGGTTGCGCCGGAGGCGCTGGATTTTATCGACATCGCCACCTCCAGCCACAACCACACCGACCACCTGGATGGAGAGACGCTTGGAGCGCTGGTGGCTGCCAACCCGGGGCTGGTGATCCTGGTCTCGGAAGCCAACCGGGAGTTCGCCGCCCAGCGCCTGCAGCTGCCAGCAGAACGCCTGACCGGCATCCCTGCAGATCGTGCTGTAAAGGTCAACGGGCTGACTTTCACTGCCGTACCCTCGGCGCACGAAAAGCTGGAAACGGACGCCTCCGGCAGCGCGAGGTATATCGGGCTGGTCATCCAGGCAGGGCCGCTGACGGTTTACCACAGCGGGGATACGGTGCGCTATCCCGGCATGCACGAGCTGCTGCGCCAGTATCAGATCGATCTCGCACTGCTGCCGATCAACGGGCGCGATCCAAGCCGCGGTGTCGCTGGAAACCTCTCCGGGGTCGAAGCCGCACAGCTGGCACACGACAGCCAGATCAAGCTGGTCATCCCCTGCCATTATGAGATGTTCGCCTTCAACACGGCTTCCCCGGATGAGTTCATCCGGCAGGCAAAGCGCCTCGACCAGCCATACCGGGTTTTAAAATGCGGTGAGCGTTTCAGCCTGCCTGATTAAATAAACAGACGGAGATGGCACCCTAAACGCCACCCCCGCCGCACTGGGCTTGTACATTTCAGGACATCATTCCGAGCCGCCTGGCCTCATCCTGAGCCTGCTGGACCAGATCGGCGATACGCACCATCATCTTTTCAGTAAATTTGCGCAGCTCACGGTAATTTACCCTCTCCTGGAGCGACAGGGTATACTGCCAGGGGTCACCGATATGGACAAAGCACTGCCCGCCGAACTGCCAGCGACCCAACGTCTCCCGGTCGTGGAAATGCCCCTTTATCGGGCGGGCATACTTGTCGGGTACAAAAAATCCAATCGGGACAATCGGCGCACCGCTCTCTGCCGCCAGCAGGGCTGCTCCGACACCAGCCCGGTGGAAGCTTCGACCGTCGTTCAAGCGCCCTTCCGGGAAGATCGCCACCGAGTGCCCCAACATCAACCTCTCCTTGGCTAAATCCAGCGCTTCCTGGCCGCGTCCGATGTAAACCGGGATCTGGTCGGCGAGTGAGAGTATTTTTCCGATAACCGGCAGGGTGAAGGTCTCTGCCTGGATCAGGTAGTGCACCTTTTCTTTGGTCAAGAAAGGCAGAATAAATCCGTCTGTAACATTTGTATGGTTGGCGACAATGATCTTCGGTCCGGTGGGCAGTTCAGACTGCCCCAGCACGTGGATCGAATCGACGAATAGTGTTACGTAAACACGGATAATTGATTTTGCTAGACTGTACCAGATATCCATTTTCAATGACCCCTTCTTACGTAGCACCTTGCAGCACTTTGCTGCTTCCTTAATTATAATACATCAGCGCTATGCGGTGGAGAGATTTATTAACTGATGTTGCGCAGTTCCTGGGGAAATTGCGCGGGTTGTTTTCTGTTCAAGATAGCCCCTGATTCTCTTGCGATAGGATATGATTGGGAAGGCATACGGTCCCATCACAGCAGGCTCCGTAAAGGATTATGAACAGATCGAAAGCGCAAGCACAGCCCTCGAGGGCATCCAGGCTCAACCTAAACCTGTACAGCCTATCCAGCCAGATCATCCTCAGTACGGTGCTGCTGGTAATCCTCACATCCGCTGCAGTGGGACTGCCGGCATTATGGATCATCCGCGAACAGCTCGACCACCAGGCCTGGTCGCAGATCGAGCAAGGCTATAATGCAGCCCAATCGCTGTACGAAGCGAGGGAGCAGAATCTGGATAACTCTGCTGCATTGATCGCCCAGCAGCCCAGGCTGGAGGAGCTGGCAGCATCCGGCGATATCGATGCGCTACGGGATTACCTGCTCAGCTTGCAAATTGTTGAAGAACTGGACCTGCTGGCACTCTGCGGCTCTGACAACCAGGCCGTCGTCGCTTCCACCGGTCCGGTGCCGGATGACATTTGCGATCCACACCCCTCCGGCTTTTATTATCTTGTATCTGGACAGACCCTACCGCAGATCTGGCTGCTGGCCAGCCAACCGGTGTCCGACAACGACCAGGGATGGGAGCGTCTGCTCACAGGTCTGAGGCTGGACTCTGCATTTGCCGACGAAATGCGCAGCCAGACCGGTCTGGAACATACCATCTTCACCGGTGAGCGCGTGGTAGCAACCAGCCAGGATTCGTATCCCTCCTTCCAGACTATCGTAGCGCCGCGCACTTCTTTCTTGAACACATCTGACCTGGTCGTCTGCTGCGAGTACGATATCCGCGACCAGTCTTACTATGGTGCCCGATTGCAGTTGGATGAGGACAGGGTGCAGGCTGAAGTCGCCTTACAGGTTTCGGATATCAGCACAACCCAGCAGACGCTTGTGACCGTCCTCACAGGCAGCGTT
>JAQBDA010000195.1:0-42763 GCA_032124675.1 Chloroflexota bacterium
GAACGATGTCAGGATCAACTAGGCGATGGGGAATATCGTCCACAGCAGGACCATCAGAATAATCCCATAGCGCAAGATCTCAAATGCGGTGTTTCGTCTCTCTAACATAGGTATCTACCTCCTCACCTCGGTGCCGCACGACCGCCAAACATGTCTAAAAGCGGTCGCAAGGCAAATAATGCTGCCACAACGACGGCATACAGGAAGAGCAGCGCCATCGTGGATGCGTAGTCCATGCGGAAGAACACCAGACCATTCCGGTATAGATAATAGGTCATGGTCTCTGTCGTCGAACCGGGACCGCCGCGGGTGAGCACTGCCACGGCGTCGTATAGACGTAGCGCATCAATTGTGCGCAGAATAATAACAAGGAATAAGACGGGCTTGAGCATCGGGAAGGTCAGCTTACGCAGAACCCGGAAATAAGGCGCGCCATCCAACTCGGCGGCCTCAAAGGGCTCCTTGGGCAGCGCCTGCAGTCCTGCCAGAACGATCAATGCCACAAATGGCATCCACAACCATACATCGAATATGATCACTGCCCAAAGGGCGATATCAATATCACCCAGCCAGTTGGGCTGCGGCAAACCCAGTAATTTAAGGAAGTAGTTGTACAGCCCAAATTGAGTATCGTATAGATACCTCCAGAATAGACCAGTCACAGCCGGAGCAGTTGCGAGCGGTAGGATCAGCAGGCTTCGGATGATACCTTTACCAATCGTAGCCCCGTGGATCAGGAAGGCGACGAAGATGCCCAGGATGACTTCAATGGACACGGCGAATACGGTAAAGAACAACGTTGTTTTTACCGAATGCCAAAAGAACTTGTCGAACAGTACAGTACGATAGTTTTTCAGCCCTACGAATCCCTGGATGCCTCCACTGGTCAGATCAGCCATCCTGAATGAAACGTTGATGGCATAGAAAAGCGGATACAGGGCGAAGAAGCCGATGATGATCATTGCGGGCAGGATTAGAAGAATAGAAAACCAGGTGTCCGACATCGCTCTGCCCTGCTTCTTGGTGACAGTAAGATTATCTCGGGGTTCGTTCATGGAAGTAGTCGCCATGAATCTCTCCTTTTAATATACAAATTCGATAATAAGGGTCTGACCGGGATGCACCGATCGAGAACATCCCGGTCAGTCTGGCTAACGCATAGTATTATCTGTTAATCGGGCAGGGTCCGCCGCAGATCTTTTCGATCTCTGCAGCCAGATCCAGCACTGCCTGCTCAGGAGTCTTCTCGCCGGCTGCTGCTGCTTGAAGCATTGGTCCAAGCGTGTTATAGATCTTGCCGCCGAATGGTGTGTAGAACAGGTTGTCACGGGTGTCCTTCATGCTGTCGAACACCTTGACAAGCACCGGGAAGTGACCGGTCTTCGTCCACAGTTCCTGGGTGGTCATCGTCGGGTCAGTCAGGATGCTCATACGGGTGGTGGTTCCGCCCTCCAGCGAGAATTTTCGCTGCGCTTCCTTGCCGCCGAGGTATGCCACGAAGTCCATGGCTTCCTTAGGATGCTTTGATGACGACGATACAGCTGCAAGGAAGGCGCCGATATAGGCTTGCTTTTCCGGAGCCTCCAGCGGGCACATTTTCGCGCCAGGCACCAATTCATCTGTCTGCACCGCATTTGGCCACTGGTCGAGGAAGAAGCCTGCCGTCTGGGCGATCTGCCCGTCCTTCATCTGGTTCATCACACCGTCGTAGGTCACGGTCAATGCCGCTGGTGGAGCGTAGGGAAGCATCTCCTCCACATACCACTTCAGCGCCTTGGTCACATTCTCAACATCGAGTGTGCCATCATCTTTCAGCCAGTATGCCCCGTATGACCAAAGGTTGGCGGAGAGCTCATCCTGGATTTCCTGGAAACGTCCTGCCATCAGGCCAACGCCAAAGAAGTCCTTGGTCAGTGGCTCACCCTTCAGGGTGTCACCAGTCTTGCGGGTGAAGAACTCAGCGATATCTCGGTGCTGTTCCCAGGTCGTTGGTGCAGCCAGGTCGTAGCCGTACTTCTCCTTGAATGCGGCCTGTTCAGTTGGATCTTCGAACAGGTCACAACGCCCAAAGTAACCGGCAGTATAGGTGTAGTACGGCAAGCCCCAAATATTGCCCTCGTACTGCGTGGTCAAGTCTGCCAGGATAGGGGCAACATCGGCATAGTCGACTTCCGGATGTTCCTTGAGATAATCATCCATAGGCAGGAGGAAACCATTCTCGGCGAACTCAGCCTTCTCCATTGCCTCAATGTTAACCACGTCGTAGGCACCAGTCTTGCCGACCAGCTCTATGACCTGCTTGTCGTACAGCTGGGAGTTATCGATTCCGATGATCGTTACGTCGATGCAGTGAGTGGCCTCGAAATCGGCCACAATTCCTTCCATCGCATCGGTGTAAAAGCCAGCGATGGTCGACCAGGCAATCGGAACGCGGTCTTCGTCTTTGCATTCGCCGGTATCTGCCGCCGGCTCTTCCGCCGCTGGCTGTTCTGCAGCCGGCTCTTGCGGAGCCGGTGTCGCCTGCGCGCATGCTGAGAGCAGCATGGATGCAACCAGCAGGAAGAAGAATATCAATTTTGCTGTGTTTTTCATTTCACTCCTCCAAAATGTGTCAAATTAGTTGGTAATTGACTGTCTTGTAGCTGTTGAGTGGATATCCACATCTCCGATGGTTGGCTTCCCTGATCCTGTCTATCACATCAGCACCAGGGAACGCCAGCTAATCTTCAAACCACCTCCCTCCCCCGGTCAAATTGACCGGATATATAAAATTCCTGGCTGGCGAGTGTAATCGATTGTTCATGCTGGTATTACTCACTCACCGCACCCTGTGGAGGGGCTCGGCGCCTTGCAAAGTCTGGATGACATTGGTGGCTGCCATAATACCCATCCGCTCGATAGCTTCCTGGGTATGTGCCCCTATATGTGCTGTCAGGACGATATTCTCCAATTCCAACAGCGGGCTGCCTAGTGGAGGTTCTTCTACAAAGACATCCAGGGCAGCTCCCGCAATCACCTTCTGCTGCAGCGCGGCGTATAATGCAGTCTCATCAACCAGCCCGCCGCGAGCAGTGTTGATTAAGTATGCGGTTGGCTTCATCGCGGCCAGTTCAACCTCCCCAATCATGCTGCGAGTCTCGGCTGTCAGCGCTGCATGCAGGGAGAGAAAGTCCGCAGACTGTATCACCTCCTCAAAAGTAGTCAGCTTCACCTGAGCCAGATCAAGCTGGTCAGGCAAGATATACGGGTCATGGACAAGCACCTGCATATCAAACCCCAGCGCTCGCCGGGCTACGCCCCGCCCTATGCGCCCATATCCGACCAATCCCAGGGTCTTACCCCATAACTCGCTGCCGCTGAACCTGCCCCAATTCTGGGAGCGCAAGGAACGATCGACCGCCGGGATTTGGCGCGCGATGGCGATCATCAACCCAATAGCCAGGTCAGCCACCGCCTGGTCATTTGTGCCAGGACAATTGGCGACAACGATCCCTAAACTGGCAGCAGCTTCCAGGTCGATGTGATCTACACCTACTCCATGCATGCTGATTACCTTCAACTGTTGGGAATTCTGCATCACCCGGGCGGTCAGCGGCACCACGCCAACGACCGCACCGTCCACCCCGCCCAGCAGATCGATCAGCCGGTCTTCGCTCATCTCGACTTTCATATCTGCTTCGACGATATCGACGCCCGCCTCTGCCAGAACATCCCATGGTTTTTGGGAAGTGCTTCCGAAGGAACGGGTGGCAACCAGGACTTTGAACGGCACTGATATCCTTCCGCAAGCCTCAGGCGAACTGCGGCTGCTGGTCCTTTTGCTGTACTGCACTCATCAAGCGTTCAGCTTCCATGGTGAGCACCGACCAGTCCCCTCTGCTCACCGCCTGCTGATCCACCAGCTTGCCGCCTACCCCAAGCGCCGTCGCGCCGGCTTGAATATACTGGGCAGCATTATCCGCACTTACCCCACCGGTCGGCACCAGCCGCACCTGGGGCAGTGGCGCCAGCACAGCCTTGATGTAGCTAGGGCCCATGCTGTCTGCAGGAAAAACTTTGACCATGTCCGCGCCGGCTTCCCAGGCAGTTAAGATCTCGGTGGGTGTGAGCGCTCCTGGGATAACCGGTTTTCCGTAGCGCTGGCACAGCTCGATGGTCTTCAGGTTGAGCGCCGGTGTTACGATGAACTGCGCCCCAGAGAGGATCGCCGCCCGGGCTGTTTCCGGATCGAGCACCGTCCCGGCGCCCATGATGACCGAGTCTCCCAGCTGCGCGGAGGCCTGCTTGATCATCTCCAGCGAATTGGGGGTGGGGATAGTGAATTCGATGGCGGTAATCCCACCGGATTTCAACGCCTCGGCAACTTTCACCAAGTGGTCGCCGCTCGCCAGACGGACGACTGCCACCACCTTGCCATCGATCAGCCGTTTGAGGATATCGAAGTGAGACAGCATCAGTCACTCCGTATTATTTGTAATCATGGACGACTTTGCCAAGGGGTAGGTACAGATCGCCCTGACCGAAGAAACCACCCAGGATGCGCTTGGGTTCCAGCAGGTAGGTGGGGTCAATCTCCGAGCGCTCATAGACCACAGACGCGCGACCACCGAAGAATTTGCCCTCTTGGGCGGTGAACTCACCGGGGGTGAGGATCAATTCGCGCACCGGCGTCCCGCCTTCCTCGGCACTCGGGATGTATTTGAGCGAGAACACGCCCCCACTGCTCCAAGGGATTTCGCTCATATCGGCGACGTATTCCGGAACCACAAGAGCTTTGAATATCTGGTGACCCAGTCGGTCCACCTGGCCGCGCACCGCTTCCTGCTCGTGATAAAGTCCGATCTCCGCCAGTTTCTTCTGGTAGCCCCATATCTCACGCCCGGCTGTGAGCGGTAACGGGGTATTGACATACAGGAATGGTTCGTAATCACCCTCGATATCGCCGAACTTCACTTGTACGTAGATTGCCATCTCTTTGAAGCTGCCCTGGGTTGTGCCGAGCTCAAATTCAGACACCCAGGTGATCACCAGGTTGGTGCGTGCTTCTAGCGGCTCGGGAATGACCCGGCGGACATTTTCGATATCCGTCTCGTAAACCACCAACTGCACCCGCATGTCCTTCCACCACAGCGGCGGCTTGCCATACAGCGGAGAAACGACCGGATTTGTATAACCCCAATCCTTCACTTTCATTGGCTCACGCTCCTTGTTCTTCCATTGAGTAAATCGAGTATGCAAAAATACAACCAGCGATCACAAACTGGCATCCATTACTCCGGCTGCATATCAGCGGGGGTTATCCCAGCTCCAGCAGGATATGTTTCACCTGCAGATACTCTTCAATCCCATAGTGCGACAGCTCCAGACCGATCCCGCTGTGCTTCCAGGCTGGATATGGGGCATACAGGGAGTCCGGACTGACCGCATTGATGGCGACCGAGCCAGATTCAACCCTTTCGCTGAATTTGAAAGCAGTGCTGAGATCGCGGGTGTAAGCATATGTAACCAGCCCATACTCGGTGCTGTTTGCCAGCTCTACTGCTTGGTCCAATCCGCTGAAGGTATCGATGCCAACGATAGGACCAAACGACTCTTCGTGCATCACCAGCATATCTTTGGTCACACTTGCCAGCACGGTTGGCTCGTAGAAATAGCCTTGTGACAGTTCTGGTTGCGGGGGACGTTTTCCCCCATAGAGCAGCACCGCTCCTTTGCTCACCGCATCATCAACATGCGCCTGGGTGCGTTGGATTCCTTCTTCGTCGATCATCGGGCCTAGATCGACATTCGGGTTTGCCAAGCCATCGCCGATTGTCATCTGCCCGGTTTGTTCTACAAAACGCTTGATGTATTCGTCGGCAATTTCTGCTTCAACGTAGATCCGGTTCACTGCATTGCAGATCTGACCCATATTGCGGAATGATCGCTTTACGCCGTCTGCTACAGCGCGGTCCAGGTCGGCATCCTTGAACACCACCATCGGAGTATGCCCGCCTAACTCGAGGATCAGCTTCTTTAAATCCTGCGCTGCTGCACTCATCAAGTGGATGCCGGTTTCGGTGGAGCCGGTAAAAGCGATCATGCGGGTGATCGGATTGGTGATTAGCTCCTCTCCAACCTGGCTGGAGGGTCCGGTGACAACATTCACTGCCCCAGCCGGGAAGCCCGATTCACCTACAATGGCGGCTGCCAGCCCGCATGCCAGCGGAGCAAGCGCGGGCGGCTTCACGACCACCGTGCAGCCGGCTGCCAGCGCCGGGGCGATCTTCCAGGCCATCAGCGATACCGGGTAATTCCAGGGGGCTATGGCAGCCACAACCCCGACAGGCTGGCGGATCACCAGGCTGCGCATGGTGGATGATTTATTCGGTGCAACTTCCCCAGATATGCGCCTCGCCTCTTCCGCATAGTATTCCAGCGTGGCAACAGTGCCGGCGATCTCTTTGCGGGCATCCCCAAGCGGCTTGCCGTGTTCCCGGGTCAAGATCTCAGCCAACTCTTCCTGGCGGGTGGCAACGGCTGCCGCGGCTTTTTTCAATGCTTTGGTTCGCTCATCAGGTGTGGATTTTCCCCATACTTCGAACGCTCTGGAGGCAGCTTGCAGCGCCCGGCGTGTCTCGCTGCGTTCGGCTTTGGCTGCCTTACCCATCGGCTGTCCGTTAACAGGGTTGGTTACATCGAAGGATTCTCCAGAGTCGGCACTCACCCACTCTCCATCGATGAATAACTTCTGGTTGACGATTTGCATATATCTGTCTCCGTGATGATGATTTAATCTCTTGCTTTTCGCACACCACCCAAACGCTCGGAAATCTTCTGTGCGGTTCTCTTGGCTATAACTGCAAACTCGTCATCGCGTTCAGGGATTATGGTTAGCGACTAGCCACTGATCCTCAAAGCGGCAATTGTTTTTCCATTATGGTCATTGATAGGAACTGCCACACAGCGGATGCCATCTTCATTTGCGAAATTATCGATGGCATAGCCTCTCAGCTTGATCCCGCGCAGGTGGGCGTAGAACTCATCAGAGTCGACAATCGTGTTCTGTGTATAGGACTTCAAACCTTTTTCGTGAACGTAAACCGGCCATTGGCTTTTTTCGTGATGAGCTAACAATGCTTTGCCAAGGCCGGTCGAGTGAGCAGGCATTCGATTTCCCACTCGTGATGCCATTTGGGATATCGAAGCAGTAGAGGAGAAAGTGGCGCAGGGGAAGCATGCAAAGGAGGGTGGACGGACAGGGAAAGGCCATCCAGGAGGCTGAAAAACGAAGCAGAAGAGCAGCCCTGAGGATGAGAAGAGCAGATCGGCAGGAGAAAAGGCGAGCAAACCAGCCCGCCGAGCGGGTTAGAACGGGGAGGCAGGCGCGCAGGGATGGCCTGGCAGGCATGGTACTGCCGGGCGAAGAGAGAGCCGGGAGGGGGTCACGGCTCAGGAGAAGGCGGCCGCCTGGGAGGCCTGGCGCACCAGGCGAGCCAGGGTGGTCAAGGTGTCGAGGGCATCGGCCAGGAAGAGCAGGGCTTTGGAGCGCAGCAGGCCAAAGACGGGCAAGCGCTTCAAGCCCCAGCCTTCCAAGGTGGCGTTGCGACCTTCGACGGCATTGCGCGCCCGGTGGTAGAGCGCCTTCCAGGAGGGGCTGCCCACGGGGATATCCCGCACCAGGCGGATAGAAGCATCGGCGAAGCGTTCAGCCACATGGATCACCCTCCCGTGGGTGTGCTGGCTGGCCTGATAGGGGCACTCCGGCGGGGGGTAGTCCACCTGTGCCAGGCGGACCTGGGGTTCTTTGCCCAGCCAACAAGCTCTGTCGCAGCACCATTTATGTCGTTGACGTTGCCGATCAAAGCCATAAGAAACCAGGCTAAAGCCATAGCTGCAGATGGGGCGTCCGCGGTCATCGTAGCCGCGGGTTGGCCACAGGCTTTCGTCCTGGTCGGCGGCATGCTGGCGCTGGTCGACCACACGCCGGGCGTGCAGGTGGCTGAAGATGGTGTGCAAGAAGCTTTCAAAGCCCAGCCCGGCATCTGCGGCGACGGCATCCACCTGCAAATCAGAATAATAATCTTTCAACTGCATCAGCAAGGCTGCGCTAGGAACGTCTTCATGCTCGTTGGCCGGGCGTACATCCGAAAGCAGGGTGATACTGAAGCGCCGGAGCGGATCCGCCAGGCGCAAAGGCAGGCTGCGGTAGCCGTAATGGGCTTCGCCGGGGTCCACTGCGGATGTCTCTGCCTGCGTGGCGTGATTGGGGTGATCCGCAGGTTGGTTGGAGCCGGAGTACCACACGTAACGCGCCTCTGGGTCCCGCGGGGTGGCCTGGCGGCAGACCTGTGTGCAGGCCAGGCTGCTGCAGTCACAGCCCCGGCGCAGCTTGTCTTTGGCCGGGCAAGAGCGGGGATGAGCGGGTGAGCAGGGTTGGTAACAGCTCTCGGTCACCGAGATACAGCGTACCTGAGAAGCCGCATCGTGGATCTGGCCATCCGCACCCAGCAGAGCCGCGCCCCAGGCCTGGGGCGTAAGCACCGGCGTCTGGCGCATCACCCCCACCGCACCAGCCAGCAGCAGGTTCAGCCGCTGCACCATCACCGCCACCACACCTTCCCCCTGCTCCACACTGACCATCTCCCCACTGGCATCCGAATGCTGCCCCAGGCGGGTCAGAAAGTATCGTACACCACCTTCCGTAGGGTAGACCCCGTTGGTGAAGCCGAACCAGCGGGCATAATCGGCATAGCGCTCAGCGGCCAGGTTTTTGAGCGTTTGGCTGCGCCTCCAGCGGTTGGCCATCTGCCAGGCCACCAGCAGGAAGAAGGATACCGGATCGAACGGCTCCCAACCCCGGCCTGACTTCCAGCCCAGCAGATAAGCCAGAACCGGTCGCAGGCCGCTGAAATCCACCAGGCGCAGCAGCAGGTCGAAGTCGGACAGCTCCTGCCAGCCCACCACCTGGGCTGGGTCGCTCACCTCTGCCTGCCAGGGGTAGCGATAGGCCGAGCGATAGCTTTTCTTGGGAGAGGCAGGCAGCTCAGGTGGCGTCGGCCACTGCAAAGGCAGGCTCTTCTGCAGGCCCAACAGGCTGCATTGGCTGACAAAGGCCGCATCTTGCGCCCGGCTTTGCTCGGGGGTGCCTTTAGTGCCGCCCATGACGCCCGCCTCTGCGCTTCAGCCAGGCCTGAGCCAGCTCATCCGCCAGCTCATACTGCCGCACGTTGTGGCGCTCCAGCAGGCTGCGCAGCTCCTGGCTGTGCGCCGGTTGGCGCAGCCACACCAGCGCTTCTTGGCGCAGCTGCCGCACCCGCTCCCGGGTCAGCCCCAGTTGCTCGCCAATCGCCTGCAGCGTCTGGGGCTCTTGCCCTACTAACCCGTAGTAGCACCGGATCACGAAGCCTAACCGCCGGGGCAGGCGCTTCACCAGCGCCTGCAGGCTCTCCGCAATCTCCTGCTGCGCTCTCATCCCCGCCGGGTCGTCCCCGGTTCGATAATAGTGCCTCACCAGAATGGCCAGCGGCACTTCTCGCTGCAACCGGCGCTGTTCAGCCTTTACAGCCGCCCAAACATACTTCATAATTGCTACATAGGCGTAGGTTGAAAAGGCTCTCCCCCGCCCAGGATCGTAGCCCAAAATGGCCCGCCACAACCCATGGCGTCCGGCCTGGACCGCCTCCTCATACGGCAGCGTCAGCAGCCACTGGCGCTGAACGACAAAGTGCACCAGCTTCTCGTGCCGCTGCATCAGTTCGTTCAAGCTCGCCGTACAGCCCCCCTGCGCCTGCTCGAACAGGGTGGCTTCGGTCCGCCAACTGAAGTCACCCCCTCCTTTTTCTCCATTCATCAGGACACCTCCTTGTCTAAGATGCCCTGATTGAATCAGATTTCCCCCTTTTTGTCTGGGTGTGTTTTAATCTTTCCTACTGCTTCGATATCCCCATTTTCACCGGCTGGTGTCCATCGACTTTATCGATGTATACTACCTCAAAATCGTCCAGTATTGCCAGATGTACGGTTTCGTGGGTAGCCTCTACCAAATTTTCAAGCAGTGGTCTGGCGAGCGCCCGCAGATCGAGGCTATCCAGGAATGTGGATGCCAGCCAGACCACCCTTGCACCCAGGGAGTATCGCCCGTTATCAGAGTCCTGAGCGACATATCCTAGGTGTTCGAGTATGGTCAGGAAGCGATAAACCGTGCTTTTGTGCATACCCAATGCACGGCTGATAACCCCCAGGTCCCAAGCTCCGGCCTGCATCGCCAGATATTCTAGAATAGTAAAAGCCTTTTTGACCGAATGATTCATAATCGGTGTTTCTTTGCGATATTCTTCTCGGGGAAGCTTCACAGCCTGACCATTTTTATGTCTAAAACGCCGTTTTACATACAGAAAAAACTATAGCACAGAAAAATCGCGATGTCAATATGTCATCTTGTCATTACCAGAAGATAATCTCGAGAATATATGTCATATTACCAGGTATCCTCAGTAAGCAGAATGGATAATCCGATGCAGCTTATTGCGATGAATTTAGCCCTTGAATGAATTCCTTCTTGCTCCAGAATGATAAATATACTATAATAGTTCAGGCTTATCATCCTGTCATTACCAGATAACCAATCCTGACTGCCCAAGCACATATAAAAGGAGTACATGATGGATACACAAAAGGGGAAGCTCATCCAGATCGAGCAACTCAAAGCTGAAACCGGCGGCAGCTCATTCGCTGCCCTGCTCCGTCAAGATGGAGATGAGATTCGCAGGGATGTCATTATGCTGATAAACCCTGAAGACAGCGCCTCAGGCAGAATCCAATCCGGGATCACAATCGTATACCCTGGATGCCGCACGAAAGGTCATGCACATGCAGATCGGGAAGAGGTCTACTTCTTCCTCGAAGGACGCGGCGTGATGGAAGCAGATGAAGAAGCCTGGGAAGTAAATCCCGGTGATACATTCTACGTTCACCCGGGTCCATTTCACACAACGAAAAACCCGTACGATTTCCCTCTAAAATTCTTCTGGATAACAGTAAAAATCGACTGACATGACAGCCACACCCCGGATTAATATCCTGAATGACGACCTGTCTGGGTTCACATCGGGTGAGCCGGTCTTTGTCAGCTTCGGTGAGACCATGATCCGCGACACCCCCGCCGATATGCAGCGCGCTGAACGCACCCGGCAAGTCGACATATCCCTTTCGGGGAGCGAGCACATCCTTTGTGTTGGGCTGACCCGCCTGGGGATTCCTACCCGTTATATCACCCGGACACCGGACAACCCTTATGGCTGGATGCTGCGCAATGTAAGCCGCGAGCAAGGAATCGATACCAACTACTTTGTCTGGGCGAATAAAAGCGATCTGATGGGGCATTATATCTACGAGCTGGGACGCACGCCGAGGAGAGCAACAGCCTGGTACCAGCGCAAACACTCTGCTGCCAGCCAGCTTGGTGCCGGCATGGTCGACTGGTCTTCTGCCCTGAAAGGCGCCAGGTTGTTCCATGTCTCCGGCATTAACTTCGGTCTGGCTGTCCACAGCGGCTACGAGCACAACTACAACCAGGAAGCCTTCGAAGAAGCCATATCTGCCAGACCTGAGGGCTGTGAGGTCGGCATGGATTTCAACTACCGGGGGACCCTGTGGAGTGTGGAGCAATGCCGGTCGGTCATCACCCCACTCATAACCGACCACGTAGATTGGCTCATTACCACAATCGAGGACATGGCTAAAATATACGACATGAACTGTGGGAAGTACAGTGCTGAAGCTATCAACCGCGGCGACATCGGCCCGCTGAACGATGCTGACCTCAAATCCTTCACCCAACAGGTGCAGGATCGCTTTCAGGTCTCTATCGTCGGGGTGACCATCCGCTATCCCGACTCTTTCGAGCAACACCGCTGGGAAAGCGTCGCCCTGGATGATCGGGGCAGCTTCTTCCGCTCACCCGCGATCAGACCCATCGTGCTTTGTGATCGTATTGGCGGTGGTGACACCTGGAACAGCGGGTTCTATTACGGGCTGTTGACCGAATCGGATAGTGCAGCGGGTATCGAAAAAGGTGTGATCGTTGGGGATGCTATCACCCGATTGAAGCAGACCCTGATGTTTGACCTGGGGATCGTAACCAAAGAGGAAGTCCAATCCCTGATCCAGGCAGACGTGACCGGCGGCGGCAAGCGCGAGTCCAGATAGAGGAGACCGTGCCCGATAAAAGATTCAAGGTGCTGATGGATACCCACGATTGGGATTCCATCCAGATCGAAGCAGAAATCCTGGAGGAGGTCGGCTGCCAGATCATCCCGCTGGATAATTCGAGCGATGCCGAGCTGGTCGCCGCAATCCAAGATGCTGACGCACTCCTACCCCGCTATATCAACATCCAGCGCCACCATATCGAGGCGATGGAACGCTGCCAGGTTATCGCTCGCAGCGGCATCGGTGTGGACATCGTCGACGTAGAAGCAGCCAGCGAACATGGCATCTGGGTGACAAATGTCCCCAGCTACTGCGAAGAGGAAGTTGCAGACCATGCTGTGGCATTAATATTGGCTTGCGTTCGCAGTCTTCTCCCCTATCACAGCGCTGTCCAGGATGGGGTCTGGAAGTGGCAGTCCGGCAGGTATATCAAACGTTTGAGCACATCCGTCTTCGGTCTGATCGGCTACGGAAAGATCGGTAAACTTATCTGGCAGAGGATGAAGGGCTTTGGCTGTGTGGGTTTGGTGTACGACCCATATATACCTACAGATATGGTTGCGACATCAGGGGCTATGCAAGTCGAGCTCGACGAATTGTTGAGCCGGGCAGACATTATCCATATCCAAGCCCCTCTGAACCCTGAGACAACTCACCTGATCGGTGAGCAGCAGTTAAGCCTGCTCCAACCTGGAGCCATCCTGACCAACACTGCACGCGGCCCGATCATCGATGAATCAGCCTTAATCAAAGCGCTGCGCTCAGGCAAAATTGTGGCAGCCGGGCTGGATGACCTAGAAGAAGAACCGGCAAAAATCAGGGGGTGGAAGCCAAACAACCCGCTTATACACCTGCCCAATGTAATCGTTACGCCACACTCCGCCTGGTACTCAGAACAATCCGCGGAAGACGTCAAACGCATCTCGGCTGGGGAGATCGCCCGCGTGCTCTCCGGCCAGAGACCGATATACCCTGTAAATGAACCAGTTTTTGGGAGAAAATAAAATGTCATCACCATATTTCTTTCAGATATCCACCCAGATTGTCTACGGCAAGGGCAGCCTGCAGCAGTTAGGTGAGGCTGCCCATAGGCTGAACATCAGCAAAGTGCAGGTGGTCACCGATCCAGGCGTAGCCGGCTCCGGCGTTCTGGACATGGTCACCGAGCAGTTGGACAAATTCAACATCCACTGGACGGTCTTCGACCAGGTAGAGATGAACCCCTCCGTACAGACAGTTGACACAGCCGCCTCGATCTACAAACAGGAGAACTGTGATGGTGTGATTGCCCTGGGTGGTGGCAGCCCACTGGATGCTGGAAAAGCAATCGGGGTGCTGGCAACCAACCCGGGGCAGGCTTCCGACTATCTCGGAGTGGATAAGGTCAAGATCCCCTCCGCGCCGGTGATCGCTATACCTACAACAGCAGGCACAGCAGCTGAGATCACGGATGTTACCGTCCTGACCGACCCCGCAAAGAACGCCAAGCTCGGATTGCGCAGCGCCACAGTTGCCCCGCGACTGGCCCTTCTTGATCCGGTGCTGACTCTCGGTCTGCCGCCGGTCCCTACTCGCGACTCCGGGCTGGATACCCTGACCCATGCCATCGAAGCCTACATCTGCGTAAACGCCTGGGCTGCCAGCGACGCGCTGGCGCTGAAAGCCATCCAACTGACCGGGAAATCCCTGCGCAGCGCAGTGCATAACGGCAGCGACCTGGAAGCCCGCGATGGCATGCTCACCGCCAGTCTTTTAGCCGGGATGGCGTTCCACAATACGAAGCTCACCCTGGTGCATGCCATCACAGGACCATTGGGCGGGGCTTTCAACCTGCCCCACGGAGCGATCAATGCTATCATCTTACCGCACGCTATGCAGTACATGCTGCCCGGCGCGGTTGAAAAGTTCGCCCTCATCGCCGCTGCTCTGGGCGAGCAGGTCAAAGGTCTTTCCAGCCGCGAAGCCGCAGAGAGAGCAGTCGCTGCCGTCATGCAGATCTCCCAGGATGTCGGTCTTCCGCCAGGTTTGGCGTATTATGGGGTGAAGGATGAGGATTTCCTGCCGCTCAGCAAAACAATCGCCGGCAGCTTCATGGTCCCCCTGGCACCGAGGGTTGCAAATGAGGATGATATCCTTGCCGTGTGCCGTGCTTCTCTATAACCACAGGATTCCGAATGAAACCTTACCGTATTTTGCTCTACGAAGATATGCACCAGGCCGGCAAAGATGTGCTGGTAGAGGTCGCTGACCTGGTAATGGCTTCCAGCCTGGATGAGGAAGCTCTCCTCGACCAAGTGAAAGACGTGGACGCGATCATCATCCGCGCCAATGGCGCGGTCAGTGCACGCTTAATGGATGCTGCCCCGAAGCTGAAGGTGGTCGGTCGCCATGGGGTTGGCGTGGAGGCCATCGATCTGCAGGCAGCCAAACAGAGAGGCATCGTGGTTTGCAACACACCGGACGCCAACCTCGAATCGGTCGCCGAGCAGGCGGTCGGCTTTATGATCGTTCTCTCCAAGCAAATCCTGCGTGCCGACAAAGCTGCCCGCCAGGGGCGCTGGAACGTGCGTTATGAGTACATCGGGCAGGAGCTTCTCGGGCGCACTTTGGGCCTGGTGGGTATGGGTCGTATTGGCTCCAGGGTAGCCGAGATCTGTCACCGTGCTTTCAAAATGCCGATACTCTATTACGATGTGATCTCCTATCCCGCGGTTGAAGAGTCGCTGCAGGCTGAAAAGCAGTCGCTTGAGGAAGTTTTGAAAGCCTCCGATTATGTATCCGTGCACGTACCCCTGCTGCCCGCCACCCGCGGCGTGATCGGCAAAAAACAGTTTGCCATGATGAAAAAAGGCGCGATCCTGATCAACACCGCTCGCGGCCCGATCGTCGATGAAGCCGCCCTGTTGGAAGCGCTGCAAAGCGGACACCTGGCCGGGGCAGGTATGGATGTATTCGCGGTTGAGCCTGCACCTGAAGATAACCCCCTCTTCCAGTGCGAGAATGTCGTGCTGACACCGCATATGGCTGCTCATACGGATGACGCATTAAAAGCAATGTCAATGGTGGCGCTCGATATCCTCCGGGTGCTGGAAGGGCAAGAACCGGTCTACCGTGTTGTATAGGTAATATATTTCGTTTAGGAGATATGCAGATGCCAAACGGATTCTGGGGTCGAATACTGCGGGTAAATCTGACGAGCGGGGAGATCAGTATTGACGAGCAAGATGAAAAGTTCTACCGTACTTACCTGGGTGGACGGGGAATCGTCGCTCACTACCTGCTGAAAGAAGTTCCGCCCGGCTGCGACCCGCTGGGAGCAGAGAACATCCTGGTGTTTGCTGCCAGCGTTCTGACGGGGACTGCCATACCTGGCGCGGGTAGAAACAGTGCCGGGGCGAAATCGCCGCTTACCGGCGGCTTCGGTGAAGGCGAGGCTGGCGGCAACTGGGGTGTCAATTTGCGCTGGGCAGGTTATGATGGGCTGGTTATCAGCGGTCGCTCCGAGCAGCCGGTTTATTTATGGATCACCAACCACCACATCGAACTGCGCGACGCCACCCATCTGTGGGGTCTGGAAGCCTACGAGACGCAACAAGCGGTCAGATCGGAGATCAACGAGCTCCGGGCAAGCGTCGCTGTTATCGGTCCCGGCGCGGAGCGGCTGGTGCGCTTTGCTTGCATCGCCCAAGATATGCACGATTTCCTCGGTCGCACAGGTCTTGGAGCGGTGATGGGCTCCAAGCAGCTCAAAGCGATCGCGGTACACGGAACAACTCGCCCGGATGTCGCGCAAAAGAACGCGGTGATCGATAATGCCCGCTGGATGCGAGACAATTATGAAACCCCATTGGGCACCATGCAGGAAATGGGTACCGCGCGCGGAGTGGGGATCCTGAACGGAGCCGGTGGCTTGCCTACGCGCAACTTTTTGGAGGGAAGCTTCGAGGGTTATGAGACCCTGACCGGTCGATACATGACCGACACGATCCTGGTGGACCGCGCCACCTGCTATGCGTGCCCGGTGCACTGCAAAAGAGTAGTGGAAGTAAGCGAAGAAGGGATAGAAGTCAGCCGCAAATATGGCGGACCGGAGTACGAGACCATCGGTGGCTTTGGGTCAGCCTGCGGCATCAGTGATATCAAAGTTGTCGCCAAAGCCAATGAGATGTGCGACCGCCACACGCTGGATACCATCTCTGCCAGTGTGATGATTTCTGGGGCGATGGAATGCGCAGAGCGAGGGTTGATCCCGGCTGATCTGCTGGACGGATTGGACCTGCGCTTCGGCTCCGCACAGGGGATGTTAGGCTTGCTGGAGAGGATTATCAACCGTCAGGGGTTGGGTGATATCCTTGCAGAAGGTCCCTCTGGTGTGGTCGAGGTGCTGGGTGAAGAAGCCGCATCCTTATTTTTACACGTAAAGAACCAACCGCTGCCCCTGCACGAACCGCGCTGGAAGACTGGCATGGGCATTGGTTATGCAGTATCCCCTACCGGTGCTGATCACATGCACAATATTCATGATCCTGTTTATGCCAACGAGGAATCGCCAGCATTCGGCTCAGTGCGCAATATGGGCATCCTGGATGCGGTCGAATCTACACAGCTCGGTCCAGGAAAGGCACGCCTTTTCGTCTATATGATGCTCAACAAATCGGTCAACAACAACCTTGCGATGTGCGCCTTCATGCCCTACAGCCTGGACATGCTGGTCGAGCAGGTGAAATCGGTCACCGGCTGGAATTTTTCCAGTTGGGAGCTGCTGAAAGCCACCGAGCGATCGCTGGCGATGGCACGCGCCTTTAACACCCTGGCGGGCTTCGGCCCTGATGAGGACGTCCTCCCCGAACGATTCTTCGAGCCCCTGCAAGGGGGTCCGCTGGAAGGAACTACCATGCACAGGCAGGATTTCTTCGAGACCCGCGACCTGGTGTATGACATGCTGGGCTGGGACCGGCAGACTGCCAGCCCAAAACGCTGGAAGCTGTATGAGCTGGGCCTGGATTGGGTCGCCGATCTGCTCGAGAATTCGGACGCGCTGGTTGACTGAGCTGTTCCGGTGAGTTTTACTGGTATGTAGGAGACGCTTACCGTGATGAAAAAATCTGATCCTAACTCATCTGGCTGGATCGCCTTATCTGGTAGCGAAGCGCTTGCCTGGGGGATGATCGAAGCTGGCGTGCAGTTCGTCAACGGTCATCCCGGGTCGCCGGCATCAGCAGTGATTGACGAACTGCTGCGCCTGAACCCTGCCCAAATGCGCATCGAGTGGGCTGTAAACGAACGCTCTGCTTTCGATGCAGCATTCGGCGCTTCCCTGACTGGTGTGCGCTCACTGGTTTGCTTCAAAAGCGTAGGCTTGAATGTCGCGCTGGACTCATTGATGGTGAGCAACCTGGCTGGAGGGGATGGCGGCTTTGTGGTCCTAACCGGAGATGATCCGGGCGGCTACGGTTCGCAGAATGAAGAGGATTCTAGACCCATCATCGCAGCCGCTGAAATACCACTGCTTGAGCCGTGTACTCCCGCCGAGGGGCGACGGGTGATGAAGCTGGCTTATGAGCTTTCAGAACAGATACGGACACCGGTAGCGGTGCGCCTCGTACAGCCAATGATGGGAGACACAGAGCAAATAGAGCAACCCCTATCCCCACCGGCAGTTCTTGCTCAGCCCAGGTTCACACGCCAGGAGGACCGCTGGACGGTGATACCGACGTTCGTTGTAGACTATCACCAGCGGCTGATCGATGCGATGCGATCGGTGCAGGCAGAATTTGAAGATTGGGATTTAAACCAGGTAGAAGGTCAGGGACGGTTGGGCATAATTACCCCTGGTTATGCTTATCATAAACTCAAACAGGTTCTTGAACACGACCATACTACGTCCATCCGCATCTTAAGGCTCGGAACACTGCATCCCTTGCCGGAGATAAGGATAGCCGGCTTCCTCGAAGGGCTGGATGCAGTGTTGGTACTCGAGGAGACTGCTCCTTACATCGAGGATAAAGTATCTGCCATTGCCTTCCGGGCCGGTGTGAAGCCTGTGATTCTCGGCAGAAAAAGCGGGCCTATTCCGGCTGCCGGTGAGCTGTTCCCCGGGCATATAGCCGCTGCCCTTGAAGCTTTCCTGCCAGAATGGTCTGCCCCAGCGTCCATTGAAGAGCCCGAGCGGCACATGATCAGCACTGAACCGCTTTGCGAAGGATGCCCGTATATTCCTGGCTTCGGCACACTGCTGCAGGTGATGGAACGACACGGTGGGCAAGATGCCTTCATAGTCACCGGAGAATCGGGCTGCATGATCCGTGCTCAGGTATCCCGCGAGCGGATATTAGACACCAAATTCGCGATGGGCTCGAGCATTGGCATCGCGGCCGGAATAGCGCGCACCGGTATCCAGCAAAAGGTTATTGCACTAACAGGGGATACCGCTTTCTTGCACACCGGGTGGGGAGAGCTAATCGACGCTGTGCAGGCTGAGGTAGACCTGCTGGTCGTTCTGCTGGACAACGCGACAGCAGCTATCTCCGGCGGGCAGCCTCATGCTGCTATCGGTCACGATCTGCACGGCAACCCCCGCAGAGCGGTGGACCTGGGGGCAGCGATCAGGGCAGCCGGGGTTGAGAACGTACGCGTGGTTGATCCAGCTGAGATACAGGCCACGCAGAAGGCATACGAAGAAGGGCTGGCAGCAAGAGGTGTCACAGTTGTCGTCCTCCGCCATCCCTGCCCGATTTTTGTCAAGGATATCGTTCCCATAACAGGAATTGATGAAAGGTAGCAGAATGGCATCAAAAGAACTGGTCAGACAAGAAATCGAAATCAATCCTAACAAAAAACTGGTCGTTACAGTGAGCTGGTGTAAAGCCTGCGGTATCTGTATGGAGCTGTGTCCGAAGGATGTATTGGGTGAGGAAGAAGTGACCAGGAAAGTGATCCTGATCGCGGCAGACCAGTGTAACGGATGCGGGTTATGTGAGCTGTCCTGCCCCGATTATGTTTTCACCATCCAAGAACTGGAATCTGTCCTAAATAAAGGTCAATAGACGATGAGAAAATTACTCCAGGGAAATGAGGCCTGTGTCGAGGCTGCAATAGCAGCCGGGGTGAGATTCTTCGCCGGCTATCCGATTACACCCGCAACAGAGATTGCTGAAGGGATGGCAAACAAACTACCCGACGCAGGGGGGGTCTTCATCCAGATGGAAGATGAGATCGCCAGCATAGCCGCCTGCATTGGTGCCTCGGTAGCGGGAGCCAAGGCGATGACAGCCACCAGCGGACCGGGTATCTCGTTGATGCTGGAGAACCTCGGTTTCGCAGTCATTTCCGAGACGCCGGTCGTGATCGTAAATGTCATGCGCGGCGGTCCCAGCACCGGTCTGCCAACGTTTCCAGCCCAGATGGACGTCATGCAAGCCCGCTGGGGAGCGCACGGGGATTATCCGGTCGTGGCTTACGCGCCGAGCAGCGTGCGGGAGACTTACGACCTGACGGTAAAGGCTATCAACACTGCTGAGATGCTCCGTACTCCGGTCTTCCTGCTGTCCGACGCGATGGTCGGTCATATGCGCGAAGCGATCACCCTGCCCGACGCCGGTGAACTAAAGCTTATCGAGCGCAGGCGACCTGACCCCGGCGAAACGGATTATGCACCCCACCGCGGCAGCCCGGATGGGTATCTTACCCCTGCCATGGCGTCCTTTGGGGATGGGTTCCGCTTCCATGTGGACAGCAACGTTCACGATGAGTATGGCTTCCCCGCCACTGAACGCAACGACATCGCAGACCAGCTCCTCCGCCGCCTGAACAATAAAACCAAAGCCCACGCTGATGAGCTGATACTGGTCGAAGAAGATCAACTGGAAGATGCAGAAGTCGCCATATTCGCCTTCGGATCATCTGCCCGGTCCGCCATGGAGGCTGTCGAGATAGCACGGGGGCGAGGCCTCAAGGTGGGCTTACTCAAAGCCATGACATTATGGCCCTTCCCGGAAAAAATTGTCGATTATTGGAGCCAGCGTGTCAAAGCATGGGTCGTGCCTGAGATGAACCTGGGCCAGATGGTGCGCGAAGTCTCCCTAGTGGTGAATGGGCGTGTACCCGTACACCCGATCAACCGCATCGATGGGCTGCTGATCGAGCCTGGTCAAATCCTTTCGTATATAGAGCATCAAGTCTACGCTACTACCTGATAAGGAGCTGCCTCTATGCCGCCAACACATACAGCCGATCTGCTGGAGCGCTATTTTCTGGAAGAACGACTGCCCACCATCTGGTGCCCGGGCTGCGGGCTGGGAACCGCCAACGGCGCCATCCTGCGTGGGTTTGAAGCCGCCGGAATCGACCAGGATAAGACCGTACTGGTAAATGGCATCGGATGCTCTGGGCGTACTGCTGCCTATCTTGACTTCGATGTGCTTAAAGGCACGCACGGGCGTGCCATCGCGTTCGCAACCGGTATCAAGCTGTTTCGTCCTGAGCTGACAGTTGTCGTGATGGCGGGCGACGGGGATACACTGGCGATAGGCGGGAACCATTTCATCCATGCTGCCCGGCGGAACGTGGATATCAAAGTGATCCTGTTCAATAATTTCATTTACGGGATGACCGGAGGTCAAGTCTCGCCAACCACGCCAGCCGGGGCTAAAGCTTCGACTGCCCCACAAGGCTATAACGAACGTTCATTCGACCCCTGCAAGCTGGCAGAGGCTGCCGGTGCCTCCTTTGTCGCCAGGGCGACTTCATATCACGTCCAGTTATTGAGCAAAATCGTTCGCGATGCTGTACTGCACAAAGGATTTGCCCTGGTGGAGATAATGACACAATGCCCGCAGCAATACGGGCGCTGGAATAAATCCGGAGATGCCTTCGATATGCTGATGTGGATGAAGGACAATGCGGTTCGAGCTGAGCAGGCGAAAAAAATGACCTCGGGTCAGCTGGCGGGCAAATTCGTGATCGGTGAGCTGGTCAAACACTAGAATGGACGGACCTATGAGACAAGCGATAATTCTTAGCGGGGCTGGTGGTCAGGGGCTGATATTGGCGGGGGCGATCCTCGCCGAGGCTGCCGGGGTGTTCGAAGACAGAGAGGTCGTTCAAACCCAGTCCTACGGCATACAGGCGCGAGGTGGTGCCAGCCAATCCTCGGTAATCATCAGCGACTCCCGCATCAAATTCCCTGAAGTCCTGGCTCCTGACATACTGCTGTGCCTTTCACAGGAGGCATACCTGCGCTATGCCTCTGAACTGCAGGCGGGTGGCATCCTGATCATCGACCAGGACCTTGTACTTCCTAGTGATGAGCCCCAGGATCTCCGCCTGGTCGCCCTGCCATTCACCGCCGAAGCCGAGAAACTGGATCGCCGGATACTGGCGAACGTCATCGCCCTGGGAGCCCTGGCCTCCATCAGCGGAGCAGTACAGGTTGAGTCGCTGGCACAGGCGCTTCCCAGACGTCTGCCAGAACGGAATGTACCGCTGGCTCTGGAAGCGCTCTACCTAGGGAAACACCTCGTCGAAGAGCGAGGGCTGGTAACCGCATGATCGTCCCGGAAGATGCTGCCAAACGGCTCCTGGCCGGATGTGGTCTTATAGTTCCACGCAGCCAAATGGTGGAAAGGGTGGAGGCAGCAGCAGCTATCACCCAGGATTTTGGCGGGCGCAGCGTTGTTAAGGCACTCGTCCCAACCGGAGGTCGCGGCAAGGCAGGCGCGGTCAAAGTCTGCCGTTCGGTGGACCAGGCACGCCAGGCTGCCACTGCATTGCTTGGCAAGGAAGTGCTCGGTCACCGGGTGGATAAATTGCTGGTAGAGGAATTGATACCGATATCGAATGAGCTCTACGCCGGAGTGGTCGTCAATACTGCTACAGACAGCATTGACCTCGTCCTGAGCCTGACCGGCGGTGTTGAGATCGAGGCAGCTGCCCACGCCGACCGGCAGGTTGTGCACCAATTATCTATCGAGCCCGGCGATCTGCTGCCGTTACACAGGGTGAATAGTTGGTTGGGGAGACACAAAATCGAACTCAGCGAATATCCTCTATTGGCAGGCACCCTGTTGAATCTCTACCGTGCGGCGGCAGATCTGGATGCCATCCTTTTGGAGATCAACCCCCTGGCAATGGATACTGATGGCAGACTGGTTGCCCTGGATGCAAAGCTGGAAGTGGATGACAATGCTCTTCCACGGCATCCCGAGCTGAATGAGCTGTTCATGGCATCATTGTCCTCCCGTGAGCTGCGCGCCAGGCAACTGGGGGTCTCATACGTGCCGCTGGATGGCAATATCGCTGTCATCGCCAGCGGAGCTGGGTTGGGGATGGCTACATTGGATCTGCTGCAGCAGCGAGATCTGGCACCGGCAAATTTCCTGGATACCGGCGGAGGGATATCAGAACAGATGGTGAAAGGCGCACTTGAACTGGTCCTGGAGCCTGCCCAGGTACGAGGCGCAATTATCAACCTGTATGGCGGAATCAACCGTATGCTGGAGGCAGCCAAAGGTATCTCAGCTGCACTGGAGAACAAGCCGGAGAACCGCCCTATTGTGGTGAAGATCCTCGGCAACCAGCAAGAAGAAGCCTGGGCGATGTTAGAGCCCATCCCCAACGTGCATGTAATCCGGGTTGTCCAGACTGAGACGGCGGTGGACAGGCTAAAAATGATATTGGACCCAGGCTGAGAGCGAGATATATGCTGCTTAACCAACTAACGCGCGCCATCGTGCAGGGCATCACCGGCAAGGTGGGGCAGGCACAGACGTACTGGATGCTAAAGGCGGGAACTCCGCTGGTGGCTGGTGTCACTCCAGGACGGGGTGGTCAATCTATCGAAGGACTACCGGTATACGACACCGTTGCCGAAGCTGTCGCCTGTCACGAGGCGAATGCTTCTGTAATCTTCGTCCCAGCAGCATACGCAAGAGATGCTGCTTTTGAGGCCATTCAGGCAGGTCTGCAGCTGATAGTAATCGTGACCGAGCATATTCCTGTGCGCGACACACTGGAAATTAAAACCCGTGCTCAGCTCACCGGGAGCATGGTTATCGGACCAAACTGCCCTGGTATCTTCATACCCTCCGCCGGCAAACTGGGGATCATGCCAGAAAGCGTCTTTCGTAAAGGCAGCATTGGGGTAGTCGGGCGAAGCGCTACGCTTTCCTATGAAGTCATTGCCAATCTGAGCGACGCAGGCCTGGGACAGAGCGCCGGAATCGGAATTGGTGGCGACCCGGTAGTATGCACTGAGTTCGCGGAAGTGCTCGGGATGTTCGAAAACGATGAAGGCACTGCGGCTGTGGTCCTGGTTGGCGAGATCGGCGGCTCAGCCGAGGAACGTGCTGCCGGAGTTATCTCCCACATGAGCAAACCAGTGGTCGCCCTCATCGCCGGGAAGGCAGCCTCACCAGGGAAACGGTTCGGACACGCCGGAGCAATCATCCGCGCCGGCGGCGGCAGCGCCGGGAAAAAAATCGAGATGCTCCACCGGGCAGGCGCAGCGATTGCAGACTCACCGTCAGAGATCCCCATTCTGTTGAAAGAGCGGCTGGCAGATGTTCAAGCAGTATTATGAGAGTAGAAGAGTAGCAATGGCTGGCAGCAAAGAAAGGCAGGGCCTCAACGTAAGAGTTAGATTTTTTGGGCACCTGAAACAAACCGTCGGGCAATCTGTGTTAGATATCGAAGTTAAGGCCGGGTCTACTGTCTCCCAAGTAATCCATGTTCTGACAAATACGCTGGGTGTACCGTTCCGGCAGTCAATACTGGATCACACCGGGAAGCTGCAGGGCGGGATCGAGATTGTGCTCAACAAGGAGCACCTGCCCGCCCGGAAGATCGACAGTATCCTGATCGAGGAAGATTGTGAGCTTTTGATCATGCCGATGATAGAAGGGGGCAGTGATCGTAAAATTATTGATAAAATTTATCTGATTATCTGATTCAAACAGGAGCGGATGGGATGGAAAACAATCATTTATACGGGATTTCTTCCACGGATATCGACAAAGATATACCGATCCCATATCACTACCAGCTGCGCGAGCTGCTGCGTGATGAGATCACCTCCGGTCGCTGGGATTTGGGGGAACGACTGCCAAGCGAGCGGGAGCTGTGCGAGGCATTCCAACTCAGCCGGACGACGATCCGTGAAGCGATCGATGCACTGGTGGACGAAGGTTTGTTACGCAGAGAGAAGGGTCGGGGCACATTTATCGCCGAGCCGAAGATCACTGAAAAGTGGCTCGGAGCTCCCGACAGCTTCACCGAGTCAATGCAGGAACAAGGCTACCAGATCGAGACGAAAGTGCTCAACCTATCGGTCATCCCTACGCCGTATAAAGTAGCGCGCGAACTCCGCCTGCGGTCGGAAGAACCGGTCATTGTCCTGGACCGTCTGCGTACCATCCTCCAGGAACCTATCCTTGTGGTGACATCATATTTGCCTGAGAAGTTGTGTCCTTCTCTGATCGAAGAGGACTTCACCTACAATTCTCTTTACCAGATCCTGAGGGATAAATACGATATCCAAATTGCCCATGCAAAACGTGTGATGGAAGCTGTAGCAGCCAATGAGATTGAGGCCAACCTGCTCAACGTGAGGTCTGGTGTGCCCTTATTACTAATTGAAAGCACTGCTTATCTGGAAGATGGAACACCCATTGAATACTTCAAAGCACGCCATCGTGGTGATCGCACACGTTTTGAAGTTGATTCATATAAGCAAATTATTGCACGATAGTTGATTATCACAACATAACATTTGCAAGCAAACCGCCGTTCGAACTGATGCATATATTAAGATATTTTCGGCGGTTTGCCTAGATTGATCCAGTCCTTACATTGAGTATCGCACCAAGATCGTGCACAATGACCACGCAATTGAACACAAGGGAACAATAGGGATATATAGGATTCGAAGTCAAAATCGTGCTTCAGATGTCCTACAATACCTTGACAAGGACTCAGGAGTATATTCAATGGCTATCATTTCATTAAAGCGAAATCGCCAAACAGACCCTAAGCGATCTCAGGCGTGGTGGGATTCGACCCACGGTGGGTAAGGCGAGACATCAACGTCTATACATGTATGCGATAGGTTAATAGTAACCAAAATGTAGTTCGTCCAAGTATCGCTAACCAATAGGACCCCCTCCAGCCAGTTGACCACTTGCCATAAAACAAAGGGGCTGTCTAGAAAGAACGACTAGACAGCCCCTTTGTTTTAACCTGGCGCCCCCGGCGGGATACGGACACACAATTATCTCCTCAGAAGAATTGGGTTGCCATAATTAATTCCAATTTTTCGTCAGATATGTCAAAATCCCAGGCGAATCTTGATAACGGTAGCACAGCATCTAACCGTGATTACTGACACCACTGTTGGATCAACCGCAAGGTCTCTTGGGACCGGCGGCCCCGCTGTTTGGGGGGTTCCCAGGGCAGGGGTGGAACTTTGAAGGCAAACAGTTCCGCCAGGGTCCAGATATGATCGGTCAAATCTGCCGCAATCGCCGGGGTACGCTGAACCCAACGATGACCAAAGCGGCCGACGGAGAGGCGCAAACGTAGGCTCTTATGAGGATCACAGAAGTTATACAGACAGCCGACGATATACATTCCGGCGACCAGGGTATCTGCTTTGCGGGCCAGAGTGCGTGTGCGGCGGGTCAGGCTGGCAAGCCGCTGGCGGAAGGTGGCGTTGAGGCGCTCGATAAAGGCGGTGTTGATCCCGCCCGTTCCTTGGGAAACCTGGATCAGAGGCCGGATCATTGCCTGACTGCCTTGAACGATGCGCCGGTCGATGTGCAAATGGTTGGCACAGCGCTGCTTGACCACCTGGACGATGGCGATGTTGGGCCAGGCGATCAGTTGCGGGCGTCCTTTTTCGCCCCTGCGGCGGGGCAGAGCCGTGCGAAAAGCCGCTTGGAAAGCGGTCACGTAGCTCGCCAAACCATCGACGGCCAACAGCATGGGGCGGCACAAGGCGATCTGGCGCACCTGCTGCGCCAAGGTTTGGATCAAGACCAGATCTCGCCTGGCGCTCACCGCACCGCCCAACCACAGCCGGGTGGAGACCATCAGCGCCAGGGCCATCCAGAAAGTTCCCTTTTGAGTCTTGACTTTGATCTCATCGGCCTGCACCTGCTGCAAATCCAGGTGGGCGCTGCTCATGCTGTGTTCATGCACGGCCTGACAGTGCTGACCGGCCCGCTGCCACCAGTTCCGCACCGTGCGCTCATCAAAGCCAAACGCCTTGACTATCGCCTGAACGGGACAGCCGTAGGCCAAGAGCGCCATCACCAGCAGCACCGTCTCGGCACTTGTCCGCAGCCGGTAAAATATCGTTCCTTTGCTGGCGCTAAAGGTTTGTTCGCACACTTCACAAACGTAACGCTTTTCCTTCTGACTATGCACCTGAATGTTGCCTTTTCCGCTCTGACCTCTTGCCGGACACTCAATATTCGGGCAAAATATAGCTTGTGGGTTCACTCGGTTCTCTCCTGGTTGCTTGGTCGCTTCCATGAGTGTGCCAGTGAACCCCGTTTTTATCAAGTCCTTTCTTCAATCACGCTTTAGTGGAGTGCTACCTGATGGACATATTCACCTTTTTATTTCAGGAAAATGGCAGTCTCACTGTAAAAACCATCCAGGTGGCACTGATCGTTATTTTGACATTGCTGGTTATGAGAATTGCCAGTACGATCATCCGCCGGTTTGAACAGAATTTCATCCACCCCGATCTCGACCAGCAAACAGCAGCTCGTTATAAGACCTTCCTGACCACTGGGATCTATGTGATCAATATCGTCATACTGTTCATCGCCATACTGATGATTCTGCTGGTATTTGGCATCGATATCACCCCCCTGCTGGCATCTGTCGGGGTGGCAAGCCTGGCGATCTCGTTAGGCGCCCAAACCCTGATCAAGGATTACCTGGGTGGGATGCTCATATTGATCGAGGACCAGTTTCGCATCGGGGATACAGTCACAATTGGAAGCGATACCGGTGCCGTCGAACTGATCACTCTGCGCTATGTTTCAATACGCGATGCAGAGGGGAAGCAGATCATCATCCCCAACGGAGAGATACGGGTGGTCTCGAAAGTGGCATACGATTGGATTCGCATTCTGGTGGATTTTAATATCCCATTCGACGCGGATATCGGTGAAGTGGTTGACGTGCTCGCAGCAGCCATGCAGAAAGCCAAGACTGATCCGGAAATCACGAATGATTTGCTCGACGATCCGGGCGTCATGGGGTGGAACAGCTTCTCGCCCTGGGCGGTGCAGGTGCGCATGTCTGCCAAAGCCAGACCGGGTAAGCGTATAGAGGTAGCCAGTGTCCTGCGCCGCTATGGGTTGGAGGCGCTCAAACAGGCAGGTTTGCAGGTAGCGGTTCCCCTGCCCGAAAGCATTAGCGGGTAAGCGGCTCCACGGTCTGGGTGTTTCTGCTTCAGATAATTTCATTGTCGCCGCGGGGATAATATAGTATAATGTGGTATAAGAAATGTATACCACTCTACCTCAAGTCTATTCACTGCCTTTATACATTCAGATCGCCGAGGGGTTGCTCAGCCAGATCGAGTCTGGTGAGCTGTCACCGGGTGACCGTCTGCCCCCAGAGCGTGATTTGAGCGAGTCTTTGGGCGTAAACCGGATGACCCTCAGGCGAGCATTGAGGGTGCTGGAAGCCCAAGGTATGGTGGTGCGCAGGCATGGGGTAGGTACCTTCGTCGGTGAACCAAAGATTGACCGGCAGATGGATGTTGTATTTCGTTTTACGCGTGGGATGCAGCGGCGTGGTCTGACCCCTGGGGCGAAGATCATCTCCTTCGAACGGGTGGTAGTGGATGGCTCACTCTCGCGTGAGCTTACCGTGCCGGTATCCTCACCGGCGTACAAGATACTTCGTCTGCGCTCGATCAACCAGGAACCGGTCATGCTGGAGAGCTACATTATTCCGGCAGGACGCTACCCGGGATTGGAGAGCCGCGATCTCGAAAAACGGTCGCTATATGAAGTAATGGAGAACGATTATGGGGTCAGGATAGCGCGCGCCAGACAGAGTTTTGAGCCGGTGGTGGCCTCCCAGTTCGAAGCCGATCTATTGCAGGTCTGGGTTGGTGCACCACTGATGCTGGAGAGAAGGCTCTCTTTTGATTACGAAGGTTGCCCGGTTGAATACGGGAGGGACCGCTACCGAGGGGACCGTTTCCGGTTTGTGACCGATGCGGCCCCGTTTGACTTATGATTAGAGGTTATCTCAAAAATGGCAGGTTGGGGTGTTTTGCGGCGGCGCGGCCGCTGCAAAATACCCCCTCATCTCATTGTTGAGAATCTCTGTAGTTGTTTGTGGAGTGTGATAATGATACATAACTTTGCCGAGTTGCTGTCCCCGGATCAGGTTACGCGAGTCCACGAGGCCTCGCTGGAGATCCTCGAGCAAGTGGGCATGCTGGTACGCAATAAAAATGCCCGCGAGATATTTGCTCAGCATGGTGCACAGGTGGATGAGGCGACATCAATTGTACGCCTGCCTGGTGCAGTGGTCGAGCGCTACCGGAACATGTTTCCGCCGAAGTTTACATTCTGCGCTCGCGATCCACGATTCGACCGCACGCTGCCGGATGACAGTCCGCTGATCCTGACCGGAAGCTCTGCGCCGAATATCATCGACCCGGTCACAGGCTACGAACGGCGCGCCCGTTCCGATGATCTGGCGAGGGTCTCTCACCTGATCAATGAGCTCCCAGGCTATGATGTCTTCTCGATATCTACGTTAGCGGATGATGCCCCGCCAGACCAGTTCAGCCTGTCTCGGTACTACCCTTCCATCAAGAACTCGGTAAAACCAGTGCGGGCAAATACGCCGCCCAATGAAGCCCAAGACGTGCTCCGCCTGATCTACACTATTGCTGGGGGGGAGGCGGCTTTCCGAGAACATCCTTTTGTGACCCACCATTACTGCCCGGTGGTCTCACCGCTGACAATGGATTTCGATTCCACCCAGGATTTGATTGTCTTCAGCGAGTTAGACCTGCCCAGCTATTTCTCGATCGTGCCCAACGCCGGATTGACATCTCCCCTTACGATGCTGGCGACACTGGCCCAGTGCAACGCCGAGTTCCTGGCGGCTGGCGTGCTCACTCAGATGATCCGCCCCGGCAAAGCCGTGATCTACAGTACGCTGCCCACCGTGGCTGACATGCGGACGGGAGCGTATTCTCCTGGCGCAGTCGAAACGGGCATCCTTCACATGGGCTGCGCCCAGATGGCGCGGTTCTACAATATCCCCTCCGGTGGTTATATCGGACTGTCCAATTCCAAAGTAAATGATGCCCAATCCGGGTATGAGACGGGTATCTCAGTAGTTGCCGGATATCTTGGCGGTGTGGACATCTTCAATATGGGTGGGCTGCTTGATTCTTTGATGACATTCGACTTTGCCAAGGCGGTCATTGATAACGAGATCGCTCTGATGGTGAAGCGCATCCGCCAGGGGTTCGATTTCAGTGAGGAAAATATTGCACTGGACCAGATCGCCGAAATCGGTCCGGGAGGCATGTTTGCCGGTACAGAGCATACCCTGGAGCGTATGCGCAGCACGATGCTGCTGGCGGAGGTCGCCGACCGTGATCCGCGTGCCCAGTGGCTGGAGCGCGGGGGTCTGGATGCTGAGGCTCGTGCGATGCAGCAGGTCAAGAAGATACTGACTCGGAAAAACCCCGCCGCTTTGCCAGCAGAGCTGGATGCCAAGGTGCGAGCTGCTTTCCCGGGCATCGTTGCCGGTGATTCACTGCCACCGGAAGGGTGGAAGCGGGTCTCCGATGTTGAGGCAGAAGATACCTCCGGGGTGCGCCGGCGGCGCCAGAGACCGACACGCGTAGCGGTATCCTGAGCAGGGGAGTGATGTTTTGGTACTAATTGAGAAAAAACCTGGCTTAGACGAATGTAAGATCGCATTGATGCCATCCGGTCGGCGTGGTGTGGTGCCGCGCGGCACGAATTTGCTAAAAGCTGCTCAGGAGCTGGGTGTTGAGCTGGAGTCGATCTGCGGTGGACGGCAGACCTGCATGAAATGCCAGGTAGTTGTAGAGCAGGGTCAGTTCCCCAAGCATGGCATCCTCTCAGATGCTGCCCACTTGACGCCGCTTACCGCTCAGGAGATCGAATACGGTCTCAACCAGCGCACCGATGGGCGTCGCCTGGCCTGCGCGGCCGAATTGACCGGTGATGTATTGGTCAGCGTTCCCGAAGAGTCTCAGGCGCACAAGCAGATCATCGCCAAAGCCGCTTCTGATCGGGTAATTGACATCGATCCGGCAGTCAGGCAGGTATTCGTCCAGATGGCACCGCCTGAGCTGGGAGACTCTCAGGGCGATTGGGAGCGCCTGAGTGAAGCATTGCAGAGTCAGTGGGGTCTGGCTGACCTGAGGATCGATATCCGGGTGCTGCCAGATTTGCAGGCAGCTCTGCGAGAGGGGGATTATTCGGTCACGGTTACGTTATGGCGGGATCGTGAAGTGCTGCGCGTGCAGCCCGGCTACCAGGAGGGCATATACGGTCTGGCATACGACGTCGGCTCCACTACCGTGGCTGCCCATCTCTGCGATCTACGCAGCGGTGCTGTTCTGGCAACCCAGGCGGCGATGAATACCCAGGTGCGCTACGGCGAGGATTTGATGAGCAGGGTCAGCTATGCAACCTCAGACCCGCAAGGTCTGGCACGCCTGAACCGGGCAGTGATTCGAACGATCAATGATCTGGCTGAGAAAGCCGCCGCTTCATGCGGTGTTACTGTGGAAGATATCCTCGATGTGGTCATCGTCGGCAATCCGGTCATGCATCACATACTGCTGGGCATCGATCCGGTCGAATTGGGTGCCGCGCCGTTTGCGTTGGCTGTCAGCTCCGCCCTGGACCTAAAGGCAAGGGATATTGGATTAACTCTCCACCCCGCCGCCAGGCTGCATATGCTGCCGTTGATCGCCGGGCACGTTGGCGCCGACAATGTTGCCGTACAGATCGCTGAGGCCCCCCACGAGCAGGACGAAAACGTGCTGATCGTCGATGTGGGTACGAATGCGGAGATCGTGGTAGGAAGTCGTCAGCGGGTTCTGGTGGCTTCCAGCCCAACCGGACCGGCCTTCGAAGGAGCCCAGATAACCCACGGGCAGCGCGCCGCACCCGGGGCAGTTGAGCGTGTCCGCATCGACTCGCAGACACTGGAACCGCGCATTCGCCTGATCGGACATGAGGAATGGATCGTTCCTGGCGGAGCGGACGATCTGCCTCCCGAGAGCAGGGCAACTGGGATATGCGGCAGTGGGATCATCGAAGCCATCGCCGAGATGTACCTCTCAGGTATGATCGATCCCGGCGGGCTTTTCCTGGAATCGGCTGCCGGACGGACCCGGCGGGTTCGCTACCTGGGAAGGACTGCTGAATATGTTCTGGTTGATGAGGCGCTGACTGCCACAGGTTCGGCGATTGTGATCACACAAAATGATATTCGCGCCATCCAGCTTGCTAAAGCAGCCCTGTATGCCGGGACGAAGCTGCTGATGGTCCACCTGGGAGTGGAAACTGTAGACCGGATAGTCCTGGCGGGTGCGTTTGGTAGTTTCATCAGCCCCCTGCACGCCATGGTGCTGGGTTTGATTCCCGATTGTGAATTGGAACGTGTGGTCGCTGTAGGAAACGCGGCCGGTGACGGTGCCAGGTTCGCATTGCTCAATCTCGGGCTGCGGGAACAGGCTGCCTGGCTGGCAGGCTGGGTCGAGCACATTTCCACCCCTTTGGAGTCATCGTTCCAGGATGAGTTCGTGGCGGCATTGAATCTACCGCACCTAAAGGATCGTTTCCCCCACCTGGAGCACATTCTGCCCCCGCATGTCGACGTGAACGAGGATGGGCGCGGAGGCAGGAGCCGCCTGCGCAGCCGGTTGAAAGCCCAGCAGGCGAGCCTGGAAGAATCTTGAAAGCGGATTGAAATCCATAGCCATTATCAGCAATCAGCATGTATAATCACCTACCATACGGAGCATACAAAACATGAGTGAAGACATCGATATTACCCAATTAGAAACACCGGAACTGCTTGAGCTGATCCAGGATGACTTATATGATGGGCTGGCGGAAGAAGTAATGGCTTCGGTCAACGAGCTGCTCAGCCGCGGTTTGACCCCTTATGATGTCCTGACCAGGGGACTGGTCGCCGGTATGGATGTGGTCGGGGTTGATTTCAGGGACGGCATCCTGTTCGTACCTGAAGTCCTGATGGCAGCCAAGGCGATGAAAGGCGGTATGCAGATACTGCGGCCCCTACTGGCTGAGACAGGTGCACCCCAGATAGGCACCATGGTCATCGGCACTGTCAAGGGCGATATCCATGATATTGGTAAAAACCTGGTTGCGATGATGATGGAAGGTGCAGGTTTTACGGTTGTTAATCTTGGCATCAATGTTGATGCGGATACTTTCATCAAGGCGATCCATGAACACGAACCGGTAATTCTGGGGATGAGCGCTCTGCTCACGACCACAATGCCGTATATGGGTGTGGTCATAAGAACCCTGAAGGAACAGGCTCTGAGAGATAAGGTTATCGTCCTGGTAGGCGGTGCACCGCTTAATGAGGCATTCGCTGAGGATATTGAGGCTGACGCTTACTGCCGGGATGCAGCAGTTGCAGTGGAGACTGCGAAAAAGATGCTGGCTATCAAACGTGGAGAGATGACGGTATAGGCAAAGTGAATAAAATACAAGCGTTCCTTTCAAAAAACAACTACCTGCTGGCTGATGGTGCCATGGGAACCATGCTGTTCGCCTCCGGGTTGGAGCACGGTGATGCGCCAGAGCTGTGGAATGTAGAATTCCCACAGCGGGTTGCAGCGGTCCACAGGACCTATATTGAAGCAGGATCACGGCTGCTGCTTACCAATACCTTCGGCGGCAACCGCTACCGGCTGATGCTGCACAGGTTGGAAGACAGGGTTGCAGAGCTGAATCGCGCTGCAGCCAGCATCCTGCGCAGAGAGGTGTCCCTCAGCGGTGTTGATGCGTTGGTGGCGGGGGATATCGGCCCTTCCGGTGGGTTGCTGCTGCCCTTGGGTGAGCTTACCTATCCCGAGGCGGTGGAGGCCTTCCGCGAGCAAGCTGCTGCCCTGGTCGAAGGTGGCGTGGATGTGATTTGGATCGAGACCATGTCTGACCTGGAAGAGGTGCGGGCTGCAGTGGAGGGTGTGCGCCAGGCTTCTATGGACATCCCAATCATTACGACCATGACATTTGATACCCGTGGCTATACTATGATGGGAGTAGCCCCAGAGCGAGCGATCAGTATATTGAACACGTATGGTGCGGCGGCAGTAGGTGGGAACTGCGGCAACGGACCGGAGGAGGTCATCCAGGTTATCGAGAAGATGTATACCGCCGATCCGCAGGCGACGCTGGTCGCCAAAGCCAACGCCGGCATTCCTGAGCTGGTGGGTGGCGAACCGGTGTACCGCGCCTCACCAGAGGCGATGGCTGAATATGCAGTCAAAGCTTTTAATGCCGGGGCACGCATTATTGGCGCCTGCTGTGGCAGCACTCCGGCTCATATCCAGGCGATTGCCGGATCCCTGGCAGCACACAGCTGATCCCAGGACTTATGAAAACTGCTCTGGTAGCTTGCGGCGCACTGGCAAGAGAGGTGCTGGCACTAAAATCCAGGCACGACTGGCAGGTAGACGTGCTTGGTGTACCATCACTGCTGCACAACGAGCCAGACCGCATCCCCGATGCTGTACTGAGCCGCATTCGCCAGGCGCGTGAGAACTATGAGCGGGTGATCGTTGTTTACGGTGACTGCGGCACAGGCGGTCATCTGGACCGCATGCTTGAAAGAGAAGGTGTCCAGCGGGTCAGCGGACCGCACTGCTATGAGATGTACGCTGACGGCACGTTCGAGAGCCTGATGGCGGAAGAACCAGGGACATTCTTCCTGACCGATTATCTTGTCCAGTCGTTCGATCATCTTGTATTGGAAGGTCTTGGACTGGATCGCCATCCGGAGCTGCGCGGCGAGTATTTCAAGAACTATACACGCGTAGTATATCTCGCCCAACGCGATGATCCGGCTCTGGTGGAGAGGGCACATTGGGCAGCCGCCTGCCTGGAGCTGCCCATCGAAGTTCGAAAAACCGGCTATGGTAAGCTTGAGACTCGGCTGCAGGAGCTGATCAACCTATGACTACCACATTCCAGATCGTATACTGGCGAGATATCCCGGCACAGATAAGGGTGCGCAGCGGCGGCCTGCGGGTAAACCGCCAGCTCTCATCACGCTTCCAGGAGGCAATTGATGCAGCCGCTATGCGCGCCGATGCAACCAGTACTGATGATTACCTGGCCGACTGGCGGTCTTTGGACTGGCAGCCGTCTGATGCTGACCCCCAACAGCTCGCAGATACCCTGGTGGCAGATATCGAAGCTGAATACACAACGGAGCGGCTGATGAAATTGGTTGTAAGCCAGGGGATTGAAGCCTGATCAGGCAGATCTGCGCCTCCTATGTTCCGCCGCTTACAGGATTCACCCCACTTATTGGAGATCGCTTACCAGGCTGCCAACCAGATGGTGAGTACGTTCAGCAGTTTGCTGCGGCCGGATAGCTGGGGTGAAAGCGTCTTCATACCGGTGGAAAAGATGAGCAAAGGGGCGATTTTTGACTGCCGTATGTGCGGGCAGTGTGTGCTGCACCACACCGGCATGACCTGCCCGATGACCTGTCCAAAAAATTTGCGCAATGGGCCCTGCGGTGGGGTGCTGCTGAACGGCAACTGCGAGATCTTGCCGGACAAACCATGTATCTGGGTGCAGGCCTGGGATCGCTCGAAGCACATGCGGAATTACGGGAACGATATCCAGCAAATCCAGGCCCCACTTAACCACCAACTGCGCGGTACCTCAGCATGGATCAACGACCAGCACCGACAAGCGGAATTGACCCCCAACGGTTGGGAGAACTAAAATCTGGCTCACGCCTCGAGCGTGTCTTACGCTCGGGCAGGTTTGCGGTGACTGCGGAGCTCAACCCGCCGGATAGCGCCGACCCGCAATCAGTATACGACCGCGCTCTGGTGCTGGCTGAAGTATGTGATGCAATTAATGCCACCGATGCTTCGGGTGCCAATGTGCACATGTCCAGCGTCGGTGTGTGTGCCTTGCTGACCAGGGCGGGTTACGAGCCGGTAATGCAGGTCTCCTGCCGGGATCGAAACCGCATTGCCATCCAGGGTGATCTGCTAGGGGCAGCAGCCATGGGGGTCAAGAACGTGCTGTGCCTGACGGGCGATGGCGTACAGTCTGGCGACCAGCCGGAGGCGAAACCTGTTTTCGATCTGGAATCGACCACTTTGCTGCGCACCGCCCAGATCATGTGTGAGAAAGGTCAGTTTCTCAGCGGTCGTAAGCTGGAAAACCCACCGCGTTTTTTTCTGGGAGCTGCCAGCAACCCGTTTGTACCACCGTATGACTTTCGCCCGCAGCGCCTGGCAAAGAAGGTCCAGGCGGGAGCCAATTTCATACAAACACAATACTGCTTTGATGTTATACGCTTCAAGCAGTTCATGGAGGCTGTCCGCGAGCTCGGTCTGCACGAGCAGGTTTACATCCTGGTTGGTGTTGGACCGCTTCGTTCAGCCAAAGCCGCTTTATGGATGCGCCAGCACGTCCCTGGGGTCGTCATTCCAGATGAAATCATTTCGCGCCTGGAGGGGGTGCCTGCCTCGAGGCAGCAGGAGGAAGGAAAACACATCTGTGTTGAAATGATCCAGCAGATGCGCGAAATCCAAGGAGTCAGTGGTGTGCACGTCATGGCTTACCGGCAGGAGGAACTCGTCGCTGAGATTATCCATGAAGCCGGATTGCTCCCCAGGCGCTGGCAGCCGCACCGCAGGCAAATATACCAGTTTGAGGAGGGATTCGAATAATGGATACGATTATCACGTCACCAACCCAGGAAGTCCGTATCGGTCCGGGGCACCCGTTTGTTATCATCGGTGAACGCATCAATCCGACCGGGCGAAAGAAGCTGGCAGCCGAGATGGCGGCCGGAGATTACGACCGGGTGCGCTCAGATGCTGTGGCGCAGGTTCAGGCGGGCGCCAAGATGCTGGATGTCAACGCCGGCATCCCGCTTGCAGATGAGCCGGGTATCCTGGCGGAGGCGATCCGAATCGTTCAGAGTGTTGTCGAGGTGCCAATCAGCATTGATTCATCCATCATCGCAGCCCTGGAGGCCGGATTGAAGGCTTATAAGGGCAAACCCCTGGTGAACTCTGTGACCGGGGAAGATGAACGTCTGGAAGCCGTCCTGCCGCTGATCGCGGAACATCATGCCGCGGTAATTGGAATATCCAATGACGAGACCGGTATCTCCGATGATCCGCACGAGCGTTTCTCGATTGCCAAGAAAATTATCAAACGTGCAGAGTCATATGGTATCCCCCGCGAGGATGTGCTGGTAGACCCCCTGGTCATGCCCATCGGTGCTGTGCAGACCGCTGGAACATCCGTATTCACGATCGTGCGGCGCGTGCGCGAGGAGCTGGGAGTGAACACCGTTTGCGGCGCTTCCAATGTATCTTTCGGTCTGCCAGATCGAGGCACTCTGAACGCCACATTTCTTGCCATGGCGATTGCTGCCGGCATGACTTGTGCGATCACCAACCCGCTGGAGGAGCATATCCGCAAGGCGATCCTGGCAGCGGATGTGATGATGGGTGTGGACGAAAACTGCGAGGCCTGGCTGCGAGCACAGCGCCTTGCCGAACATGGGGTGGATACCACCGACCGCCGCCGGCGCCGCCGGGAGCGTGGATAATGTCCTGCTTTTCAGGCTGATCTGTGCCCAGGAGAGGCTTCTGTTTCGGTTTCCTGGGAGGATTTCTCCTCCGCTCTTGGAGATAGCTTGACTAGGCTGAAGAAAAAGCTGAAAACCATGACCACCGCTCCGCTGAGGTAGGGGTAGATCACGTTGATATCATAAATAAAACCAGCCCATAACGGCCCTATAATCCGCCCCAGGCTCATGAAGGAATTGCTGAGACCCATCGTGATACCCTGGGGCAGATGTGTATATTTAGAAGTCAGCGAGGTAACCGCCGGGCTGAGCAGGGCTGTACCTAGGGCGAAGATTGCGGTTGCGATCAAGACTGCCGGCGTTGACGCCGCTAGGGCTAAGCCCGCAAATCCGATCGCGGCAGCCAGCAAAGAAACCTGGATCACCGCCGGCTCTCCCCATTTCTTTGTCAGCGGACCGGTCAGCAATCCTTGTGCCATTGCAGAGACCAGCCCGACAACCATCAGTACTATCCCGACCATGCTGGGTCCGTATCCAAATCTATCCAAAGCGTACAGTCCAAAGATGCTGAAAAAAGTAGTTACTGCAAATGCCACCAGGAGCGCCATAACAAGCATGACCCCAATTGGGCTGTAGAGTGCCTTCCAGATCTGGCGTATATCGATGCCGCTTGATCCCAATTTTGTCGTCTTGCGCTCTGTACTGGGGAGAGATTCGGGCAGCAGCAGCCAGATCAGCACCAGAGCCAGCAGGGCACTGGTGCCAGCGATGTAGAACGGCAAGGAGAGCGCTGTGCGGTTGACGGTATCGCCAGCCAGCAAGCCCCCGATGCCCGGTCCGAGCACTGTGCCGAGCCCGACCGCTGCGCCGAGGATACCCATCCCCTGCCCACGGTCTTCTTCCGCGGTGCTGTCGCTGATATACGCCATCGTGGTTGGTGATGTGGCGGATGACAATATACCGGAAAGGGAACGTGCCAGGAACAGCATCCACAGCTCGGTCGCCAGCCCAAACCAGAACATGGTTATCGCGTAGCCCAGCATACCGACCATCAGGACAGGCTTGCGTCCGACGCGGTCGGAAAGGCTGCCCCAGAATGGGCCAAACACCAGACGCATCACCGCATAGCTGGCTACCAGCAATCCAAGCTCGGTGCCTCCTGCCCCCATCGACTCGACGTAATACGGGATGATCGGGATCACCAGCCCGAATCCCAGCATGACAACGGTCAAGGTAAAAGCCAGGATGTATATATTCTTGCTGCTGGTTTGCATTCTGGGCCTCATATTCAGCTACCGCTGTCTGCTGCGATCCTGAAGAAAGCTCCCTATACTGATCGCTGCGAATGCCACGATCGTCACGACATACAGGCCGATGCCAATCCAATCTCCCGGCAGGCGGGTGACATAGCGAAACAACCCGATCGCCTGAAATACTGCCGCCAATGCAGCCGCCCATCCGATAACACGGTATCTCAATGCACTTACTCCCAGACTATCATCAGTCACGTTGATAGAGCGGCCTCGCTGTGGAGGTCAGATTCCAGAGTGACTGTACCTGCGCTGCCATCGACTGTGATCATCTCTCCATTCAGTATCCGCTTGGTGGCGATCCCGGTACCCATAACGGCTGGGATGCCGTACTCGCGTGCGACGATGGAGCCGTGGCTCAGCGGGCCTCCGATATCCGTCACGACGGCGGATGCCATAGCGAACAACGGTGTCCATGCCGGGGTAGTTGTTCCGGCGACCAGGATATCGCCGGGCTGCATCAGGTCGAAGTCTTCCGGACCGTGCAATACCCGGGCTGGCGCGGTGACCTTCCCTGTGCTGGTTGCGACGCCTTTGAGTACATTGCCCTCCTGAGCATCTTCTGTGTGGGCAATAAATGCTTCTGACTTGATACCCATCACGCGCTCTTTCATTGGCATCATGGGCGGTGGTGTAATATTCTCAACTTGCTTGTGGAATGCCCGGCGTCTGTCTACCTGCCCGCTCAAATTCTGTAAGGATTGGTTGCGCTCCAATTCGGCAACGCAGAGGTCGATCTCCTGCTTCTCCAGCCAGAATATGTCATCCGGCTGCTGGATGGCACCTTCCTCGACCAGACGATTGCCCAGTTCGTACAGCAGCTGGCGCAGCTTCGGATATGCCAGCCCAATTTCTGCCAGCGCATCCTCACGCACTTCTGCCATCGACTGTCCCCAATTGAGGGCGATGCGGAATGCCCATAGCTTTATGCCTTTCAATCGTTTGAGCATAGTTTCGGTGGTTTGAATGCGTTTCTGCATGCTGGCTTCCTGCCGTTCGTGAGGGTTCCTACCCTCGCCACGCAGGTACATCTTGATGTTTTGCAGCATCATTTCAGGGTGGTCGAGTGGCAGCGGTTCGGCAAAATCTAGCTGGAAGATGATGTGCCCGAACTGCTCCAGGTGCTCCTGGAAGCGCGATGCAAATTCTGGAAAGAGCTGCGGCGTAGCGGAGTCTGGACTCTCTAGTTGGGCTGCCAGATTTTCAGATGGGGTATTAAGTATGTACTCTGCCAGGTCTTCGTCTTGTGCGACCCACATGGCGATATCATAGAGTGATTTTTCGGCACGCACCGGAATGTTATCCCAGCCCATCAGCAGGGTGGATGCATCTGGGTCCCCGTTCTGCTTTGCCAGTCGGTTGTATGCCCCGCTGAGCAGCCCCTCGGAGCCGGCCGACGCGCCCATGGTGGCAAACATCAAGCCACACACATAGTAGGCAGCCGCTTCCACCAACTCCTGTGCCTCGCGCCACAGCTCAGAGGTGGACATCTGCGCCGGAGCCAGGTTACGCTTGCTGGTAACGAAGGTTTGGTATTGCGGGTGTAATTCGTCGCGCCAGAGCGGTACCAGCTTTCGAAGCAACTTCGGGTAAGCAGGGAGCAAGCCAGTCAGATACCACCACATGGTCTTCATCGGCATGGCGGCATTGACATACGCGTAATTGTTGATGGTGGTTAGGTAGTCTTCGACCAGAACAGGTACCGAGCTGGTCATGAGCTTACCTACCGGCTGCATCTGCTCTATCTGGGTAGGGATCCACAACGTCTTGAATAGCGGGCTGAGCGGCTCAGGCATCAAATCGGCGACACTGGTGCGCATATATGTGCCCTTTGGGTTAGGGGGAGCCCATTCGACAACCACTTCAGGTAGGGCTGTCACTGGCCGCGCCTGTACTATGGCGAACTCTCCATCCAGGAGTGCCCATTCGATGTCCATTGGCATCCCATATAGACGCTCAATTTCTATACCGAGGTCAGTCAGCTCCAGGGCTGCTTGGTCTCCCAGGACTGGCACCCGGCGCATGTTTTCAGCCACGGGTTCTTCTCTGGTACCGCCGTTAATCCTCACCGTCATCACCTGCTTATCTGCGATTTCACATTCCAGGATCTGACGGTTCATTTTATCTATGGTGATCGTATCCGGGGTGACCGCGCCGCTGACCACAGCCTCGCCTAGCCCCCAGGAGGCGTTGATGACAGCCTGGTCCCGGCGTCCGTTCAGCGGGTTGGCGGTGAACAGGATTCCGGCGGCCTCGGCAGGTACCAGCAGCTGTATGACAACTGCAAGAGAAACCTGTTCCGGAGAGATTCCTCGCCTGGCACGGTACCCGATCGCGCGACCAGTCCACAGACTTGCCCAACATTTTTTCACCGCATCCAGCAGGCCATCCGGACCGCTGACATTCAAGTATGTCTCCTGCTGTCCGGCGAAGGATGCTTCCGGCAGATCCTCAGCCGTCGCCGATGAACGTACTGCCACTGCCGGATTCGATCCTGGCAGAGCCGCATAGCTTTCCAGGATGGCGTTGGCCACCAGGGGCGGGATCTGACCAACGTAGAACTTCTCCCTGATCTTCCTGGAGGCTTCCTCTAGGGTAGATGGTTGGTTAAGATCGACGACAACAAGTTCATCACTAATAACTGACATCAGATTGTTTGCGGAGACAAACTGCAAGTATGCCGGTGTAGCCACATTGAACCCGTCTGGAACAGGCAGCCCTCTGGAGGCCAGTTTTACCAGAGATGCCCCTTTCCCGCCAACACTATCCAATGTTGCGGATGAGTCAGAAAATTGTTTGATATAGACTTTGGTCATCTTGCCCTCCCGGGATATCATATCTGTTGTTTTTGATCGTTATTAAGAACTGTAGTTTCGCCAAAGATGGCGACTGAACCTTAAAAACTGACACAAAAACGGCTATAAGATCTGCCAATCGCACTCGGCAGGCAGGGCAAAGCCTGGAGACGATGAAGTCTCCCGATGGCATCATCTGTGAGTTGGTCAAGCATGGCCTGCCGTTCAGGTCATCAAACTGGATGCAGCTGGCAAATACTTAGCCAAGATGGCATCGACATCCTGAGATTGGCGTGCTTCCTCGATGACCGTGCGGAGCAGAACCTGCAAGTGATCCAGCCGGTGTTGGCGGATGAAATCGGCCAGGGGCAGGCAAGTATGAGAAGAGGGATAAGCCTGGGCAGCCTGGAACTGCAAGAAGTTGATCGCCAGGACGACCACGGCAAACCACTTCTCGGCTGCTTCGAAGCTTTGCAGGCGAAAATCGCCCAACCCGAGCACGTTTTTGAGATAGAAGTTATCGACCTCCACTGGCCAGCGCTTCTGGTAGTATCGCAAGGCTTGCTGCGCAGACAGGGTTGTGTCCGTACAGACGAAGTACTTGGGGCGTTTATCCCCGGGGCGCTTTTTTGAGATGAATGCCTGGATGGGTTCCGCAATCTCCTGTAAGTGTCCGTGGATGGTTCGGACCAGGTAGGTAGGGGCTTTGCGGTGTGGATCCAGAGCTTCCAGCGTAACTCGCTGATAGGGCTGGTGCTTGAGCGCCTGGTGGTAGTGGTCGATGCGTTTCTTCTCGATCCGCCGATTGGTCTTAACCGCACAGATGACATGCCAGCGTTGCCGCCGACAGAATTTGATCAGTTTGGCAGAAGCGTACCAGGAGTCAAACAGGACATACACCCGGTGCCCCTTGGGCAGCAATTCTGCCAGTTCTTCCAGCATGTTGCGGGCCAGGTTGTACTTACTGCGATAGTGCAGCCGGTTTGCGCTCTCTCGTTGCCGGTTGAGCTGACGTACCTTCTTTTCACGCTGGTAGAGACGAGTATCGAACAGAAACCCGATGGGACCGATCTGGACATGGACTTCGACGTACACATACCCATTGGTGTAGACCTGTTTCTTGCCCGTACTTTCGGTGTGATTATGATGAAAATCAACGGCTTGCAGATGCCGCGTCGCTTTACCCTTCTTGCCCAGGCTGTCATCCACGCCGATCAGGATCACCAATTCGATGCCTAACTGCCGGGCCAGTTCCAAGAACTTCTTCACCATGAAACGCTTGCGCGGCCCGCTAATCGCCTCGACTTTCCAGGGGCTTTCTCGAAAAAAGTCGGCGGCGGCCTTGGGATCCAGCTTGCCAACCCACAGACGATACAGATCGCTCAAAGTCTTGCGCCCCTGGCTGGCCAGCAACCCATCCAACAATTGGATCAAGTGCCGTTTTTGGGGTTGGTAAAGTGCTATGTTCAGAGCAGAAATGAATGCGACAAGTGACTGAGATTGCTGTACAATAGTCTTGAGCATTGGTTTTCTCCGGTTGGATGGTGGTTTGCACTTCTATCCTACCAGAGAAACCAGTGCTTATCTTATTTTGGCGAAACTACAGTT
>JAQBDA010000196.1:0-75755 GCA_032124675.1 Chloroflexota bacterium
CTTCAGGCCGGTAATCGGTCAGATCGACATAGCCCTCGATGGCAATCTCGGCCTGGGCTGGCACCTCCAAGGGCTGCGAGACACAGCGCACGAATTCAATCGGCCCACCGCGCAGGTAGCCAGCCAGCAGGTATTCGTCGATTTCGGGGGGGAGAGGGGCAGAGGAACACCACATCGAAGCCGGGTCGCCTCCCAGGGCGATAACGGCCGGAATCTTGTCATGGTGCAAGGACTGGGCGCGCAGGGCATGGTCTGCGCCGCCTTTATGGCGCTGCCAGTGTACCAGCAGGGTCCGGTCATCTACTATCTGCAGGCGGTACATCCCGACATTTCGCAGCCCAGTCTCTGGATCACGCGTGATCACCTGCGGCAGGGTGATGAACCTGCCGCCATCCTTTGGCCAGCATTTGAGGATGGGCAGGTGGTTGAGGTTTAGATCATCTGTATACACCACCTGCTGGACTGGGGCTCGGCGGACTATCTTAGGCTTCAGGCCGATGGTTTTGAATACATCGTACAGGTCACGCCCACGGCTCATCACCTGTCCTACACCTTTTGGCAGCCGCAGGTCGATGATTTTTGCCAGCTCTTGGTTCAGTTCGTCCAGGTCGTCCACCCCTAATGCCCCTGCCATACGCTCGGCTGAGCCAAACGTGTTGATCAGGACGGGCATATCAAAACCGGGAACATTCTCAAACAGCAGAGCTTTATTGCGCTCCGCTGAGGCCTTGCTCACGCGGTCTGTGATCTCGGTGATTTCAAGCTCAGGGGATACTGGCAGTTTTATGCGTGCCAGCTGTCCGCGTTTATCCAATAAACCAATAAAATCGCTTAAGTTCGTAAACACCATATCTCACCCTTGGCAGTTGGCGGCAGCAGTGAATTAAAGCGGCATCGCTATGCCCCCAGCAGGGGGCTCCCCCATCATGAAAACCCGGATTTCCGGGGTTGCGGCTGTTAATTACCCAGGTAAGACCCGCCCCGATCCGAGCCGGACAAACCTGGCTGACAAACCTGTTAATTATAGCATGATTGGCTTGACACAGCCTATCGCCTATGCTACATTTAGTTTGCGCTCCTGGCGTCGCTTTCATGAAATTTTGTAAAAAAATCTGGCGGTGACGAGGAGTTTCCCATTTTATTGAGGTCTGGTAGGACAGATAAAGGAGTGGCAATATTGATGAAATCTCGCTCCCAACTGATGGTAGAACGCTTACGCGACCTGCAGGCTTCCTCGCCTGATATCGAAGCCTCAGCCGTGGTTAGCGTCGATGGATTGAGCATTGCCTCTGCGCTTCCACAGGGGGTGGAAGAAGACCGGGTTTCGGCGATGTCGGCGGCCATGCTCTCCCTGGGTGAGCGTATTGCAACTGAGCTTGGTCGTGGAACCCTCGATCAGGTGTATATCAAGGGTGAGAAGGGTTATGTCATCCTGATGTCGGTGGGTGAGGAAGCAGTCTTGACAGCATTAGCACGCGAGCAGGCCAAGCTGGGTCTGATCTTCCTGGATATGCGCCGAGCCACCGAGGATCTATCGAAATTGATCTAGAGTAATCCAATGGAACCAATCTCAAAAAGCGGCTATTACTACGCCAATAAAATCGTGCTTATCTCGCTCAATTCCCTCCAGGAGGTGATGGGCAAGAACGGCGTGAATGCAATCCTGAATCTGGCGCATCTCTCATATCTGATCGACAACTACCCTCCAAATAATCTCGATCGCCAGTTTGATTTTGCCGATTTTTCAGCCATCAACCTGGCGTTGGAGGAGATGTACGGGCCGCGCGGCGGACGAGGGCTGGCGCTGCGAGCCGGCCGGGTGGCTTTTGCAGACTCGCTGCGCAATTTCGGCGCCCTGGCCGGAGTCGGTGACCTGGCTTTCAAAGTGCTGCCGCTGCAAACGAAAATGCGCATCGGTATTCCTGTCATGGCAAAAATATTCAGCCAGATCAGCGACCAACACAGCACCGTTCAAGAGAGAGACGAAGGCTATGTATATACCATCCACCGCTGCCCGGTGTGCTGGGGGAGGAACAACTCGGACAAGCCGGTATGCTTCATGGCGATTGGCTTGCTGCAGGGTGGCCTGAAGTGGCTCTCCGGGGGGCAGGAATTCCGTGTCAATGAGTCCAAATGCTTCGCCATGGGGGATGAAGTTTGCGAATTTATCATCGAAAAAAGACCCATGAGCTAAAGGCCTTACTGTGGCTGATGGTAAGCAGTCGATTCTGGTTGTTGAAGACGACACTGATGTGGCGGATATGCTGAGTGCATACTTCCACATCCAAGGATATGAGGTCGAAACAGCCAATTTGGGGGGAGCAGCCCTGGAAGCCTGCCAGATTCACCGTCCCGACCTGATCATCTTGGATATCCGCTTGCCGGATATCGATGGCTACCAGGTAGCCGGTCAGCTGCGCAGAAGCCGCCGGACCGACGACATCCCGATCATTTTTCTAACTGAGAAACGCAACCGTGCTGACCGCCTGCAGGGCTTGGAGCTTGGGGCGGATGATTACATTACTAAGCCTTTTGATATTCAGGAGCTGCGCTTGCGGGTGCGGAATGCGCTGCGCCGCTCTTCCCACGGGACGCTGACCAACCCTGTAACCCAGCTTCCTGAAGGACAGCTGGTGGACGAGCGGCTGCTGGAACTGCTTGAGAGTGATCGGTGGGCACTGCTGACCGTGAAGCTGGTCAACCTGGAACATTTCCGTGAAGCGTACGGTTTTGTTGCTTCGGATGACGTTGTTCGGGCTGTCAGCCTGATGATCCAGAATGCTGTCCGTGATCTGGGCAGCCCGAATGATTTTATCGGTCAGCTTTCCCTATCACAGTTTATCCTGGTCACCATGCCGGACACATCCGACCAGATAGCTGCCCGGTTGGATGCCCGGCTGGAACAATCGCTGGATTATTTTTACCCTCTGAAGGACCGTGAGTCCGACAGAAAGAAGAACAGCCGGCTGAAAATCGTTATCCGGCGGCACCACCCGGCAGATGGTGTCTTTACCGACCTGTACATGTTGAAACAAAACCTGGTATAGTAAACAAGCAGACTGGACTGAGCCATGCGAACGACGATCGTCATACCGACCTACAACGAGGCGGAGAACCTGCCCAAGCTGGCAGCTGCAATATTCGAGCTGCCCCTTAACGATCTCCATTTAATGGTAGTCGATGATAACAGCCCGGACGGCACAGGCGAGCTGGCAGATGAGCTGGCTGACCGCTACCCTTCTCGCATGAGCGTGCTGCACCGCCCTGGCAAGATGGGGCTGGGCACTGCTTACATCCAGGGTTTCATCCGGGCACTCTCAACGGGTGCCGAGGCTGTTGGACAGATGGATGCCGATTTTTCCCACCCCCCGGAGAAGCTGCTCGAGCTGCACGAGACCCTGGGATCCTGTGATGTAGCGATGGGCTCGAGGTACGTCCCCGGTGGTGCGGTAGACGAGCGCTGGCCGGCTTGGCGGAAGGGGCTGTCCAGCTTTGGCAACCTATACGCCAGGACGATCCTGCGCATGCCCATCCTTGATGCAACCGGAGGCTTCCGGTTATGGCGCAAGGAGACTTTATCCGGGATGCCGCTCGACCGGGTGCGTTCTAACGGCTACGCCTTTCAAGTCGAGATGGCCTATATCGCATTCCGGCTCGGCTATACTTTCACTGAAGTGCCGATTTATTTTGCTGACCGCCGCTGGGGGCAATCGAAGATGTCTTTCCGCATTCAGCGTGAGGCTGCGGTAAGGGTATGGCAGCTGCCTGTCGAATACCGGGACCTGACCCACCAGGCGCCGGTCGGTTCCTCATCCACAGTCTACGATAACGCCAGGTGAGCGGTACGGGTTAATTCTCCCCACTCATCCAGGCTGAGCGTCTCCGCTCTGCGCATCGGGTCGATCCCTGTCGAGAGCAAAAAATCAGCCGTCCAATCCTTCTGCCAGGCCATCCCTCCCGCCAGAGCATTGCGGAGGGTTTTTCTTTTCTGCGAAAAACCGGCTTTTGCCAGCCGGAAGAATAGGTTCAACCGGGCCTCCGGTATCTGCGGCTCCGGGTATAAGTCGACCCGGATAACCGCCGAATCAACCCTGGGCGCCGGGTAGAATGCGCCTGCGGGGATGCGGGAGCTGATTACCGGGTGACCGTAGACCTGAACGCTCAGCGCCAGGAGACTCATCTCTCCTGGTGCCGCACAGACCCGCTCTGCCACCTCGCGCTGTATAGTCAGGATCAGCCGCTTTGGATGAGGTCGCGATTCAAGCAGGTGGCGGATCAAAGCTGATGTGATGTAGTATGGGATATTGGCCACAACCAGGTATGGCTGGCTGCCCATCAGGCTGGCTGGGTCCAGGTTTAAAATGTCCCCCTGGATGAGGTGCACATTATCAAGATCTTGCAGCACTGCTTCCAGCGGCGGGATCAAGCGGGTGTCGATCTCTACCGTGACTACCCTACTGGCAGCTCGCGCCAGCAGACGGGTCAGGTTCCCAAGACCCGAACCGATTTCAAGCACATATTCAGCTGGATCGATCTCAGCAGCCGCGATGACCTTGCGCAGCCCATGGATATCGATAAGGAAGTTTTGTCCCAGTTTGCGGTCCGGGTGCAGCCCGTACTGCCTTAGCAGGGCGGGAACATCCAGTGGGGGCAGGTCATTCATCTCCACTCAATTCCCCCGGTTTGATGGTAGCCGGTCATCAAAGGAACTATCTATGGGCAGGTGGGTTCATTCGGCTCGGAAGGCCAGGTACCTGCCATGAACTGCGCCAAATAATCACGGATCACATCGAAATCCGCGTCCATAATGAATACCTGGTCTTTTTGCTGCGGGCTGTACACCCGCCCCGGGCTCATTTTCTCTTCGGGCAGGCTGGTGAAGAGCAGGTTCTCTCGCTTCAATTTCGGCGCCAGGCAGGCAAGCTGGGTGAGCTGTTCGAGGCTTAAATCGGTCAGCACGGAGTCCTGGAAAGCGGCAATGATCTGCGGTACTTTCGGTAGAACAGCAGGGCTGGTGACTTTCTCTTTCAATGCGCAGATGACCATGTTCTGGTGATCCATGCGGGTGAAGTCGTTGTACTTCTTGCGAATGCGGGAAAAACGCAGCGCCTGGTCGCCGTTGAAGTGCCGCTGTCCGGCGTAGAAATAGCCCATGTCTTCTGTCTTGTCATCGATCGGTCGCCCATCTACATCGTATGGCAGATACAGATCGATCCCCCCGACTGCATCGACTACCCTGACAAAAGTCAGCATATCGACCGCGCCATAGTGGTCGACCAGCAGACCAAAATTCTGGTATAACGTGCGGGCTAGCAACCCTGGTCCACCACCCGGTCCGGCGTAATAGCCCATCCCTGGGCTGCCGTAGAAGAAGGATTGGTTTAGCTTCCCGTGAGTGATGCCGTAGGGGTTTTCTATCTCGGGTATTTCCACCCACAGGTCGCGCGGCATGGATAACACGGTCACTTTGGGGGTTACAAAATCCACCCGCACGATACGTATGACATCCGCCAGACCGTAAAGATAGTCCGGCCCGCTGTCCGCGCCGACAGCCAGGATGGTCATAGTCTCCGGACCTCCGCAGACAGGTTCCGGCCTGGGTGTTGCTGAAGGCGACGGTACCGGGCTGGCCGCAGGGGTGGGTGAAGGCTTACTTTCCTGTCCGGTTGGCTGTTCCTGCTTCTCCTCTGTCGAAATCGAAGTCGCTGTGGCATTTACGACAGCCGCTGCAAATTCCGGGAAGGACGTGCGGGTGGGCATGCCCAGGTCTGGCCCTAATGGAGCCGTCCAGCGGTCGCTGAGCCGCGGGTAAGCGAGATATCCTGAGATCAGCAATGTTGCAACAAGCACTGCGCCCAGGATGGCGATCCATTTGCCTTTTTGTGTGTTCATAAGCGGCGTGATTATATCATCAGCCGGCGAGCAGGATGGTATCCAGCGGCTATAAACAGTGCTGAGGTATAATTCAGCGGTATTACGATGATCAAACACCCGTTCAGAATATCAAGGAACAGCTCACGTTCAACATCCTGGCTTGTACTGCGCAGTGTGCTCGGTGCGCTGTGCCTGCTTGCGGCCCTGCTCCTCGCCGTGTGGTATGGGACCGAAATGATCCGGGCTGAACAGCCGCCCGCAGGGGGGAGTCTGTTCCTGTTTGTTTTTTACACGATCCTGGCGATACTTATCGAACGCATCCTCTCATTGATGCCCGTACGCAGGGATTGGCGCTACCGCCTGGCGTTCTTGATTCCCAGCCTTCTTTATCTAACTGTGTGGCTGGTGACCGCGGCGATGGACGGCCAGGCGAAGGTGGTCTGGCTGCTGGCTGCAAGCGGCGGTGCGTTCGCCGGGGGACTGCTGGCGACCAGCATCATCGAGGGTTTATGGGAGAACAACTCGCCGCCTTCCAAGCGCATCCAGGACGAAGTGCACCAGCGTCACAAGGGAATTATCGGGGTTGTGCCTGAAATCCCGGCTGGTAAACGCATCTTCGACATCCTGCTCTCAGCAGGCGGGATGTTAATTTCCATCCCGATCTGGCTGGTAATGACGTTCCTGCTGTGGCTGGAAGATCCTGGTCCGATCTTGTTTGTGAAGAATTCGGTGGGCAAGGGTGGAGCAAACTTTCACCAGTATAAATTCCGCACCATGGTGCTTGGCGCAGAATCGAACACCGGGCCGGTGCTCGCCAGCCATGCCGACGAACGCGTTCTGGCCATCGGCAGCCTGCTGCGGAAAACCGCTCTGGACGAGCTGCCTCAAGTGATCAACATCCTCAAGGGCGAGATGAGTTTCGTCGGTCCGCGACCCCAGCGCACGGTTCTGGTGCATGAATATCTGGAAACGATGCCGGAGTATGCAGTGCGTCACCGGGTAGCGCCTGGTTTATCCGGATTGGCCCAGGTGGCGGGGGATTACTACCTCACACCCCGGCAGAAACTCCGCTTCGACCGGATTTATATCCAGCATACAAGCCTGGGATTCGATATCAAACTACTGGTATTGGCATTTCTGATCACTTTCTGGTACCGCTGGAAGAGCGGCTGGAACGGCAGGCTGCCGCGTGAATACCTGCGCTGGGGGAGTTCTTAGCGTCAGGGGTCCTTCTCGGACGGCAGATTGCGTTTCAGGGAAATCCAGGCGCTCCACAGGACGATATTAACCACCAGTGCGTTCAGCGCCTGACCGGCGATCGTGCCGTAGACACCCCAGCGAAAGATCATCCATATCCCCGCGCTGAACATCAAGGTCATTGCCAGCAGGTTGGCGATAAAGATAGGCCGCGAAACACGCGCGGCCTTCAGGGTTGTCTGTAAAGGCCAATAGGCGAACAGCAGGCCGTAAAAGGCTGCCATTAAGATGATCCCATTGCTGTATTCCAGGTATGTGTCCCCATACAGCAGTCCGAGTAGCTGCTCGGGGAATAACACCGCCAGACCCAGGAACAGCAAGGTAGGGATCCCAGCCAGGATATAGACCAGCCGCATGGTGCGTTCCAGCGCTTGCTCACCGTTCTGGGTGTATAGGCGGGAAGCACGCGGCGTAAGAAAGGTATCCGTTGCACGCAGGAGTATATGGATGGGAGCAACCAGGTTCTGCAGGGCGCGGTACGCACCTGCTGCGGCAAAACTGACCATGCCTGCCGTGAGGATAGGGTAAAATTCGACCGAGATCCAGCTGGCAATGCCACCCCCCAATACCCAGCGTCCAAAGTTCCAGTTGCGTTCCCAGGTCTCTCGCAGACTGGCATATTGTCGCGTCCAATATGGGCGGGTAAACCAAAGCCCCGGGACCAGCGCGGCGAACGCGCCCCAGGCAATCGCATCCAGACCGGCGATACCGCTCAGCGTCCCCTGACCTGCCCACCAGAGCATCAATCCCAGACGAACTGCATTGGCGATTACGGTATTGATCACTGCTTGAGATACATGGCCGCGCGTGTACAGCATGCGGCGTATGTATTCCTGCAGCTGCCAGGCCAGAAAAGCGAACCACAAAGAATAAAGTGTTGGCCCGGCAGTATCGTTGCCGAGCAGAGTGAGCACCCAACCGCTGATATAAACGACAAGGGCGGTTGCTGATGCCAGTCCGATTTGTACGAGGCTGGTGCTGGTTGCGTATGCTGTGAATTCGTTCTTGTCCATCCCGGCGCCGTAAACGTTCAGCGGCTGGATGATGATGCCCTCTTGTACCGACCGGACCAGGCGTAAAGTAACAAAGCCAACCCCATATACCCCCAGCTGAGTTGGATCAACATTGCGAGCCAGGATGATGGTCGCTAGGAAGTTTGCCAAGCTGATGACTCCCTGGTCGATGCCCGCCAGGTAGCCTTCCTGGGCACCTCTGCTGGAGAATAGCCGGAGCAAATTAACTGCGCGAGATTGCAGATTGGTTAAGAAAGATGGGGGAATATTGCCCTCACCGTGATTCAAACTATATAATAATGGTATATCAATTTACATGCGACGATCAGCCATCGCAGTTGACAGGGTGGGAGTTCTCGAAAGTTGTGAGGAATTGAAATTCACAGCCATACGGTGCTCCCGGCACGGCATATGATTCTAACAGAGAATTAATCTCAGGCCGTATCTTTTTGTCTGATCTGGCGTCATAACTGGTGGAGAAATGACAACCGAACAATCATTGCTGCAGCGAGCACAGCACTACGATCTCGATGCTCTTGCCCAAATCTATGACAAGTACAGTCCGGGATTGTATCGTTATGCAATGCGCTTGGTGGGCGATGAGGATCTGGCGGAAGATTGCGTAGCCGATACCTTCGATCGTTTCTTGACTGTCTTGAAGGGTGGGCGAGGACCCGAGCGCTACCTGCAGGCATATCTGTACCGGGTTGCGCATAACTGGATCACAGATTACTACCGCCGCCAGCCACCGCCATCGCTGCCGTTGGAACCGGACAGGCAGCATAATCCCGGCGCTGACCCGCAGCAGGTTCTGGCAAAGCAAGCCGAAGCAGAAAGGGTGCGGGATGCCCTGCGCCTGCTGACGCCCGATCAACGCCAGGTGGTTGTGCTGAAGTATCTAGAGGATTGGGAGAACAAAGACATCGCCGCAGCAGTCGATAAACAAATCGGTGCCGTGAAAGCTCTGCAGCACCGCGCATTGAGGAGTATGAGGCGGATTTTGATGAAGGAAGAAGTATTATGAACTTGCAGGATGATGAAATGAGAAGGGAATTCGATGAGCTGCTCGAGCCGCTGCGCCAGATGCCGCAGCTCAGTCAACATGGCCTGGCTGCCGGGCGAAAGGCTTTCCTGGCAAAAGCAGAAGTGCTCTCTGCAGAGATTTCTCCGCCAGTACCCGTATCCGAAACGCCCTTTCGGCGTCTTAATGGGTGGATTTCAGGAATTATTAACCCATTTAGAAGAAAGGAGCGTGTTCGAATGTTCAGCATACTGACAGCATTGGTAGTGGCGGTAGCAGTTGTGTTCGGCGGGGCAGGAGCCACCGCCTACGCTGCTCAGGAGAGCCTGCCTGACCAGGCACTTTACCCTGTCAAGATCTATACAGAGGAGCTGCGCCTGAATCTGGCTGCAGACCCGGAGGGGCAGATTAACTTACTGCTCAATTTTGCCGACCAGCGCGTGGATGAGATAGCGGCATTGTTGTCGAAAGGCGAACCAGTATCTCAGGAGGTGCAGGAGCGCTTCCAGCAGCAGATGGAAAATACCCTGAAGGTCGCGGCCGGGCTTGACGATGAAAATATGGTCAAGTACATGGCGATGATCCAGCTCAGGGCGTACCAGCAGCTGCGGATCATGGAGCAGGTGCAGCTCAAGAACCCGGGTCAGGGTGTTATGACTCAGCATCGTGTGCAAGCGGTTATCCGCGAACAACTGGGGCTGCTAATGCTGGGTCTACAGGACCCCCAGGAGTTCAAGCATCAGTTTCAGCACGGGTTCCAGCACCAGATTCAGTATCACCAGGGTATATCGGGCACGATCACTGGCACTCTGCCTGTGACCGGGACGTTTGGCACCCAGAACCAGTTCCAGTATCAGCATCAATTCCAAAACCACTTTGGTATATCAGGCACGATCACCGGAACGGTTCCAATTACGGATACACCCGGGATGCAGTATGGTCCATACGGTCCTGCTGGAGACCATTATCAGCCCGGTCCGGATGCAGGCCCAGGAGCTGGCCCCGGACCTGGTGGGGAGGATGGTGGCTCCGAGACACCTCCTGATCCGGGTTCTGGTGGCGACAATGGGAATAGCAGTGGACCAACCAACGTCCGGGATGACCACCACTCCAGTGACAATGATAATGGCGGCAGTTCTGATAATGGAGGCGGCTCAGACAATGGTGGCAGCTCTGGTGGCGACAACGGAGGTGGCAATGGAGGTGGCAACGGAGGCGGAAACTAATTTAGCCCCCTGCACATAAAATTCTGTTACCAACAGGCAGGTCGTAAAAGACCTGCCTGTTTTTCTGTACTAACCTTCCAATTATGAAAAGTTCGATCCTGTAAGGGATTCGATCTGGATTGTTTGATATCATTGCTAGCGCGTGTATCATCGTGATAACCCAGTGAAAATTTGTTATGATACGTCAAGAAGGTAATTTTTGATGTCCAATTCGCCTGGTGTTGAAGATCATCAGGATCTTGAAGATCTCCAACGCATTGAAGACCGTCAGTGGCTGAGTTCAGCTAAGGACGGGGATGCCGAGGCGTTTGGCAGGCTGTACGAGCGGTACGCCGACCGGGTGTTCCGCTACCTGTTCTCGCATCTGGATAACCGCCTGGATGCCGAGGACATCACTGAAGACGTCTTCTTGAGGGTATGGAGATCGTTGCCCAACTACCGCGAGCAGGGCGTGCCGTTCCTGGCGTTCCTGTTTCGCATCGCGCGCAATGCCCTGATCGATCACTACCGGCGCTCGAACCCGGTTAAGGGGCAGGTGTCGATCGATGATATGTCACTGCGTGATAACCGTCCCGGGCCTGGGGAATCGGCATTATCCAGTCTGGAACGTGAAGAGCTGCGCGCCTCATTGGAGCAGCTGCGCGATGATTACCGGACTGTGCTGGTCCTGCGATTTTTGAGCGAACTATCACCACACGAGACGGCGGAGGTCATGGGGCGCACGCCAGGAGCGGTTCGGGTGCTGCAGCACCGGGCGCTGGCCTCGCTGCGGACGATGCTTGACGGGAGTCTCAGGTAATCATGTCTGCGCACAATGAAGACTTCGAACTGATCCTGCAGCATAGCCTGGAGAAGATCCAGAGCGGGCAGGCGACGCTGGAAGGGGTGCTCGAACAGCATCCTGACCTGGCGGACGAGCTGCGCCCGCTACTGGAGACTGCGCTGTGGTTCCGCATGCGCAAGGCAACCGTGGACCCGCGGCCGGGATTTGTGGCGGCCTCACAGCGGCGTCTGGTGGAGCAGATCAAGCAGGAGCAGGCAGCCAGGTCTGAGCCTTTGTATTTAGGCGGGGTGAGTGTAATTAAGCAGTTCTTCGAGGGACTGACCGCCCGGCGATTGGCGTTCCAGATGGCGGTGGTCATTATACTGGCGGCTGGGTTGGTGGCAGGGGGGGCCGGGGTAGGACGAATGGCGAGCTCTGCACTGCCAGGAGAGCCATTATACGGGGTGAAGATCGCAATGGAAGATGCCAGTCTGGCGCTTCAGGGGGACCATGCGGCCAGAGCGGAGCTGCACATGCGCTACGCACAGCGGCGGCTGGATGAGATCCGGGCTTTGGCAGCTGAGAACCGGCTGGATGAGATTGCAGATGCGGTGGTGATGTACGAGGAGCACATCAACCAGGCGATCCGGTATATGCTCGCCGTAAAGGGCTTGGACCAGGGACGGGCGAACGAGCTGGCATTAAGCTTGCATGCCATGCTGGTAAGGAATATCAGCCTGCTCCAGCAGTTGGCAGGGACGTCTTCAGAGGGAGTTGGAGAACAGATCGAGCGTGTGCTGCTGGTATCGGCGGGGATTGTCGATCTGTTGGGGAACAGCGTGGCAGATATCCCATTGCCGCCGATCTTCACCGCCACACCGACCTCCGTGCCCTCCACGGAGCCTGGGAATACGCCAGCTGCCCTAGATCCCACACCGATCCCGGCCGCGACGGGTACACCTCTCCCGCCTCCTGCTCCTACTCGGGCAGCCTCGCCAACTACCCCGGCGACTGCAGCCTGGAGTGCGACACCGACGGAGCGGGTGATCCTGACGCCGGTTCCTTCAGCGAGCTCAACACCGAAGCGCAAGCCAGACCGCCAGCCGACGGCAACGATGCCTGTAGTGAATACTCAGGTGCCCACCCATACTCCACCACCTAGCGCAACGATGACATCCACGGCGCAGCCCTCCCAGACATTGACTGCGTCTGCCAGCCCGACAGCTTCACCAAGCCACACCCCGACGGTTACAACCACGCCAACCTACACCAGCACGGCTACCACTGTCCCTTCCCCGACATCGTCGCCGACATCGTCGCCGACCGATACTCCGACCGCGACCCAGATCACGCCCGAGCCCATCGAGACCCCTACGCCGCTGCCTCCTCCTCCGGGCTCCCTTCCATAAGCCAACTATCCAATATGAATTCGGGATAAGGTAGTTCTGGGATTCATACAACGCCGGAGCCGCCTGGACCATTCCATATTCTCCAAACTGCCCAACTTATATTATTATAGGAGTTACACAGTTCGGGAAAAATGCTCACTACCCTCCCTACCAACTGTGTAAGTCCTCTATTATTAAGGTTGGGTAAAGGCGATAATGAATTTCGTAACAATTTATGAAGGGGTTCGTTATTAAGGTTAGCGTTGATGTCTGAGTTTGATGAGGTCGGCGGTAATCTATCCGATGGCGACAATCAACTTGTTGACGACAATCAACCAGACGATGACCATCAACTGCTGTTGGCTGCAAAGGACGGTGATACCGAGGCTTTCGGGATATTATACGAGCGGTATGCCGACCGGATATTTCTTTATTTGTTTGGGCGTGTGAACAACCGCCTGGATGCCGAGGATATCACTGAAGATGTCTTCTTGAGGGTCTGGAGATCGCTGCCCAACTACCGTGAGCAAGGGGTGCCATTTCTGGCATATCTGTTCAGCATAGCACGCAACGCCCTGATCGACCACTACCGGCGCTCAGGGCAGGTAAAAGGTCAGGTGTCCATCGATGATCTGTCGCTGCCGGATCACAGTCCAGGACCAGGGGAGTCAGCATTGTCTAATTCGGAGCGGGAGGAACTGAGGGCGAAGTTGGAGCAGCTGCGAGATGATTATAGGACCGTTCTGGAGCTGCGGTTCCTTGCTGGTCTCTCGCCGGATGAGACGGCGGAGGTCATGGGGCGCACTTCGGGAGCGATACGGGTGCTGCAGCACCGGGCGCTGGCAGCACTGCGAGTGGTACTTGAAGGAAGTCAATAGGTAGTTATATGTCTGCGCACAAGGGCGACATCGAGCTGATCCTGCAGGAGAGCCTGGAGCAGATCCAGAGCGGGCAGGCCACGCTGGAAGGGATTCTGGAACAGCATCCCAACCGGGCGGACGAGCTGCGCCCGCTGCTGGAGACTGCGCTATGGCTCCGGGTGCGCAGGGCGACGCTGGACCCGCGGCCTGGGTTTGTCAGGGCTTCTCGGCGGCGGGTGCTGGAGCAGGTCCGGCAGGAGCAGGCAGACAGGGCGGTGCCTGTCTACTCGCGCGGGGTTATCGCGCTCGGACAATTCTTCCAGGTGCTCACCACGCAGCGGCGGCTTGCATTCCAGTATGCAGTAGTCCTCGTGCTGGCTTTGGCGATGGTAGCAGGCAGCGCAGGGGTTGCACGGGGAGCGCAGAGTTCGCTGCCGGGAGACCCATTATACGGGGTGAAGATCGTAATGGAAAATGCCAGCCTGGCGCTGGCGGGCGACCAGGCGGAAAAGGTGGAGCTACACATCCGCTACGCACAGCGGCGGCTGGAGGAGATCCAGGCGCTGGTCGCCGCCAACCGGCAGGAAGAAATCCCTGGAGTGGTTGTGATGTACGAGGAGCACATCAACCAGGCGATCCGGCACATGATCGCTGTGCAGGGAACCGACCAGGAGCGGGCGAACCAGCTCGCGATCCGCCTGCATGCGATGATGGAAAGGGATGTTGGGCTGTTCCAGCTTCTGGCAGAGACGGCCTCGGAGGGGGTTGGAGAGCAGATCGAGAGGGTGCTGCTGGTGTCGGCGGGTGTTGTGGATTTGCTAGAGGAAACCGTGGCAGATATCCCCCTGCCGGCGATTGCTATCTATACGCCAACCGTACTGCCTGCATCCCTGACCCCAATTGCTACCCAGGAAGAAGTCGCCATTGCGACCATTGCCCCAACCGCCACTGCGACTGCACTGCCATCGGCAATTCCCAGTATGGCAGCCACCACCCTGGTTGCACCTGTAGCTGAGCTTACGGTTACGACTACCCCGACAGCAAAGCTTACGGTTGTCGCGGTTGAAGATGATGAAGATGTCAAACCGACCAAGACTCCCAAGCCAACAAAAACTCCCAAGCCGAAGAAAGACAAAGATAAAGACAAAGACAAAGACAAAGACAAAGACCTGCCTGTACCTACCCGCAGACCTGTTAAGCCACCCAATGACCGGTAATATCAGATTTGTTAGGTGATCGCAGCAATCAGAGAATGCCTTAGCAAGGGCGAAATGTTAAGACAAAATTAACGGCATTTTTACGCCTTTTTACAACAAACTGTAACAAAATAGGCATAGCTACGTTTATTGTGATGAGCGGCTACGCTGTTTTTTTGTGCTATTCATCACAATTTATTGTGTACAAACAGGTAAAAAGGCAATAAATATTGATGAAAGCAGGTGGATATGGCAAGGATTGATTTATTCTTAAGACCAAAAAATAACCCACAGGAGAAGGCTCAGGGCATGGTTGAGTTTGCCCTGATATTGCCGCTTCTGCTGTTGGTGATTTTGGGGCTTATCGAAGCCGGCCGCCTGCTGTTCATCTATAGCGCGGTTTCCACTGCCAGCCGGGAGGCAGCCCGCTACGGGGCGGCTGCAGGAAATGTAGGTGGAAATATCCCGCATTTCAAGGATTGCACTGGCATTATGGCTTCCGCCATACGTGTCGGCAGCCTGGTCACCGTTCAGCAAAATGACATAACCATTAATTATGATCATGGTCCGGACACTACGGTGTTTGCAACATCCTGCCCTGCACTTGACCCGAATGCTGTTCATGGTGCAGATCGTATTATCGTTTCGGTAACAGCCCCTTATCAGCCTATCGTACCCCTGGTCAACCTGCCGGCATTTCCAATTTCTTCAACCACCTCTCGTACCATCATAAAGGATGTAACCATCGTGGGGACACCTCCAACGCCGTTCCCGACTAATACATCCACGCCTACAATCACGCCTACACCGACCAATACCGCAACACCGACCAATACTGCCACGCCTACCAACACTGCGACAAACACACCCACTTCTACCAGTACACCCACAGCGACCCTTGGTCCATCAATGACACCCACTCTGACGAATACGCCCACCCCTACCAGCACGCCCACCCCTACTTATACTTATACACCTTCTCCGACTCCATCCTGCCCGCAGGGTTCTTTGATAGCGCAGGTTGACCCCAACAATAAGAAAATGCGCTGGACGGTGACCTATCCAGACTACAGTGTGCCGATCGGTGTGACCCAGATCTATGTGGAGTGGCCAACCACCGGCAACAACCCGCTGAAATCGATCACCTTCGTCGGCATCGATGAATCGCCTCCCTCAGGTCAATCCTGGCTGCCGCCATCTATAACACGCAACCCAGGTTGGCTCGGTACATTCAGCCAGGCGCAGGAAGACCTGACGCTGACCTTCAATGGCAAGATGTCTACCGGGGTCTACCATATCGAGTTGACCTTCGATCGCCCATATTGCCAGGTGATCAGCATCGACTATCCATTTATCCAGTGATGCCAGTGGAGTAAACCCATGAAAATGAGACAATTCTTACTCACTTTTGCACTGGCTTTTGCGACTGTTTTCTCTGCCAGCGCCAGCGAGCTGACTCCCAGCCCGCTGCCAGGGGCAGAGCTGCCCCCTGCTCCTGGTGATCCCACGGCTAAGATCGACCGCTCAATCTACCAACTGCCGGTCCCGGCAAGCGTGATAGCCCAGGCAGATCGCTACGGCTATATCTACGATGACAGTTTAACCCCAGCCTGGAAAGATTTGACCTCTGGCGGGACAGAGGCGGAATTTTCCTCCCGAGATGACGACACAGTTGGACCGATCAGGATGGGTTTTGGCTTCAAGTTCTATGAGAACGTCTACTCAGAGCTGTATATCAGCACCAACGGCATGCTGACCTTTGGGGAAGCCAGTGACCTATATGTAAACAGTCCCATGCCGCGGGATACTTATCCCAACAATTTTGTCACGCCCTTTTGGGATGACCTGATCATGCTGGTGGATAACAGCAGCCAGAAGATCAGCAAGGTATTCTACAAAATGGGCACAGATACCATCGGGCAATTCTTCTCCGTTGAATGGTACCAGATCGCCCGCCTGGGAAGTCAGGAGTTACTGACATTCGAGGTTGTCCTGTATGAGAATGGCGATATCCTGTTCCAATACCACGACCTCGCCGGGGTGATTGACCAGGCAACCGTGGGGATCGAAGATGAGCATGGTGTGGACGGGCTGCTCTATCTGCACAATGCGCCTGGTCTGAGCGTATCAAAGGCGATCAAGATTACCCGGCCCGCCGTACCGGAGTGGCGTGCAAAAGTGTATCCGGATTACCGCAGCGCATTTACATTTAAGCATCAAACAAGCCTGGATTTCACAGTCCGCAATACCGGGAACATATCTCAGCCGGATGTGTTTGATCTGAAGGTTTCGGCGATGTCTCCCGGATGGTCGCTCACATTGCTTGATAGCGATGGTAAGACCCCGTTGAATGATACAGATGGGGATGGGATTGTGGATACAGGCAGCTTGGCCCCGGGGGCTGAGGTCCAGGTGGTTGTCAGAGTAACCGCACCGGACGCTGCCATGGTCGGGGATTATATTGCCCCTATATTGACGGCAGCTTCATCGCAAAATACCAACAAGAATGCACCGATCCAGCTGCAGGTCGCCATACCGGCGCCCTTTGCTCAGGCTTCGCTGGACTTGATGGTCGGGCCGAATGTGCGATTGATCTGGAAAGAAAATCTATACGGCACAAATCTGAACCAGGGGCAGCAGTTTACCGGCAGCAACCTGTCGTTGGTCGCCCTGCCGGATAAGAACTACATCTATACCTGGGAACACAACACCGGCATGATGGCCAATCTGGAATACACGATCCTGAATCGTTTTGGGGTGGTTTTGAAGCCGGTAACGGTGCTCACCGATAACTCCCAGGCTACTTATGATACCGCTGACCGGTTCCTCTCCCTTGCCTCCACTTTAAATGGTCGCGTTGGCGCGCTGTGGGTGCGTACGCTCAGCAGAGATGCAGATCAAAAGATCAATCAGAATATATACTTTGCGATCCTGGATTCGGATGGCAACACACAGGTCGCTCCTATGAATCTGACCCAGAACAATTTATGGCGGGGTCGAGATGACTATGACATGCCGCTGTTCCTGGCTCCGAGAATTATGGCGACCGAAGATAACCGCTTTGTACTGGTGTGGGGTGATGAGCGCAACCATACGGCAGGCAGCTCATCAGATATGTACTATGCGGTATACGACCAGTACGGGATTCAGGTATTCCCGATCACAGCCTTGACCACCAGTGTGCCGGGAGAGGTGCGCTACACCACACCGGCGCTGGTTGCACTGCCGGGCAGCCGGGCGATCGCAATGTACATAGTGAGCGACCCTGGGGATCCGGATGATCCCCAGGACGATATATCTACCGCGGCCTATGTCGTATTAAATTCGGCCGGTAGCCTGGTAAAAAGCCAAACCATGATCGCCGGCAGCAAAGGGTCAACACCGGATGGTGTCTTCACGTCTGGTGGAAATGTGGTTTTTGGCTGGAACCTGACCGGAACTGCGCAGGTGCAGTACGTTCTGTTAGACAGCCAGGCTGTTAACGTTACCAGCGGACCGCACAGCCTGGCAACGCCTAAAGGCCGTGAAGCAGGTGTTGTATCGGTGACGATGGACGACAGCGGACATGCAGCGCTGACATGGGGTGATGCTGAGCAGAGCGACTATCTCTCCTATACTCTGATCGATGAGAATGGGTCGATTGCAACACCGCCGATGGTCTTCGCAACCGGACTGGGAAGTGAACCATTGATCAATACCAACTCCTATGGGTTTGGGAACGCTCCGTACGACGGAAGCTGGCAGGTCCAGTTGCCTTCCATTCAGAATTAATACTTAACATTGACATTGCAGCTAAGGGAGGCCATTGAGCCATGAAAAAGATCAATCAAACATCAACTGAACGTGGGCAAAGCCTGGTGGAATTCTCGGTAGGCTTAGTTTTTGTGCTGGTCCTGCTGGCCGGGCTGGTCGATCTGGGCCGCGGCCTGTTCACTTATATGGCACTGCGGGATGGCGCTCAAGAGGGTGCAGCCTATGGTTCGCTGAACCCCACTGAGACCAGCACCATCCAAAACCGGGTGTACGGCAGCTCGACCATGCTGCAGAGCCTGGAAAGCCCGGGGGAGTCTCCCTCGCCGCTCGATATCCAGGTGAATATCTCCGGCAGTGCCTGCACAGGTAATGCTATTGAGGTGATCGTAGTTTATAACGATTTCCCGCTGACGATGCCTTTCGTGGGGTCATTTCTCGGATCGCAGACGGTAGATATTCATGCTTCTGCTGAGAATACGATCTTAAGCCCGAAGTGCCCGTAATAATGTGTAGTTGGATGGAGGTAGGCAATGAAGAAACGACACTCATCTGAGAGCGGTCAGGCGATGATTTTGCTGGTGCTGGGTGTGGTGGTCTTATTCGGTTTTGCTGCCCTGGCAGTCGATGGTGGTATGACGTATTCAGACCGGCGCCATGCCCAAATGGGCTCGGATGCCGCCTCCCTCGCCGGGGGTGGGGCTGCTGCCCTGTACATGGAGAACCATGGTGTGGTATACGGTAACTTCACCTGCAGCTCTACTGCTGTGATTAATGCTCAGAACAGCAATGACCCGAATAACCCAGGAGCAAAATTATCCGCCATCAACCGGGCTGCGGACAATGATTACACCCTCGATGTGGATATCTCTGACCAGCACGGTGTCATAACGGAATGCGGCATTGATGACCATGGTGGCTGGCAGGATAAGTATATCGATATCAAAACCATGGTCACCAAAAATACCGAAACTACATTTGCTCATTTTGTCTTCAGCGGCCTGATGCGCAACACCGTGGAGGCGATCACCCGCGTGCGTCCGCGCAGCCCGGCGGCATACGGTCACGCCATCGTGGCGTTGAACCCGGCGAACTGCCAGGGGAATGAAAACGGAGCCGGATTTAGCGGGAATGTAAACACCTATGTAAACGGCGGTGGTATATTCTCAAATGGCTGCCTGCAGGTGAACGGAGGCTCAGGGACTACTCAGGTTACCAATGGCACCATAAATTACGGAGGGCAGGTCCAGAATCCCGGCCAATTTTCTCCCGCGCCTCAGCCGACAGATCCCTTACCGCCCGGGTCTTATGATATCCCGGCTCCGGACTGTTCTCACCCCAGCGCTTGGAACGGTACCGGCAACCAGCTGGAAGCACTGAGCCCGCTCTCACCGGGTCTGTATTGTGTCACCGGCAATCTGCGCCTGAATGGCAATGGTACCTTTGCCGGACAAGACGTAACGATTGTTATGCTGAATGGAGATATGAATATCAACGGTACGGTAACCGTCCAGATCGATGCGCCTCCCAGGGAACCAGACCCGAGCCCGGCATTGCCCGGTGTGCTGATCTATATCCCCCCCAGCAATTCGAACCCGATCACCCTGAACGGCACTTCAGATTCATATTTTGAAGGGACGGTATATGCACCAGCATCTACAATAGAATTTTCTGGAACCGGCGGAATAGCCGCTTATCATTCACAGTTTATCGGGCTGAACGTCAAAGCATCGGGAACAGCGGATATCGAGGTTATCTTCAGCGAACCGGAGCAGTTCAGCAAACCCGCTATGCTGGAATTGTATAAATGATTTAGGAATTATGCAGATCGTAGGATAGTCTGTGATGGATGGGCTGTTCAGCCCATCCATCATCTATTTAAAGAAGTACCCGGGCAGGCAACCCGGCGGCACCCAGAATTTCCTCCTTACTGCTGCTTCCTCTCGGACCTGACAGGGTTCGAAGGGTTCTGCCGCGCCGGACCCACCCGGGCGTCTGGAATATACCTCAGGTCAGATGGCTTGTCAATAAACCACAAGGCTTAAAAAAATACAGGGGCTATTGGAAGGGCATCGCCCGTCTAATAGTCCCCGTTTTTCTATCAAAGCATGCTGCGCAGCACGCTGTGCAGGATGCCGCCGTTGCGGTAGTACCCCACTTCGATGGCTGTGTTCAGCCGGGCGATAACTCTGAAAACCACCTGGCTGCCATCCGGGCGCTCCGCACGCACGGTCACCCGGCTATGCGGCTGCAGGTTCTCATCCAACTCTTCGATATGGTAGAGTTCCTGACCACTCAGCCCCAGTGTGTCAGCGTTCTCTCCGGGCATGAACTGCAGCGGCAGCACACCCATACCGATCAGGTTGGAGCGGTGGATGCGCTCGTATGATTCGGCGATCACGGCTTTCACCCCCAGCAGCAGAGTGCCCTTGGCAGCCCAGTCCCGGCTGGAGCCGGTGCCGTACTCTTTGCCGGCCAGGACGACCAGCGGCACGCCCTCCTTGCGGTACTGCATGGCTGCCTCGTAGATGCTCATCTGCTCACCACCCGGGAAATGGACGGTAACGCCGCCCTCCGTGCCGGGTGCCAGCCGGTTCTTCAGACGGATGTTGGCGAAAGTGCCGCGTGTCATCACCCGGTCGTTGCCGCGGCGCGAGCCGTATGAGTTGAAGTCGCGCACTGTCACACTTTGTTCAACCAGGTATCGCCCTGCCGGGCTGTCCGCCGGGATAGACCCCGCCGGGGAGATATGGTCGGTGGTGATCGAGTCACCCAACAGCGCCAGGACGCGCGCCCCGTGGATTTCCTGGATCCCCGGCGCCTGGCGTGCCAGCCCGATAAAGAAGGGTGGTTCCTGAATATACGTCGAGCCAGATTCCCAGGTATATAGTTCACCCTCCCCACCCTGGATGGCGTTCCAGGTGGGGTTGCCGGTGAATACATTCGCGTATTTACTCCTGAACATCTCTGGTTTGACTGCTGTTGAGATCACCTGCTGGATCTCGGCTGACGTGGGCCAAATATCGCTCAAGAAAACTGGTTCGCCGTCATTGCCCTCGCCGATGGGTTCGCTGCTCAGGTCGATATCCACCGTGCCTGCCAGCGCGTAAGCCACCACCAGCGGCGGCGAAGCCAGGTAGTTGGCACGTACATATGGGTGGACGCGGCCTTCGAAGTTGCGGTTTCCGGAGAGCACCGCGGCTGCCACCAGGTCTACACTGGTGATGGCTTTGACCACCTCGCCGGCGAGCGGTCCGGAGTTGCCGATGCAGGTCGTGCAGCCGTAGCCGACCACGTTGAATCCGAGCTCCGCCAGCGGCTCCAGCAGCCCGGCATGTTGCAGGTATTCGCTTACCACTCTGGAACCGGGCGCCAGGCTGGTCTTGACGTACGGTTTGACCGTCAGTCCCCTGGCGAGCGCTTTCTGCGCTACCAGACCTGCCCCGATCATGACCGAGGGGTTGGAGGTGTTGGTGCAGGAAGTGATGGCGGCGATTACAACTGCGCCGTGCTTCATTTCCACCGTGCCGCCATTGGTGCCCATAACGCCGCTGCGCTGCAGTGCCTCGGGTTGAAGCGCATAACCACGCTCCTTGACCGGGGCAGTCAAGGCGCTGCGGAAGGAGGCTTTCAGCTCTTTTAGCGTTTCCCGGTCCTGTGGGCGCTTGGGGCCTGCCAGGCTGGGTTCTACCGTGCCCAGGTCGAGCTCGAGCACGTCAGTAAAGTGGGGGTCCGGGGTATCGGCTGTGCGGAACAGTCCCTGCTCTTTACAATAGCGCTCCACGCGCTGGATGACTTCATCCGGTCGCCCGGTCAGCCGCAGGTAGCGCAGCGTCTCCTCGTCTGCCGGGAAGAAGCCAATGGTAGCCCCGTACTCGGGAGCCATGTTGGCGATGGTTGCCCGGTCTGGCAGCGACATGTGCTCCAGCCCGGGGCCGAAGAATTCGACGAATTTCTCTACCACTCCTCTTTGGCGCAGCAGTTGGGTCACGGTCAGGGTCAGGTCGGTGGCAGTGACGCCATCCTGAAGCTTGCCATACAGCTTGAAACCGATGACGTCCGGTGCGACCATATCGATCGGCTGCCCGAGCATGGCGGCTTCGGCCTCGATGCCGCCCACGCCCCAGCCGACAACGCTCAAAGCGTTGATCATCGTAGTGTGTGAGTCGGTTCCCACCAGGGTGTCCGGGTAAGCTAGCGGCAGGCCGTTCTCCTGCTTGGACAGCACGACCTGTGCCAGGTACTCCAGGTTCACCTGGTGCACGATCCCAGTCGCGGGTGGTACTACACGGAAGTTATCGAATGCTTTTTGACCCCAATGCAGGAACTCATAGCGTTCCCGGTTGCGCTGGAACTCCAGGTCGGCGTTACGCTGCAGTGCATCAGGGCTGGCGAAGAAATCGACCTGCACAGAATGGTCGATCACCAGGTCGACTTGCACGACGGGGTTAATTTTACTGGCATCTCCCCCCATACGTGCCATGGCTGCCCGCATGGCAGCCAGGTCGACCACCGCCGGAACGCCGGTGAAGTCCTGCATGACCACCCTCGCAGGCAGGAAGGGCAGACCGGGGCGCTCAACAGTGCCGGGATTCCAGGCTGCCAGGTTGGTGACATCCTTGTGCGTGATCTCATTTTCGTTGCACTGGCGCAGGACAGACTCGAGCATTACGCGAATCGAGAATGGCAGCCGGTCTAGCCTGGTCAGGCCATCCTTTTCGAGCTTCTCCAGGCGGTAATACGTATAATCGCCGTGGGGTGTTTTCAGCGTTCCTTTCGCACCAAAATAATCTTTGGGCATTCAGATCTCCTTACATTTTCAGGATTTACGCAATTGCTAGAGAGGCTGTGCTGCGCGCCGGACAATTGCGTCTGCCATCCGGGTTACCCGCAGCATATACTCGACATCGTGTACTCGGACGATGTCACCGCCGCGTACGATTCCGATCGTCACCGCGGCAGCGGTGCCTTCCTGGCGCTGCTCGGTCGGCAGGTCGAGCGTGTAACCGATAAAAGATTTTCGCGATGGACCGAACAATACCGGGAATCCCAGGGAGCGTATCTCATCCAGGCGGTCTAGCAGTTCGAGGTTTTGCTCGACGGTTTTGCCGAAACCGATCCCCGGGTCTAGAATAATCTGCTCGTCCGTAACCCCGGCTGCGCGGGCGATCTCGACGCTTTCCAGCAGCTCACGCTGGATGTCGGCGAGCAAGTCATCGTATGGGATGCCGATATACCGCCCTCCCAGGCGTTCTTTGATCTCAGCATTTGCCCAAGAGCTGCGGTTGTGCATCAGTACAACCGGGACGTTGTGCCTGGCGGCTAGGCCTGCCAGGTCGGGGTCGGCCTTGAACCCCCAGACATCGTTGACCATGCTTGCCCCGGCTCGAATGGCGGCTTCTGCTACCCCGGCCCGGTAGGTATCAATAGAGACCGGGACGTCCAGGCGGGACACCAGCATCTGGATGACCGGTATCACACGCTCGATCTCTTGTTCTTCGGTGACCGGCTGCGAGCCGGGACGAGTGCTCTCGCCGCCAACGTCAAGGATATCCACCCCTGCCTTGACGAATCTCTCCGCCTGCGAGAGTGCCAGGGAGAGCACACCTGCCCCGTTCTCCGGCTGGTCTTCCAGGGGGTCAGCCCCGACCAGCCCGTCGCCGGAAAAGCTGTCGGGCGTGATATTCAATATCCCCATTACGTAGGTGCGGGAGCCCCAGACGAGCTTCCGGTCTCGGAGTGTCAGGTTGGACGCAAAGATCATTGATCCCTGGTTATTCGGCATCGTTCAGTGCAGTGCTGGATTGCAGCTGGCGAGCAGTCTAAACCACCAAAGTCAGCGGTCTGTTCAGCCAGGCCTCGGCTTCATCGATATTGGAGAATAAACTCATTTCAACCCCGCCCGGGGTGGTCAGTGCGGCGATCTGGCGCAGTTTCTGGACTACCTCATTATTACTGGCGAGGACTGCCAGGCGGATGTTACGCACTGCCGGGTCATTGTTTACCTCGACTGCGTACTGGATTGCCAGGTCGGGTAAATCATTAAGCATTCGCAGATCGTACAGGTTGCGGGTCAGGCGGTCGGATTCATAGAGATGGTCCAGGGAAAATTCGCGCCAGTGTTCCAGCGTCGCGGCTGAGAGATCGGAAAAGACGAAATTCATACCGCCGTCAGAGCGGCGTGTGACCGTATAGCCAATGCCAGGGGCCGGTTCCCAGTTTAGAGGTTTTACTTCTACATCGTTCATGCTGTTTCTCCTATTCCCGGTATACTCTCTTTCGCTGATAATCTTACCCGGAATCTCCCTGATTGTCAGCGGGTATATATTTTATACGATTTTCCATCAAAATTGAACCTGTCCAGCGGACAGAGCAGGCACGAAGGTTATCTACACGCCGGAATCGAAGCGCGTGATCTGCCTGCTATCCACTCGGGCGAGGATCTCTGAGATCGTCGCACCGACCACCGGGTGCTGCAGGTTGGGAGCCAGGTCGGCGAGTGGGACGAGGACGAATGCACGCTCGCTCATGCGGGGGTGGGGTATCACCAGCTCGGGGCTGCTGAATACCTGCCCGGCGTAGAGCAGGATGTCGATATCGATCAACCGCGGCCCGTAGTGGAAGGTGGGCAAGCGCCCCAACTGCCCTTCCAGATCCTTCAGGTAGACCAGCAGGTCCACGGGCGGCAGGTCAGTCTGTGCTTCGATCACCATATTCAAGAAAGCCGGCTGATCCTGGTAGCCCCAGGGCGGTGTCTCGTAGACCGGTGACTGCCTCAAGACATCCACCTCCGTCGGTAGAGCGCTGATCGTGTTTCCAAGGTTTGCAGAGCGGTCGCCGAGGTTGCTGCCCAGAGCCAGATAGATCTTATGGGGTGAATTTTGGCCGGTTCCTGCCACAGGGGGCTTCCTGCCTCAGGTCATCTCAAGGATTGTGGCAGTTGCCATGCCATGCCCGATGCACATCGTCTGCAGCCCATACCTGCCGCCGGTGCGCAGCAATTCGTGCAGCAGTTTGGTCATCAAGATGGCTCCGGTCGCGCCCAGCGGGTGCCCCAGGGCGATGGCGCCGCCGTTGGGGTTTACTTTATCCATATCCGGCTCTAGCTCTTTGGCCCAGGCGAGCACCACAGAGGCGAAAGCCTCGTTGATCTCGATGGCATCCATATCTTCGAGCGCCAGCCCGGCACGCCGGAGCACCTCCCGGGTTGCCGGGATCGGTCCATCCAGCATGAGCACCGGGTCCGACCCGGTGACAAAGCGGGCTGCCAGGCGGGCCAGCGGGTCTAGGTTGTAGCGCCCGACTGCCCGGGCAGAGGCCAGTACCAGGGCAGCGGCACCGTCACTGATCTGGCTGGAGTTGCCGGCAGTGACCACCCCGTTCTCCTTGAATACCGCCTTGAGAGCGGCCATTTTCTGCCGGTTGGGCGGCATCCGCACCCCTTCATCAACCGTAAACTGCGTCCGGTCCGGTCTGGTGATAGGAAGGACCTGCTCATCGAACCAGCCGTCCTGGATGGCTCCCATGGCGCGCAGGTGGCTCCGGTAGCTGAAATCGTCTAGCTCATCCCGGCTCAGCTCCCATTTCTCGGCCATCATCTCGGCACTGATTCCCTGATGTACCAGCGGGTATGGGAAATCTGCCGGCCATTCAGCCGGCCAATCGCTGCCGATCGGCTGGTGCGACATCATCTCTGTTCCACCCGCGATGACGATATCCATATCCCCGGCCAGGATGGCCTGGGCTGCGAAATGTATGGATTGTTGTCCAGACCCGCACATGCGGTTTAAGGTCACAGCGGGTATATCCGGCGGGAAGCCGGCCTTGAGCACCGCCAGGCGGGCAAGATTGGCGCCTTGGTCGCCAATCGGTGTGGCACAGCCCAGGATGACATCATCCACCTGCCCAGGGCTTACCCCGGCTCTGCCTAGGGCTTCCTGCAGGACCAGAGCGGTCAGGTCAACCGGGTGGAAGTGGGAGAGCGCCCCGCCCGGTTTTCCCATCCCCACGGGTGTGCGTACAGCAGATATGATATATGCTTCGCTCATATGGATAAGGATACCATTAAGTGCATAATTTACATCCCGCAATCGAGGGAGATTCCGGGTTTTTAACAGTGGATGGCCTGTCCAACGCGAGTTTGCAAAAACAACGCCGGACGGCTAAAATATACTCTGGCTGGTGAACATCCGTCTCAACCGGATGAAACCAGGTCAATCCAGTACCAGTTCAAGGAAGGATCATGGCACAGGCAACCTTTCACTTCCCACGCGGGTTTCTCTGGGGAACAGCAACTTCCTCCCACCAGGTAGAGGGGAATAACGTCAACAACAACTGGTGGGCATGGGAGCAGCAGACCGGACGTATCCGTAATGGCGATCAATCGGGATTAGCCTGCGACTGGTGGGGTGGTCGCTGGCGTGAGGATTTCGACCGTGCCGCCAATGCCGGGCAGAACGCCCACCGTCTGTCGATCGAATGGAGCCGCATCCAGCCAGAGCCAGACCGCTGGGATGAGACGGCTCTCGACCGCTATCTGGCGATGATGCGCGGACTGCGCGAGCGCAAAATCACACCCCTGGTTACGCTGCACCATTTCAGCGACCCGCTCTGGCTGGAAGAGCAAGGGGGTTGGGAAGACGAGAGAGTGGTCGGGCGATTTTCGGCTTATGTCGAGCGGGTGGTCGAAGCGCTGCGCGAATACACCAGCCTGTGGGTGACGATCAATGAACCGAATGTGCTGTACGCGAGCGCCTATCTGGCTGGCATCTGGCCGCCGGGGAAGCAGAGTCTCACCGCCATGGGACGGGTGATGACAAATCTTGTCCGGGCGCATGCGGCAGCCTACCACGCCATACACCGGCTGCAGCCCCAAGCTCAGGTCGGGATAGCGATCAACTACCTCCCGTTTCAGCCGGTCAGCTCCTGGTCTCCGCTGCAGCGGCTGTTTGCAGGTCTGGCTGACGGTATCTTCAACGAGTTCTTCCCGACTGCCATACACAGCGGCAGGCTGCGCTTCCCGCTGTGGTCGCGGCGCATCCCGGAAGCCAAAGGCACCCATGATTTCCTGGGCATCAACTATTACACCCGCGGCTATATTTCTGGCAACCTGGCCAATCTGCAAGAAATGATTAAGACGCCGCACTTCCCGCCCGGCAGCCAGGTCAGCCCCAGCGGCATGCTTGCCAACGAGCCGCTGGGAATGTTCGCAGCCCTGAAGTGGGGCTTGAAATTCAAGCTGCCGATTTTCGTCACCGAGAACGGGATCGAGGACCAGGAGGATCAGCTGCGGCCGCGCTACCTGATCGAGCACCTGCACCAGTTATGGCGGGCTGTGAATTTCAACTACCCGGTCAAAGGCTATTTCCACTGGAGCTTGGTGGATAACTTTGAGTGGGAGCGCGGCTGGACGCAGCGTTTTGGTTTGTGGGAGCTGGATGTCGATACCCAGGTGCGCAGCAAACGCCCCAGCGCCGACCTATATGCAGAGATCTGCCGTGAGAACGGCATCTCCTCGGATATGGTGCAACGATACGCCCCGCAAATCTTCGCCAGTATGTTCCCTGATTGACCCGTATAGACAGGTTATGAATACGCTTATCAGCCGAAGTTCCGATCTGTACGTGGTGGTTTGCCGCCCCGCGCTGCCCAAGGATAAGCCCGATGTGCTGGTGCTGACGCGCGACATCTGGGATGGCAATGATTACGTGCCCAAGATCTGGGATGAATGGCTGGCGGACCCGGAAGGTCTGCTGGCGACAGCCGAATACGGCGGGCAGGTGGTCGGTCTGGTGAAGCTCTCCCACAAAGGGACCCGAGAGTGGTGGCTGGAGGGGCTGCGCGTCCACCCGCAGTATCAGGGTCGCGGGATTGCTTCCCACATGCATGATTACATCTTAGACTACTGGAAGCGAGATCTGGGTGGGGTTATCCGCCTGGCGACCTCTTCGGCTAGGCTGCCGGTGCACCGCCTATGCCAGCGAACAGGGTTCGAATTGGCGGGCGAATACCGCCTGTATGCTGCCCCATCTCTGAGCGGAGGTCAATCGGTTCTGCGTCCCATACAGGCTGACGAGGCTGGCCGGGCAGTGGGGTATCTCCTGGACAGCCCGCTGTTCGCCTTGTGCAGCGAGATGGTCTATCTGGATTGGTGCTGGGGCAGCCTCACTCCTGAGCGCCTAGCAGAGATCATCCAGCGCGAGCAGGCCTTCTGGTGGTTGGGAGAAGATGGCGGCGTGAGTGGTTTGCTGGGCATCGCCGTCGACGAAGACGACGAAGCCGGTCAGCATCCTTTCATCCAGGTGCTGGGCTGCGAAGAGCAAGATTTGCCAGAGCTGCTTCTGGTTTACCGCCGCCTGGCAGGCCAGATGGGTTTTGGCCGGGCGGAATGGCTGGCTCCGGATCAGGAGACGGTCATAAGATTCCTACAGGGAGCTGGCTATCAGAGCGATTGGGAGAACAGCCTGTATCTGTTCGAGAAAAGAGAATAGTGGCAGGGCGGGATGAGGCAGTCGGTAATTGCCCTGATTCCACCGTGCCTCGTGGTATAATCTCGGGCGCTAAATAGCTTTACAAGTGCATAGTTTTTACGAGGAGAGGTTGCGTAGTCTGGCCTAACGCGCACGCCTGGAGAGCGTGTGAGCCGCAAGGCTCCGCGGGTTCGAATCCCGCCCTCTCCGCCTTATTCTACCCCGCTGTGGAGATCGCCCGCAGGATAAGCAGCGCGGAGACGAACAGCGCCGACCCGTAGATCAGCATCACCCGGCGCTGCTCGTCCCCCTTGGTGTAGGCATACACACCTGGGATGACCAGGGCGGTGACGATGCCGTATAAGATGTGGATGCCGCGCTCAGGTCGGGCGCCGATAATGTACAGGTATGCGCCCAGCAGCCCCTGACCGACGATCAGGATCTCTCCGATCATCAGCGCCCCCCAATAATTGCTGTCCACCCCTTGCTTGCGAAAGTAGCGCCACATGCCCCACAATGCCAGGATAACCATGAAGTACAGCGCGGTATATCCTAGGCGACCATGTATATCTCCAAGTGTCATGCAGCCCTCCCCGGTTGTAGGATAACCGGCACATCACGCCGGATAGCCCTGATGATACCATACCACCAGACGGCCGGTTGGCGCAGGAAGGGGCGGGTCGCGGTCGGCTCTCACCCCGAGCAGCAAGATTTTGAGGGTGATCGATAGATCACCCTTTTGGTTTATACAAAATCACACAATTATATTTTTGTGGTGTATGACAGGGGTGCCATTTTTTGGTAAACTCTGGCTGGCGGATTGCATATCAGCTATATTCCGTCGCAATTATCCTGTTCAATTACAACCTTGCGATATAATTCTCTATAAAGAATATATATCCATTTTGTCCAAGTTTTTACTAGGAGAGCTGGGAATGGCAAAGACCCCTGAAGAATCAACCCCTGAAAAGGTGCCGGTCAGCCGGCGTGAATTCTTGAATATTGCCTGGTTGGCTTCCCTGGGTTTTCTGACCGTCAGCCTGGGAGGGGTCACATTTCTGTTTGCCATGCCTCGCTTCAAGGCAGGTGAGTTCGGCGGAGTTATCCCAGTAGGGACAGCCACTGAGCTGCCGGCCACCGATGCGCCGCCGGAAAATCACCCCAAAGTGAAGCTCTGGCTGTCAAACACTGACCAGGGCGTTGTGGCTCTTTACAAAGTGTGCACCCACCTTGGATGCCTTTACAACTGGAACAACCAGGAAGATAAATTCATCTGCCCGTGCCATGGTTCTCAGTTCCAGAAGGACGGCATATATATCGCCGGGCCAGCGCCGCGCAACCTGGACCGCTTTGCAGTGCAGGCGGTGGACCCAACGACAGGCGATATCCTGGCTGAGTCGATCGACGGTACGCCACTGCCTGTGCCGGATGACCCGAACGCTATTATTCAGGTCGATACAGGCGTGCGCATCAAAGGCCAGCCTCACGCTTAGTAATATGCTCTCATTTCCAAACGATTTGATCTGACGGGGTGCTGATGAATAAGACACTCGATCTTCAAGATATGCGTAAGAAAGTCGGCAGTGCGGTAGACAGCCGGGTGCGGATCATTACCGCCGGTCTCGGGCTAAATGAGCTGAGAGCCATCCTGCGCGGCGACCCGCCGACCGAGAAACCCAACCCGCGCTATCGCGTTCATACGACCAGCTTCATATTCCATATCCGGCCGCGTTATTACGAAAAAGGCTCGACGTTTTTTACCCATACCTTCCGCCTAGGGTTTTTCACCGCCTTGTTTTTCTTCGTAGAGCTTTTCACCGGTCTGATCTTGATGATTTATTACACACCTTCGCCGGCGGAAGCATACACCTCGATCCTCAATCTTGCCAGTAATGTTCCCTACGGCAAGATGCTGCGCGATATCCATCGTTTAGGTGCTGAGGCGATGGTGATCTTCACATTTTTACATATGGTGCGCACATACCTGACCGGGTCTTATAAGAAAGAGCGCTCCTTCACCTGGCTGACGGGCGTGGTTCTCTTGGGCATCACCCTGTTTCTCAGCTTCAGCGGCTACCTGCTGCCATGGGACCAGCTGGCCTACTGGGCGGTTACCATCGGAACCAGTATGGCAGAGGCCGCCCCTTTGATTGGCGAACAGGTGAACCTGATCTTGCGCGGCGCACCGGATATTGCTGCTGGAGGTCTGCTGCGATTTTATCTTTTGCACGTTGTCCTGCTGCCGCTGGCAGCAGTGCTGGTGATCAGCATCCATTACTATAAGGTAGCCCGCGAGCATGGCATATCATTGCCAGCCAAATACGAAGAGGGAAATGCATCTCCTGAAGAGCTGAAAGATGCCAAACGCAGGGTTGACTACATCCCCGATCTTTTAACCCACGAAGTTTTCTTAACTGCTCTGGGTTTATTTGCATTAATTGCCGCAACCTTCATTTTTGGGTATGCCGCGCCATTAGAACATATCGCCAATCCTCAAGCAACCCCGCTGGATACCGAAGCACCCTGGTACTTCTGGTGGCTGCAAGGTATGCTCAAGCTGGGTGACAAGACATTGATGGGGATCATCATCCCGACCATCATCGTTCTTTTGCTGGTGGGCATCCCCTATATCGACCGCAATCCATACCGCAGCCTGTATAAACGACCGGTGGCAGTCGGTGTGGGGCTGCTTGCTGTTGCAGCACTGATCGCTCTCAGCTATATGGGCTTACCGCATTTTGGCATCGAGATGCCAGCAGCAACTCGTATCATCCAGGATATCGCTCCGGAGGAAGGAGTGGGACCTTTGCGGTCGGTCCCATTTGACCAGCTTCAGACAGGGGTCTATGAAGTGGGTCCGGAAGCCCCGCGCGAGCTGTGCCCGAACCTGGATTTCGGCTGCCCTGAGCTGACCGCGGTGTTCAGTGAATTCTCGGAGCGGGTAACGGAGGCTGCCACCAACGAAAGATTGGCAGATTACCAGAAATTGCCCAATGCGAATGCTGTCATGCTGGTCGAGGATTGGCAGGAGGGCTTGAAGAAGGCCACTCTGCGCATCACCTGGGATGACGTCAAGAGCGGTAAGAAACAAACCTATGAGAAGCAGTATTTCTTGCACAGCGAGCGTGAACGGTGATGAAATTTCTGGAGCGGAGGGCCTAGAACGATATGTCTCGGGTTAATATTGAAATCACGCTGGGTGTATTGCTTGTGCTGGCGACCGGAGCAATGCTAATTTTTTACGGCATCCGGGAAGAGCCGCGCATGGAAGAATTTGCCAGTTCTCAGCAGGCTCAGGCAATCGAAGTGGGCGCCGAACTGTTTGACATCAATTGTACAGGCTGCCATGGCAAGCAGGGTGAAGGCGTGCTCGGGCTGTGCCCGCCGCTCAACGACCGCTACTTTTTTGACAATCGCATCAAAGACGTAGGCTGGAGCGGGTCGCTGGAGGATTATATAGTCGCCACCGTTTCCGGCGGGCGGCTGAATTCCACCCGCCCCGAGCTGTATGCCGGGCAAGGCATCCCGGCCATGCCGGCCTGGTCTGATGAGTATGGCGGTCCACTGCGCGAGGACCAGATACGCAACATTGCTGCATTTGTCGTCAATTGGCAAGCGACCGCGCCTGACCGAAGTCAGGAGCTGCCTCTGGCCGGACCACCAGTTGGAACGGATATCACCATCGATCTGCCAGAAGGCGACCCGGTAAATGGTGAAGCTCTGGCAACCTCCAAGGCGTGCACCGGCTGCCACATAAACACGAACACCGGTCCCGCCTGGCTGCCGGACGGAGCCACGCCCGGGATTGGGGCACGAGCGGAAACCCGTTTCAGCCAGTCTGATTACACAGGAAATGCCACCTCGGCGGAGCAGTACCTGCTGGAGTCGGTTGTCCAGCCGAATGTTTTCGTTGTCGAGGGCTATGCCGAGGGCATAATGCCCGGCATCTACAGCTCGTCTCTCACCGCGCAGGATGCCGCCGACCTGATCGCATATATAATGACTATCCGCTGAGGTGACCATGCCGTTTTCCAGCAAGCTCCGCACCTTTGGATTGGGATTGGTCTTGCTGATCGCTGCCTGGCTGCTGGTGATCGACCCGGTCAAAGCGCAGGACCAGGCACAGATCGAGCTGGGTGCGCGTCTGTTTGCCGAGAACTGTGCCGTATGCCATGGGGAGGCAGGGGAAGGTCGGGTGGGAGCAACTCTGGATAAAGACTGGCCCTCCATACGCCCCGACCTGCGAGTGAGATCCACCATCGTGAACGGCATTGCCGGTACACCCATGGTGCCCTGGGGGCAGGCCACGGGTGGGCCGTTCAGCGACGAGCAGATAGACGCCTTGGTAGCCTACATCCTGACCTGGGAAACAGGCGGGACGCGCATCATTGGCCCAACGCCTACCTTTGCTGCCAGACCTTTGATCACTGCTATTCCGGATGTCGAAGGTGACCCAAATCAGGGGGCGCAGCTGTTCGACCAGAACTGTGCCGTGTGCCATGGTCCTGAGGGCCAGGGGCGCGTCGGTGCCGCGCTGGCGAAAAATTTCTCTTCCATCCGCCCGGACCTGGCAGTCAAGAGCACCATCTCCAATGGCATTGCCGGGTCGCCTATGCCGGCCTGGAGCCAGGCAAAGGGTGGTCCCCTTACCGAGCAGGAAATCAACCATCTCACCGCCTTTGTGCTGACACTAGCGGAAAATCCGGTTGTGTTCGAGCAACCCGCCCAACCGGATACTGCTCTGCAACCCAGCTGGCTGCGCGGGTGGGGTGGAGTGCTGCTGGCAGTGCTGCTCTTCGCTCTGATTATTGTGTTCGCCCTGTGGATACAGACCCGGGATAAGGCTTCCCCCCCTGACAGCTAAAAATATACTGGTTACGAACGATGATGGCGTCACTGCGCCAGGTCTGCTCGCGCTGGTCCAGGAAATTCGGTATCTGGGAGATGTCACGATTCTGGCCCCGGACCGGAACTGGTCTGCTTCAGGGCACGTAAAGACCATGCACCGCCCGCTGAGGGTGCAGGCTGTGAAGCTGGCTGATGGCAGCCCAGCCCTGACGACAGACGGCGCGCCATCCGATTGCGTATCCCTGGCAATCCTTGGGCTGGTTCCGAAGCAGATCGATCTGGTCGTGTCTGGGATAAACCCAAGCGCCAACCTGGGGCATGATGTGACGTATTCAGGTACTGTCACTGCAGCCATGGAGGCGGTGATCTGGGGCATACCCGGGGTGGCGGTATCTCTGGACGCGCCGGATAACCATCCGGGAACGCTTGATTTCCAGCCGGCCGCGCAGGCTGCTGGCAGGCTGGTGGGGAGAATCCTGCTCTCGGGGCTGCCTGGCGGGACGCTGCTGAATATCAATGTGCCGTACTTAAGCAGCGATCAGATCAGGGGGTTCAAGATTACGCGCCAGGGTCTGCGTGTGTACAAGGATTCGCTGGTCACCCGCCACGACCCGCGCGGCAGGCCGTATTATTGGATTGGCGGCGAAGCACCGACCGGCATTCCGGAAGATGGCTCCGATTTCGGTGCCCTGGCACAGGGATATGTCTCAGTGACGCCGCTCCAGTTGGACCTGACCGATCACAAAGCCATGCAATCGCTGCGTTCCTGGGAAACTCTTAGGGGAAATTGAAGCTGAAATTGTACGCCCCCAGATCAAGCGGTTCGAAATCGGATGTCTCACCAATGATTTCGTACCAAACATTTCCAGGTTTGAGCGAATAGGTGACGCCATTTGGCAGCACCAGTTCGATCAAGTCTGCAGGGGCATCGTGCGACCAGATAATGGGATAGACCTGACCGTTGCGAAAGGCATACCCGTTGCCTTCCCCCACCATGGGCTGGTCGAGGATTTCGGTAGAGTTCGATTTTAGAAAGTATTCGTGCGGCGCGAGCAGGACGACCACGTTGTCGGCGGATAGCTGGCTGCCGGTTAGGCTGTCCGTTAGGGGTGCGTACTGTTTTTCAACCCCCCCGAGGGCATTCTCGATCTCCTGGAAGCGATAGTACCGTCCGCTGGCAGGGTCATATTCCCAGTAATGGTAAGACACACCGGAATACTCCAAGAAGATCCTGTCTCCTGGGTTTCCGCTCTTTGGTACGCCGACATCAAAACGCAAGCCATTCAGATCCTGTCTCTCGTTGTTTGTACCCCGGTCTGCAAGGTATGGGCGGATCTGGGAGGTATCGGTATAAAGGTTGTTATATGCCCCCTTGGGACCAATCCGGCATAACGGGGGACAGTTATCCGGGCGCTCGACGACGAGATGCGATTTGATATCTGGGGCAAAGAAGAATTCCAGCACAGGGTCGTCTGCCCAGCCGAAGATAAATATGCCGTCGTACATGCGCATGACATGCTCATCGAACAGCCTCGCCGACCGGATCGGGCCCACCTGGCTGGCATCATTGCCATAAAAGATGCCGATAAAGCGTGACATGCTGTCCCCGATGTAGTATTCGAAAACGTGGTCAGCCAGGGACAAGCCCCACTGCGGGCGCACGCTGCGTGGGAAGTTGGTCACCTTGATCACGATCGGTCGCCGGTTCAGCAGCGCACGCTCCTGGACAGGCAAACCGGTTAGCGGGTTGATGTCTGACGGGAAGTAGTACGGACCATAGGTATAGGTGTATGACGCTAGTGTTGGCGCCGCCGGAGGCGCAGGGGTAGGGGTTGATAGTGGGGCGGCAGTTGGTGCCTGAGTTGGTTCAGTGGTTGGTACAGCCGCTTCAGCGACCGGTTGATCGGACAGGATGGCATGTGAGAATGTGACCGGCGTTTCCTGGAAAGCGTACGCTACGGGCTGCATGGCAACTCCAACACAACCTGTCAGGAACATACTGGCGATCATCAAAGCTAGGAGGGGTTTCATCAGGCTTCAGCTCTGTCTGCAAGATGTGTGCCGCAGGGGCAGGAGCAAGGTGTGTTCTGGCTCCTGGCACGATCTACCGCAAAATTCAGCAGATCTATCTGAGAAGATCATACCGTAGAATCGCGCCGGGAGACGTATTAATTGCCCGATAAAATTGTTAGGTTGTAAATTTTTGAAAATTAAATTACGGGAAGCGGAACTCGAACCGCATGCCATTATCCGGGGTCAGCTCGTTCGTCGATCCCTGGCCCACCACCTGGAACCACGTTGAGCCAGGTTTGAAGGCGAATGGAGTCCCGTCGAGAGAGGTCAATGTCAACATATCCGGGGTGGGGCGGTTCCATTGCAGCTGGTAAGCATTGCCATCGCGAAATGCGTAGGCTTCTCCGGTGCCTCCCAGCAGGATATCCACGATCTCGCTGTTGCCAGACTTGTAGACATACTCGTGGATGACCTTCAACACAATCACATTGTCGGCGGCGACCTGGGTGCCATCGATACGGTCGACAAATGGTTCGTAGCGCTCTTCCTCGCGCGTGTGAGCTTCGTCGCTGTCCTGGAAGCGCAGATACTTCCCACTCTGCGGGTCGTATTCCCAATGTACGTAGGAGCTGATCGAGTACCTGACATAAACGTTGCCACCCTGCGGATTCGCGTCGGACGGGGGCTGGTGCTTGAACGTCATCCCTTCCAATGGCTGGCGGGTGTTATCACCGCCCTTGCCTTCGACGTATGGACCAATCTCCTGAGGGTTGGCGATCAGGAAGTTAAAACCATTGGGATCCTCGCGGCACATGGCTGGACAGGAGTTGCTGCCCTCCACGACCAGCCGGTCGGCATATTCGGAGTTGAAGAGGCGATTCAGGATACGCTGGTCTCCACCCCCGAAGGCAAAGATGGTCTCGTACATACGTGTCAAATGGCTGTCGAACAGCCGGGCCGAGCGGACAGGACCGACCTTATCCGGGTTGTTGCCGTAGAAGACTGCGTATAGCCGCGTAAGCCCGTTGTTCTGGTAATAATCGTAGACGATATCCGCCAATGTGACGGCGTAATCGGGGCGTTGGGTGCGCGGGAAGGTCTGGACCTTCACCGCCACCGGTCGCCGCTCAAGGTATGCAGCTTCCCCGGGGGACAGGCAGGTGAGCGGGTTGATGCCCGCCGGATAGTTGCCCGGGCTGCAATCCTGGGGCGGGATTTCAGTCGCCGTGGCTGTGGCTGTCGGTTCGGTTGTCGGTGTGGCGGTCTCAGTTGGCGGTACCGGGGTGACGGTTGCTGACGCGGTGGCGGCACTGCTCGTGACTGTGGCTGATGGGGTCTCCTGCGGTTGAGGGACGGATGAACTGCAAGCCGTCATCACCAGCACAAGTACCAGTATAAGTACGAATGAATAAGACTTTGTCATACGCGATTCCAGTCAGGCATAGGGTATATTCTGATCGACATACAAGGCTTTATCATACCGCAATTGATGTGCTTTGCCAACACAGCTTGCGTTTTGGAAAAAATGCCCTATAATCGGGTTCATGAATCAAGCTGCTCCCCGGACGAAACCGGCTGCTCCATCCTGGAACAAGCTGGTGATAGCTGGTGTGTTCCTGCTGCTGGTCGGCTGGCTGCTGAGCACTCCCTCAGGTTTATTGGGCAAGGCCGATGCAATCGGTTATGCTGTCTGCCATCGCATCGACCTGCGTTCGTTCCACCTGGGAGAGCGCCAGGTCGCGCTGTGTGCGCGCTGCACGGGGATGTATCTGGGGGCTGTCCTGGCGCTGGTTTTTCAAGCTGTGGTTGGTCGCAGGCGTGCTGGTCTGCCATCCAGACCGATCCTGTTCTTCCTGGCAGTCATGGCACTGGCATTTGTCGTGGATGGGCTTAATTCATTTATCAGCCTTATCCCCGGTCTCCCAATCTTATACCAGCCTCAGAATTGGTCCCGGCTTTTAACCGGCACCGGGATGGGGATCGTTATTGCCGTGGCGCTGTTCCCCGGTTTCAACCAGACGGTCTGGGAGAATTATGATCGAAAACCGGCAATCGAGAGCATGGGTACTTTCCTGCTGTTGCTATGCATTGCTTTACTGTTTGATCTGATGATACTTTCAGGAAATCCATACCTGCTCTACCCGTTATCGCTGGTGAGTGCCGCGGGGGTTCTGGTGATCTTAACGATGGTCTACAGTATGGTCTGGGTGCTGATCCTGCGCTCAGAAAACCGCTATGCTCGCTTGAGCGAGATGCTCTTCCCTCTGGTCGGCGGCTTTGGATTCGCCTTGCTGCAGATCGCTCTGCTGGATTTCGGCAGGTTCTTGTTAACCGGCACCTGGGATGGATTCCATCTGGGGTGACCCCTGCCCGCTCAGGTCGGCAGCATAAGCGTTGTATGGTGTACCCGGATGAGAATACAGCGCCTGCCTACCAGATTCGAGATGATTTCAAGTAAAATAGTTCAGGAAACATGCGGATGATGAGTTTGGATGGGGGTGTCCGGTCGGTCGCCGAATACCCTTTCATCAATCTGCGTTTAACCAGATTTCATCCATGCTTTGGAGGTGAATAGTGGAAGCCTTGGGTAGTATTCTTACTGCATTCGGTCTCTCTGCCAGCGCTGGGTTGAATGCGTATATACCATTGCTGGTCATTGCGCTGTTGGCCCGTTTTACAGATCTTATTAAACTCAGCCCTCCGTGGGATACCTTGGAAAACCCATGGATTATTGGTCTGCTGGCGGTACTGGTACTGATCGAGTTTTTTGCCGATAAGTTCCCGGCGGTCAACCACGTCAATGATGCGATCCAAACCTTTGTGCGGCCGGTTGCTGGCGCACTGCTCTTTGCAGCCAGCGCCAGGGTGATCACAGATGTCCACCCGGTCATTTCCCTCGGGGCTGGATTGCTGGTAGCGGGCAGCGTGCATGCAGTAAAATCGCTTGCTATCCGTCCTGCTGTTACGGCGACGACCGGCGGAGTCGGGAATACCCCGGTAAGCATCCTGGAGGACATTGTGGCAGGCGTGGTCTCGATCTTATCGATTGTGATCCCAGTCCTTTTCGCTGTGCTGGCTATCATAATCACGTCCTGGATTGTATGGAGGATGTGGTACCGCCCCGGGGCAAGGCGACCTGCATAATCGCTGGGTATTTCGGTGACCGTTTTCTCAGGCGTATTCGTCTTGATCAATCTGGATCTGTTTTCTGACGCGGATGCGCACATCACTATAAAGGAGCTGGCATGACAGAAGATTTTGGCACCCCCTATACACCTATTGAAGCACCTCCGAGCAGGAACAACACCCCGATCATCATCGCGATCGTGGTGCTGGTGGTGATATGCTGCTGCTGCACGCTGATCGCGGGCGGTTTTGCCTGGAGTTTCGGGGATGTTTTGATGCAATCCCTGGGAGTATATTGATCTAATATTTATCGTCTAATTGCTGGCTACCGGATCCCGCTGTCCAGCAGCATCTTGAGGGGGGTGAATTGATTCGGCTTCACATCCACTTCAAGTGGTGTGCCAGCGGGGAACGGCTTTCCCGCTGGAGGAGCGATGATGTATTGGCCTGGGGGCAGGTTCACCTCAAAGCTCCCCTCAGGATTGGTTGATATCTCTGCGACAATCGATCCATTTTCATCCGAAACCACCAGGGTTCCCTGGAAGGGCTGGTCGGGGCAGTCTTTGTCCGGAGAGACCGGACCCGGGCAGGCAGGACCAACCAGAACTGTGCCTTTAATGCCGCTGGTGGGGGCTAGGATGTGGTAGATCACCCCATCCTGGCTGGTATGTACTTCAACCAGTCCGTACGGGGTATCGAAGATCAGCTGGTATCCCGGGGTGATCACCATCATGCACTGGATCCCCGATCTGTGGACACCCAGGCACGAATCAGGCCATTCAACGGCTGTTTGTGATATCAATCTGACTAGCTCGGGCTTGAGGTCATACTGCCGTACCACGCCTTCATGCGCATCTACAAAGCGTTCCGGGAGGATGACCGGTGGCAATGTCTCAGCAGACGCTGGTTCGGTGGTGGTGGGTGGCTGTGCAATTGTGCTGGTCGGCAGCGGTTCCACGTGGACCGTAGGGGTGAGCAGCTCGGGGCCCTGGCTGCAGGCAGCTGTTAGCGCAATAGTCAGGGCAGGGATCGTTAATAGAAAACGGCGTATCATCAGGAACACTCCTTAGAAGTAGACCTACATCTAGGCAATTCGCTAAAAGAAATTTAGTATACTCGGTTGCTGATCATAGCGAATTGCTTAAGCAAACCGCCGTGTAGCTGGTGCATTTTGTATAGATGTTTTCGGCGGTTTGCCTGGGATAATGACGGTCTGGTGAGCGATAGGGTTCCCGAAATGGTCACATTATGATGCCGTGGGGAGATGCCAGGCAGTTTCACCACCCGGAACCTCCCCAAATTTTTCCAATCTATGGGTCTCGCTGCTTACTTCTCAATCGGTGCGTTCACCAGGTTCCCCCACTCTGTCCAGGACCCATCGTAATTGCGTACCCCGGGATAGCCAAGCAGATAGGTGAGCACAAACCAGGTGTGCGAGCTGCGCTCGCCGATCCGGCAGTATGCGATGATATCTTGATCGGAGGTTATCCCATAGCTCTCGTAGAGCTGCGCCAGCTCTGCGGCTGATTTGAAGGTGCTGTCTTCTTCGTTTGTCGCCTGCGACCATGGGATGCTGACTGCGCCAGGGATATGACCACCGCGGGTGGCACCTTCTTGCGGATAGTTCGGCATATGGAGCAGCTCGCCGGTGTATTCTTTCCCCGAGCGCACATCGACTAACGGTTTTTTCTTGGAGATGTGCTCGAATACATGCTCGCGGTAGGCGCGGATATCCGGATCGGGATCCTGCCCGCGATAGCCGGTTCTCTCATACTGAGCCGTCTCTTTCGTCAATTGGCGTTTCTCCTGCACCCATTTGGTGCGCCCTCCGTTCATGATCCTGAGCTTTACATGCCTATAATACTTGAAGAGCCAGAATGCATATGTGGCAAACCAGTTGCTCTTGTCACCATAGAAAATGACGGTTGTGCCGTTGGTGATCCCCAGTTCGGAACACAGATTCTCAAACTCCGGCCTGCTCAGGAAATCCCGCCGCAATGGATGCTGCAAGGTGGTAAACCAGTCGACTTTTACAGCTCCAGGGATGTGCCCTGTCTCGTATAACAGGTAATCTTCATTCGATTCGACAAGCCGGACATCGGGATCGTCCAGATGTTGGGCGACCCAATCGGTATCGACCAGATATTCTGGGTGGGCATATTCGCTGCTCATAATTGCATATCCTCCATAATATGTCTAATTTCTCTATATTTATTATAAAAAATAGTTCCCTGCAAGTCAAGTTTTAGGCTGGGAAAACCTGTATAGCGTGCAGCGGGTCGAACCGCAGCTGGATTGGCGCACCTTCTACCAGCAGTTGGGTGCTGTAAGGCAAATCAAAAACCAGCTCCACACCGTTCGCATCGACCACTGCGCGGCAGGTGTTCCCCCGGAAGGAGCAGGTGACCAGCACGCCATCCAGTGCTGCCGGAGACCGCCCTTGAAGGTCAACCGCGTCTGGTCGCAGCAAGACGGTCGCCTTGCCAGCGGGCTGCGGCTGGATCGGGAACTCCCCGATGGAAGTTGAGACAAATGTCCCCCCGTCTGCCTGATAGATATCCCCAGGCAGCAGGTTGCCCAGACCTAGGAACCGCGCTACAAATACAGATGCCGGGCTGCGGTAGATTTCGAGCGGAGAACCTGCCTGTTCAACCCTTCCGGCATTCAGCACGATGATGCGGCTTGCCAGTGCGAAAGCTTCTTCCTGGTCGTGGGTCACATAAATCGCAGTCTGGCTTGTCTTGCGCAGAATCTGGCTCAACTCCATGACAAGCCGTTCGCGCAGATTCCTGTCCAGCGAACCCAATGGCTCATCGAGCATCAGCAGCCGGGGGGAAGGTGCTAAAGATCGTGCCAGCGCCACTCGCTGTTGCTCCCCGCCGGAGAGGGTGTTCACATCCCGCTTGCCGAAGCCGGATAGGCCCACCAACTCCATCACCTCAGAGACGCGCTGCTCTGTCTGGCGAGGTTCCATATCCAGCATGCGCAGACCGAAGGCGATATTGGCAGATACATTCATATGCGGAAATAGAGCGAAGTCCTGGAACATCAGGCCAAAACCGCGCCGGTGAGGGGGAATTTCTGCCAGGTCGTCCTCCATCCACTGCACAAATCCCCGGTCGGGCCGCTCCAATCCGGCGATAATCGACAGGATCGTCGATTTACCACAGCCGCTGGGTCCCAGCAGTGCCACGATCTCACTGGGATGCACTTCGAATGAGACACCGGCGACGGCCTGCGTCTGGGCATAAGACTTGTGGATACCGATCAGTCGTAAGCCATGCATCAAAACTCGCCGATATCCGCGAACCGAAAACGCTCAATCGCCAGCATTCCCGCAGCAGTGATGATCATCAGGATCGTGCTCAGCGCCATCGCCTGCCCGTAGTTCAGCGCACCGGGTTGGGAGATGAAGCGATAGATCATAATCGGGATGGTAGGATATTCAGGTCGGGCGATCAGCGCGGTAGCACCGAACTCGCCCAATGAGATAGTGAACGCGAAGGCTGCCGCAACGAAAAGCGCCCGGGCGACCAGCGGCAGGTCGATGATACGAAACACCTGCCAGGGTGGTGCTCCCAGCACGGCGGCTGCATCGCGCAGGCGCGGGCGGATCGAATGGATGGCCGGTGTCAGGCTGCGCACCACGAATGGGAATGCCACCAGCGTATGGGCGATGGGGATCAAGATTGGCGAGGCGCGCAGATTCAGCGGCGGTCGGTTGAGCGCCACAATGAAACCCAGTCCTAAAGTGACTGCCGAGGTGCCGAGCGGCAGCATGAGCACCGGATCAAGTGCCCTGTTGAGTGACGACCCGCTGCTGCGGGCGAGTGCCCATGCCACCGGCATCCCCAGGGCAAGTGCTAGCAGGACTGTGGCTGCCGCATAGCTGAGCGAGACTGCGATGGCTCTGGTGGGCGGGACGTAAAATAACGAATCTCGGCGGTTGATGGATAATTCCTGGTAGTAAGCCAGTGTCAACCCTCGCTCGACTGTGGTGGTCTGGCCGCGTTCGGCATCCAGGCGCGTTATCGACCGGGCTGCCAGGGCGAATAACGGCAAGGTCTCCAGGACAAGCAGGGGTACGATCACCATAAAAGCCAGCAGCCGGCTACGCCAGCTCGAAAGCCACCGCTGCGTTAGCCGCTGCGGGCGCAGGCTGAGCGGGCGCGAAGTGCGTTCGGACAGCCGGGTATAGATCACAGTCATCGCCAGTGTGCAGACCAGCTGGATGATGGAGAGCGCAGCAGCCAGCGGCAGGTTGAACAACCCGATGGTCTGGTAGTATATTTCGACCTCGAGCGTGGCGAAACGCGGCCCGCCCAGCACCAGGATTACCCCAAACGAAGTGAAATCGAAAATAAATACCAACAGCGCGGCGGCTGTGATCGCCGGCATCAAGAGCGGCAGGGTGATTTTCCGCAGGGCTTGCCAGGGCGATGCACCGAGCACATTAGCCGCCTGGGTCATCCGGGGGTCGACGCGTGACCAAAAATCCCCCACCAAGCGCAGGACGATGGTCAGGTTATAGAATATGTGAGCGACCAGGATGGCTGTGAAGGTGTGGACGAATTGTACCGGCGGCTGCGATAGGTTGAATATTTCCATCAATGCCAGATTGATCCACCCGTTGGGGCCGAGCAGGGCGTAGAACGCTGCCGCTACGACCAGCGTGGGCATGACAAAGGGTATTGCGGTCAGGGCGAGCAGGATGGATTTCCCCCGGAAATCGTAGCGCGCCAACAGGTAAGCACCAGGCAGACCGACGACCAGTGTCAGTATGGTTGACACGAATGCCTGCCAAAGAGTAAACCACAATACCCTCAGCTGAGCAGGGGAGGTCAGCGCCTGCTGAAATGGCGCAGCCAAACCCGCTTCCCCACGCGACAGGCTGGTGGCCAGAATTTTGCCCAGCGGGTAAAAGTAAAACAGCGCCAGGAACGACAGCGGGATTGCCCAGAGAGCGATCTGGCGCCAGTTCAGGTACAGCTTCTTCCCTCTCACACGCACCGGCTGCCTCCCTAGCGCAGCACCGTTTCGGTCCAGGCGTTGATCCACTTCTCCCGGTTGGCGGCGATAGCTTCAGGGTCGATGGTCGAAGTCCGTTCTGGGACCTGAAGGAAGCTGGTGAATGCCTCATCCAGCCCGGCTTGTGAGTTCACCGGGAAGACGAACATCTGCAGCGGCATATCCTCCTGGAAGGGCACCGACAGCATATAGTCTATCCATGCCTGGGCCAGACCGATATTTTGGCTGCCCTGCAATATGCCAACGAACTCGATCTGCCGGAAGCAGGTCTCATCGCTGACTACCGCGGCGGTGGGCGGTTCTTCCAGCGCTGTCTCAGCGTAGATCACCTCGAATGCAGGGCTAGAGTTGTAGGAGACCACCACCGGTCGCGGTCCAGCGCCGCTCGACCCGCTGAAATCGGAATAATATGCAGTTTCCCAATCGTTCACTACGAGAACATCGTTTTCTACCAGTCCCTGCCAGTAATCCAGGTATGCCTGAGGACCGAAGTGCCCGATGGTCGCAAATAAGAACGCCAGTCCCGGGGAGGAGGTGGCGGGGTTCTGCACCACCAGCAGGCCTTCGAATTCCGGTTTCAACAAATCTTCCAGCGTCCCTGGTGGGGAAAGTCCTCGTACCATGAAGTAACTTTTATCGTAGTTCAGGCAAACATCCCCGTAATCCACCGGTAAGGCACGCTGCTGGGGGTCAAGCTTGAAATGATCCGGGATGCTGTTCAGCGCTGGCGATGAATAGGGGATGAAGATATCTTCATCTAATGCTCGGCTTAAGAAGGTATTGTCCACTCCGTAGAAAACATCTGCCAGAGGGCTGGTTTTTGATAGGATGGCTTTGTTCAGGGCTGTGCCCGTGTCCCCGGCTTTTAAGAACTGTAGTTTTGCACCATGCCTGGTCTCGAAGGCCGTGATGAGCGGCTCTGAAATGGCAAACGAGTCATGGGTCATGATGGTGAGCGTTCTAGGTGCTGTCACGGCATCTGTGGGGATTGCGGCCGCCTGGCTGCAGGCTGAGATCAGTGCCGCAGATAACAATAGAAGTAGTATGGTTTTTCGCATCTTGACCCTCATTTACGAGTTCTGGTCTTGGTGAATGACCACGCACAGGAGGGAGCCTTGCTCTAGTGAGATGGAGCCTTGTTTGCCGGTCAGCGAGTTGCTAATGCCGCGACTGGCGCCGAAATGCAGCGTTTCGCCCTCCAAGGGGTATTCCAGCCCCTGTGTCGTAACACCATGCGCGCCACCGCTGACCGGTATTAGCGATACCACGTCACCCGGCTCTCCCAGGATCGAGTAATTCTCGCCGCCATGCAGCATGGTCAGCACCTGCTGGTCATCCACCAGACGTATTTTGGTATCTTTAAGACCGATTGAGGCGGGCAGCAGCAAGTTCGCCAGAGTCTGGTCCCATCTTGCTCCCAGACCCCCGAATACCAGAATGTCCTCTACACCGAGCGACCTGGCGTGCAGGAGTGCCAGCTCCAGGTCCGTATAGTCCTTGCGGGCAGGATGGCGGATCATGACTGTCTCTTGCGCGATAAATTGATCCAGGTCAGATTCAAGGAGAGAGTCGAAATCGCCGATCAAGTAATCCGGGATGATGCCAAGCCTGGCGCAATGCAGAGCGCCGCCATCCGCGGCGATGATCAAGTCTCCGCTCTCCAGATATTTGTGGACACGTTCATCATCAGTTATCAGCCCATTGGCGAAGATCACAGCACGCATTCGATCAGCCAAGACAAAACCCTCCTCTTTTCCGGAGGAGGGTGCTTTTTCTTTTCGCGCAATTCCTCCGCCGGCATTACCCGGATCAGGTTCGCGGGTCGAGAGCTTGTGGCTCTCCTCTCAGCCTGGCACCACCAGGCTCCCCGTGCAATATATTTTGCAACGCTATAAGTATACTCTCAGAAAGTACCGCCTGTCAACCCCTGTTTCCCAACTGCGAAAGTCCTTGATAAGTATAGAAACGGGCTGAAGGTCTAGCGGATGCGGCGCTTCCATTCATCCTTCAACTGAAGCTGCTTCGGGCTTTCGCCTGAACTCAGGCTCAGAAAGTCGGTCAGCAATCGGTTGAATTTGCTGGGTTCGTCCAGCATGGGAAAGCGACCTGACCCGTCCAGGATGATCCAGTGGGTGTTCTCACCCCATTGTGCAACCTCATCCAGCTCGGGAGGATTGACAGCCGGGTCATTTTTACCGTGGACGAGCAGTACCGGTCTTGTGGAACGGTCCGGCAGGGTGGGCAGGTCTATTTCCTGGATATCATCCAGTGAGGCTGAAACAGCTTTGGGGTCGCTCTTCCCCGCTTCCGACCAGGCTGCCTCGGTCGTGGGGCTGCGCCCTAACAGCCAGTCTGCCAGTTCGACCGGTTCTGAGGAACGCAAGCGCGAATTGACCGCGTTGATATGGTGTGGGTAGCCGACTGCCAAAATGCGGTCAACCGCTTCAGGATAGCGCTGGGTATAAATCAGTCCGGTTACTGCACCCAGACCATGACCGATGATAGCGATCTTGTTGATCCCCATGGCATCCATGAATTCTTCCAACAGCATGGCTTGCTGATTAATTGAGTAGTAGGCGGGATTCTTGGCTGTGTCACCGAAACCCCACAGGTCGATTGCATACGTGCGGAAAGACAGGGATGCAGCCTGCATGGTTGATATCCAATAACGCCATGAACCAACCCAATCGTGAAGGAAGAGCAGCGGACGGCCGCGCCCAAGCACCTCATAATGTATGATTTCATTGTGCAGGATGACAGCGCTCATGCGGTTCGAGAGGCCGTGTTCTATCGAACAGGCTCCCCCTCACAGTCTGGCTAACTACCCTTATTTTCGGCCAGGATGGCGTTTACGCGTTCGGTCAATTGGTCAGGAGCGAAAGGCTTCAATATGTATTCTATGGCTCCGGCCTCCAGCCCGGTCTGGACCTCTTTCTCCTGCCCCTTCGCAGATAAGAATACAACTGGGATGTGCCTAGTCGTTTCATCGGTTTTAATCTTTTCACAGGCCTCGTAACCCGTCATGCGCGGCATTCGTACGTCGAGCAAGATCAGGTCTGGTGAGAGTTCGCGGGCTTTTTCATATGCTTCCTCACCATTTGCCGTAGCGGTGACTTCATGCCCGGCAAAACTGAGTGTGAAATTGATCAGATCTCGGATATCGCGTTCGTCTTCAGCAATTAATATTCTTGCCATAATACCTCATCATTTTTCTGGATTGTAGACCGGCAGCGTAAATGAGAAGGTGCTGCCTTCACCAGGTACGCCGCTGCTTTCCAGCCAGATCTTCCCATCGTGCATGTCTACCAGGTGCTTGACGATCGATAACCCAAGCCCCGTACCAGAGGTCGCCAATACAAAAGGATGCTCGCCGCGGTAAAACCGCTCGAATACTCGCGGCTGTAAATCAAGCGGGATGCCGATACCGGTATCCTGAATATCGATCTGGACGTCGTCACCAGCCCGCCGCGTGCGCACCAGGATGCGACCACCTTCTGCCGTATAGCAGTAAGCATTTTCCAGCAGGTTCTCAATGATACGACGCACCTGTTCCGGATCACCCAGCACCCTGGGCAGTTTACGGGGGATATCAGTTTCGATCTGCATCGGTTTATTGTCTTCCTGGGAGCGGCGAGCAAGGTCGGTGGTGGTCTCATGTGCCAGTGGTGCCAGATCGAAATGCTGTATAGAGAGGTTAAGCCGTCCGGATTCTATTCTGGAGATATCCAGAAGGTCATTTACAAGGATCGCCAGACGCTCGGAATTGTTCTTGACGATCTCTAGGAAGTGCGCCTGCTGGTTGGTGAGCGGACCGGCGGCACCCATGAGCAGGATATCGACGTAGCCTTTTATCGAAGTCATTGGCGTCCGCAGTTCGTGGCTGACGGTAGCAACAAACTCAGATTTCAGCCGGTCAACCTCCACCTGGTGGGTGATATCCCGGAAGATCGATACCGTGCCGAGGAAATTATCCCGCAAGCTTACCGGTGCCAGATGGACTGATACCACTCTTCCATTGTCCAGATCGATCTGCTCGGCATATGTATCCCCGTGGGTAAAGGTGTCTGGATTTTGCGACCACGTTCGGATGGTGCCCATCCAGGCCTTGGCAGCCTTGCCAAAGATCCCGATGAAATGTTCCAGCGATTTGCCGATGACATTCGACCGGTTGAGCCCCAGGATGTCCTCGGCAGAGTCGTTGAACAGGGTGATCCTCATCGTCTCATCCGTAACCAGGACACCATCCGCCACATCTTCTAGCATCGCTTTCGTGCGCTGAGTCTCGATCTGCTGGCTTCTCACCATATTGCCAAGGTCTTCCGCCTGGTCGCGGATCAGCCGGTACAGCTCGGCGTTGTTCACCGCGATAGCTACCTGGTTCGCAGCCGCCTGTACCATGTCTAATTGGTCCATTGAGAAATGGTCCACCCTGCGATGGAAGAACAGCAGCGTGCCCAGGGAGACACCACCGATCAACAGCGGCACACCGATAGCACTGCGATACTCGACGGTGCTGTTGGGCAGCTGCACCCATCTTGGGTCATCCCTGACATCTGGGATGAGAACAGGTTTGCGCTGCTGGATGATCCAACCTGCCAATCCCTCGTCCGGGTCTAGCGAGGTAAAGAATTCATCCGTAGTAAGCGCGGTCTGGTAGCCGACTGAGGCCAGGTGATGCAGCTTCTTCTCCCCGGTGCGGGCGAGCAGCACGGTGATGTGCTCTGCATCGATGATCTGGTTGAGCACCTTCAGGGTGCGAGTGAGCACTTGTTCCAGGTCCAGGCTGGCGGAAAGCTCGGTGATCAGCCGCAGCAGGGTTTCGGTGCGCTGATGAGCGCGCGCCAGCTGCTCTGTGCGTTCGCGCACGCGCTGGTCGAGTTCATTCGTCAGGCTGCTTGTCTCTGCATACAGGCGACCGTTCTGGATGGCGATGGCCGCCTGGTTGCTGATAGTTTTTGCCAGCCCGACTTCATCACCGGTGTAATGGTATGGTTGCTCCGAATGTACCAGGAGGATGCCGTGCAGGTCGCTTCCTGTAGCCAGCGACAGCGCCAGCAGGGACTGCGTGCCGATCTCGTCCAGATACTCCTTGAGAGGTGCCAGCTCTTCTTCCGAGCTAACGTCCTCGCAGTAAAAGACACCCAGGGTCTGCCGCAGGCGCTCGAATATCGGGGCATCAGGAATTGTGCGTGGTATGGTCACGTCTCGCGGGGGGAGCTCGGCTTTCAATACTGCCTTTCCCGATGTATCGAACATAACCGCTGAGACAGCAGTGCAGTTGAGTGTTTCGATGAGCTCCTGGAGTATGATTGACAGCAGATGGTCTGGATCGAGGGAACCGCTCAATTGGGTGGAGAAGCGGTTGAGCATTTCCAGGCGCTGCGAACGCTGGTCGAGGTCCGCGGCTCGGGATACGATCTGCTGGTAGAGGTTTGCATTTTCCAGGGCAACGGCCGCCTGTCCTGCAAAAGCGATGGCAATCTGGATATGCTCGGCACTGTAAAAGTCTTCCTCGTCCTTTTCCAGAGCGATAACACCGATTACCTCACCGCCTGCGACAAGCGGGAGTCCCAGCCAGGAGGGGTTTGGGTTTTCCACCAGGGACGGGAAACGAGGGTCGTTTCGTACATCTCCGACATAGATCGCCTGGCAGGTATCTATCATCTCACGCAGCAAGAGGCTGTCTTCGATCGAGATCGAGAGCCCGGTGCGGACATCGCTATCAGCAAATCCGCGCGTGCCATGCACGAACATCTGGTCAGCCTGGCGCAGCCACAGCGTGCCGGTATTGAATGGCAGAATAGCCTCCAGTTGGTCCAGCAATGAGCCAACCAGTTCCTCTGGCTGAAGGTTGGAGGAGATGATTGCCGCTGCTCCGGTCAGTGCCTGAAGCTGGTTGGCGCGCAGCTCTGCTGCCCGGAACAACCGTGAATACTCCAGGTTCAGCGCGGTTTGCTGGGTCAGGGAGGTCACAAGCGCCTGGGCATCGATTGAGAAGGCTTCCGGAACCTTGAAATTCTCGACCACCAGCACGCCTAAAGGATCGGTTCCCGGCGCTTTCTGCAGCGGAACGGCCATACTGGAGACCGGCAGCAAGCCATCGGTGGCGTCATGATAATTGAGCAGCATATCCGAGGTGAGGTTGTATAAACTGGGGAAATTCACTTCTTCCACCCGTATAGGCTGGTTCTTGGCGAACGCTTTGCCAGGCAGGGCTTCTCCGGGCTGGTAGTGAATCTGCATGATCTTTTCCTGGACCACATACCCCGCGGCCGCCTGTGGTATGAGCAGTTCTTTCTTCGGGTCCCAGATCACCACCAGGCTGGCCTGGGCTAACGGCAGGACATGCAGAGCGCTCTCAACAAGTGTTTGCAAGATCCGTTCAGGCTCCAGGTTGCTCAGCTGGCGGTTGAAGTCCAGCAGCAGGTTCACTTCAGCCAGGTGACGGCTGATCTCCAGGAGCAGGTTCAAGTTCTGCAGCGTGATGGCGACATTCCGAGCCAGCAGAGAGAAAAGCTGTTCATCCTCGGCTGAAAATGGCGCCAGAGGTTTCTGGCTGATTGCCAAAATTGCTGAGTCCAGCCTTGCTCCGATAAAGATCGGTATGCAGATGAAGGATTTTGCCTCCAGGGTGTGCAGCAGTGGAGAAGCAGACCAATCGGAATCTGTCTCCAGGCGGGAGACCAGGATTTGCTCGCCGCTTTGCAGGGTGTGCAGCAGCGGGTTGCGCTGTCCGATGAGCGCGTCGATCTGGATATTGCCCGGCACTCGCCCAAGACTGTGCAGTAGATGTGGTCCAAGGTTCCCGGGCTCGACGATCAGGGCAATATCCATGTCCATCCGGGTTAATATCTCTCGCCCGAAGACCATCAAGACACTGGAACGGTCGCCCTGGCGGCTGACGATCTCGGAGATATCCATGCCGGAACGGATGCGAGCCGCTCGCTGGCTGAGTTGCTGGACGGCGATTGTCTGCTCCAGGTCTTTATGCATCAAGATTGGAAGGTGGCTGTGTGCTGTAAGCACAGCCTGCTCAGCTCGGACAAGGTCTTCTTGAATATGCTCTGCACGGGACTTCAGCCCGTGAATATTCCGGTGGCTAGTAATGACGTAAGAAGCCTGCTGGACGAAGATATCGAGCGATTCCAAGGTCTGAAGATCAGGGCGCAGGTGATCGCGCGGTTCCTGCAGGGTGATAATACCCAATGGCTGCTCGTCGTGGTCTGTCATTGGGATGAAAAGCAGGTCTCCCGGCTGCCAGACATAGCCAGATGCTGCCTTATCTGCGCCTTTATGTGGTGCTGTGGGGGATTTTTCAACAGGAACGAAGGTCGCTTTCCCCAGTGCGTACTCTGGCAAAATCAGGTCGCTATAGCTGGCCCATGATACAGGTGCTCTTCCTTCTTCTGGGGCGGAGCCCCGGCTGCCTTCAACTCCGGCTGAGGAGATCAGCTCCTCTCGGTCTGGGTCGTAATAATATAAGGACACTCGATCGAACAGGGTCGATTCTTGTATCGTCACTGCAATCTTACTGAGGGAGTTTTCCAGCGCTTCAATTGATCCATCATTTAGTGATGTGTTCAGCAGCTTGGCCAGCGATTCAACCCGCCGGTTGAGCTGCTCACTCTGCTGGACTCGTTCCTGGTAGCGGTAAGCGTTGCCAAGTGCAACCGCGGCCTGCAACGCCAGCGCCTCACAGATATCCATCGCAGTCTGATCGAACAGGCGGGGTGTTTTCGAATGTAGGTGGATCAGCCCGGCAGTGTTACCCTGGTAGGCAATCGGTACGATGAGTGATGCACGGATATCCCTGTGGGGAGGTGGGCGGGAAGCTTCTTCATCACCGGTTAGATCAGCCGTCTCTGGTTTGTAATCATCGCAGATCAGCGCCTCTCCGCTTTGCAGAACGCGCAACTCCAGAGAGTGCATGCTCTCAGGAAGTGGATCTCCAATCTGCAGCAGTATTCCAGGCCAGGGCATTGGTTGATCGTCGCTTTCCGGCACGGTCAGATCATCCCCATCATTATCGAAGAGAACGATGTTGCCGCAATCGGCATGCGTGGTCTGCCGCACTTCATCATACACTTGCTGAAGAATTTTATCGAGGTCAAGGTTGGTATTGAGCTCTCTGCTAAGGCGCGTTAACGAGGTGAGCTGGTCGACCCGCTGGCGCAGGGATTCATCCGTTTGGGTATACAGGGCGGCAGATTCGATCAGGCTTGCAAGCTGCCCGCAGGCAGTGATGACCGTCTGCACATCGCTGTGGGCGAAGAAATGCGGCTGGTAGCTGCCCATCAAAAGCTCCCCAATCCCCCGGTCTCGAACGACCAATGGTGCGATGATGGCAGATTTCAAGCCCAGGCTGAGTAGCAGCGGGTGATACAGACGTGGTAGACGTAGATCATCCTGAATGTCGTCGCTGAATAGATAGTTCTGCGAACGGGCAACGCTCTGGGAAAATTCCGGGTCCTCTGATGATATTTCCCCCATCCGGCTGGCAAATTCTGGTGAGATGCCAAATAATGAAGGTTTGTGGAGACGCAGCTCGCCGCGCTCCTGATCGAAGAGCAGCACCCCGACCTTGTCGGCGTTCAGCAGTCGACCAAGATCTTGAAGGGAATATTTCAAGACCTCGTCCATTGTGGCAGATGACCCGGTCAGGCTGGCGATGCGGCGGAGCGTTTCGGCACGCTGTGCCCGGCGGTCCGATTGGTGGATCAACTCGGCGTTCTCAACAATTGGACCGGTCTGACCGGAGATAATCTCAAGCAGCCGTATATCATCCGGATCGAATGGGGTTTTATCCAGTTTATCGCCCACCAGGATATAGCCGAGGCTTTTACCGCTGGAGGTCAACGGCATCAGAACCATCTGCGTGATTCCGGCTGCAACAGCCAGATTATCGAACCCAAAAGCCTGCAGCTTGGGATCGGAAGCTGCCTGGTGAGAAATGATTGTTTCCCCTGACAGCCACAGCTCCTCTGCCGGTGTTCCTGGTTTTATCACCGTGGTGGCCCATTCGATCACGTCTGCATGCAGCCCCATGAAGGGGTGCTGCCCCTCCAAAGTGTGGCGGAATTCATCGTACAGGATAAAGCCAAGGAAATTGACATCGATCAGCGGTGCAATGCTTTCGATGAGGTGCAAGAACAGGTTTTTTACATCTCGGCCGGTGCCAACTGCTTTGGCAAGATCGGCCAATCCGGCCAGTTCTTTTCCTCGCAGTTGTTCCTCTCTATATAGCAGTGCATTTTTAAGGGCGCTCGACGCTGGACCGGATAAGATTTGCAGGATTTCCAGGTCATTCTGGCTGTAAGCTTCTTGGGACAGCGATCTGAGTTCAAGCGTGCCGATTAACTCTCCAGCATTGACCAGCGGAACGCCGATGAATGATTGTGCAGGCAGGGCGTTCGGGTCTGGGTTTGATACACCGGCAGTAACCCCAATTGAGTCCAGCATTATCACCGGATTGCGTTTTTCAAGCAGTTGCTCAGAAAATGCTCGAGAGCCTGGTTCATTGATATGGACTTCTAAAGCCCCTCCCCTGGTCTCCGTCATGCTGGCCAGCCTGTATACGGTCAGCTGAAGTCTGTCTGGATCATATAAAGTTACCTCGGCGCTGTCGTACGCGAGCAGGGTTTGGATCTTCTCCAGGATTGCCTTGATTGTGGTCTCGATATCCAGGCTGGCGGCCATCGCTTGCCCCAGCTCGTTCAGAAGCGAGACCGCACTGCGAGCGTTGTGGGAGTTCTCTTCCTGACCGGCATGCCCGTTTTTTAGTTCTAACAATGGCTGCACAGGCTGGAATGCGAGCAGATTGGCTTTGTTTTCCCCGTATGGAATGGAGTAAGTCCTGATCTGGACGGTATGCCCGTTCAAGTGAAGCCGATGGTCACCAGCAATCGAACAGATCTCGAGGAAGGCATCGCTGGGTCTGAATTTGCGGCTGAGGTCTTCGATCGAGGGCAGCTCATCCCAGGCATCCAGGTATTCTCGTGCACGGCTGTTGAGATAGGCGACCCGCCCTCCTGCCTGGACGATTAAAACCCCTTCTTCCGTCTGGTCTGGCTCATCGAATTGGGGCAAAACGGGTGCGGTACTCGAGGTGCCTGGCTGGGTCCGCTGTACCCTGCGTAGCAGAACCAGAGTCAGCAGCGCGGCCGACAAGCCAAGTATCACGAAAATGGTACCGAGAATTGAAAAATCTATCTGTGCCATGACGTTCCAGGTCTGTACCTTAGCCGACTGATTTTGGGTTTATATATCCGACCGCCTGGCCTCTGCGGCGATTTCGGTTATCTCGCGAATATCAGCAAAATCATATTGGGTTGGCGAAACAACCCCTACCGACATCGACATTAATGGAGTCTTGATCTGCTGTCCGGATTCATTGATTGTGACGACATAGCCCTGTTCACGGTCGATAAAGCTGTAATGGGCGAGCACATCTTCTGAGAAGCGTGTTTTCAGAGACTGCCTGATCTTCGGGGCGTTTTCGTCGCTGGTTATGATGATGAAGCTGTCTCCCCCGGCATGACCGATAAAATCATCCTGAGTGCCCTGGTCGTCGATCACTTCACCGATCATCATGGCGGTGAAGCGCAGCACGTCGTCGCCTGCGACGAAGCCATACACATCCTTGAAGGTATCAAAGTGATTGATGCGCACATCCATCAGCGCCCATGCTGGCTGCCGGATGATGCGCCGCAGCTGTTCTTCGATCAGTCTGCCGGATGGCAGTCCGGAACGGGGGTCGGTTAAGCTCTGCTGTTCCGCCCGGGAGATCGCCCGCTGGACGCGTAGTTTCAGCTCTTCGATATCAAATGGTTTGGTGATATAGTCATCCGCTCCCAGCTCAAGACCCTGCAGCTTGTCACTGCGTTCATCTTTCTGGGTGAGAAAGATGATCGGCACGTGGCTGGTACGTGTGTTCGTCCGTAAAATTCGGCATACTTCGAAGCCGTCGATATCCGGCAGCATAATATCGAGCACGATCAGGTGCGGCAGGCTCTGGCGGGTTTTCTCCAGCGCGTCATTGCCGCGCGGTGCTGTCTCTACTTCATAGTTGTGCCCGGTGAAGTAGATCTTCAGCATATTCAATATGTCAAAATCATCTTCGACGATCAATAGGCGAGGTTTACCCATCATGACCTCCATGTAGTCCGTGAGAACCGTTTACAGTGCTCGTTCGATTCATGCCGTGGTACCGGTCCATTCCGATAATGATTGCTTCTGCCGCCTGGCGGTCACCAGGATTCAACTGCCAGTTCCTCGATCCTGGGATATAAACGTGGGTGGAGGTTGGCATAAGATAGCTGGTGGTGGTCGCTATCCTCGAAACGAATATCGTGCTCAATTACCCGGCGGTCTCTAGTGGCATATAACACAACATCGGATTCGATCGTTCGCGCCGGAAAGATGATCAGACCCGCACCAATCCGGGTGTTATGACCGATGCAGCCGCCTAACACAGGTCGATTGGAATAGTTCAGCTGGGAGTTGCCATCTCTTGCGCGGATAGGGGTCAAGACCAGATTGAAATCTGTGAAGGTTGTCCCGGCGCCAATGAAAGTATTGCGACCGACCACGCACATCTGCAAACAGGTATTCTGAGCGACCATGCTGTTTTCCATCAGTGTTGTCATAAACAGAGATGACCGGAAGGGGAGAAAAGATCCATCCCCGACGACGGACAGCATGAGCTGGCAGTCCTGGGAGATATTGACATTGCTGCCGATAATACAGTTTTCGATGACAGCCCCGGCGTTGATGGTGACGTTGTCACCGATGATGGTCGGGCCGTGAATGGTGGCATGCGGATCGATGATGCAGTTGCGGCCGACATGTACCAGCTCCGAGCTTTCCAGCACCTGCTTCCCCTCCAGCATGGCTTTGGCAAGGATCTTCAGCTTGTAAAAGGGGAAATTCTCCAGCTTCTCCTCGAACCGGGCGCCGCGGGTGAACTGTCCGAAGACGATATCGGCGATAAAGATATGCACCCATGAATCAATGGCGATCAGGCTGCGCCGCGGCACTTGAAAAGTCAGGTCACCCTGTTCATACGCCATGTAGGTAGGGACGTGATAATATCCAGCCTCCGTAGAATCCAGGTCGATCACCACCGGCTCGGCGGACATGGGATCGATCTCGGAATGGATGCCTTCCGGGAAGTACCACAATTCGCTAAGATACAGGTCGCCATCTGGCGTGTAGGATGTGGATAGGGGGAGAGCGTGTTCTCTGAATGCTGGGTCGTTTGCAGAGCAGGCCGCCTGGCAGGGTCGCCGGCGCAGCTTTGCTTCAGCAAGGAATGCTTCCATATAATCGTTGTCGAAATATAGGTTGTCCCTGTAGAGCAGGCATTCTTCTTCTACCCTGGGGAATTTAGCACCGTAAGGCAGCTCCATCTCCCGGTGTGTGTGGGGAGCGAGTATGTCCCTTTGAGCCAGCCATAGGGGTTTATTCTGGATGCGTAAATCCCGCGCACGCTCGTTGAACGGGTATATATGGCGTGGGTCTTGCAGGATGATCTTTATCATAGCGCTGGACCGGAACCTGTCTGCTCCATTGGATATGGATCTTCTGGCGGCACAGGATTAATCGTTGATGCCGCGGTCATTCTATTGGGACCTTCTCAATACTTATCGCACAGCTCGGATCGCCTTTGGCGACGCATAGGGTCTCCTGGACATTAAAGAATTTGCCTCCGCTTACCCAATTGAGAGCCTCTTGCAGTGTCCCGACTGCCAGATGGCAGGCAGGATTGTCCTCATGGCGATGGTAGCAGAGCGGGCAGTTTGTCATATGCCAGTAGAAGCTTTCTTCGTCCTCCTCCAGCCGGACCTGCTGATCAGTATTCTGGTTGAATATCCCGGCAAAAATTCTGCCCCCCTGGCGGATTTTTGTATTTTGTGGCAGCAATCGAAAATCCTGGTCCGAGATATCGATGAGCTGACCAAATTGGCGCAGGCCATATTTGAAACATGCACGTCCTGACCGCACCGCCAGTCCTTGACCACCCCGCGCTCCATATACTGCCTCCAGGGAAGACATCATCTTGCTGATCTGGGTGTACGGCACATCGCGATCCAAATTATCCGGCGGAAAGTTCTGCACCAGGTGCACCAGATCGGCATGCTTGAGCACGGCCTCAAGCCCGGAGTCTCCGAGAACTTCCTCCAAACCCAGGAGGATGATCTGTCCCAGCATATTTGGGTAATACATCTCAGGGGTTTGTCCGGTCATTGGGTTTGTATCTCATCATCCAGAAAGTCCCGTAAAGTTTTCATGAAACGTTGAGGCTCGTCCAACATAATAAAATGCCCGGATGCTGGGAACAGCTCGATGCGGGCGTGGCTGATGCCTTCATGCATGGGCATCCACTGCTTGCCGCTGACGACAATGTCTTTCCTGCCGTACATCCCCATCGCGGGGATCTTAATTTTGGTTAGATGCGGTCGCAGGTCGGTGCTACGCAGGGATGCGATGCTCAGCAGGAACGATTCGAGCGACACCCGCGAGAGATCATGATCCATCATCGCAGGCCAGCGCTTATCTCGAGTGTAGAACGGTGCCAATGCCCGGTAGCTGAGCTGGAACGCCCATAGATTGTTGTACACCAGCCAGGCTACCGTCCTGTAACCAAATAGTTTTAACAGAATGGAGAGCGATGAGCCTACTATCGGGGAACCGATCACAGCCACTTTGCCAACCCGGTCTGGATGGTGGATCGCGACTGACAACCCGACTGTCCCCCCCATGCTGTGACCGACCAGCGGAGCGCGGGCGATGCCCAACTGCTCCATAAATTGGTTTACCATGCTTACAAAAACTTGGACTGAATAATTCTCCAGTTTCTTTCCAGATTCACCAAAACCCCAAAAATCTAATGCATATGTCCGGTAATGCTGGCCGAGATAGGCCATGGTCTCCTGCCACAGGCCCCATGACCCTAGCCAGCCATGCAGCAAAATAACCGGGTCCCCCCTCCCGTAAACTTCGTAATGGACGATCCCTTGATCGGTAGTAATTGATGACACGGCAATTGAACTATCTTCGTCACTTATGCCTCGCCCAAATCCATCTCAGCCAATATGCTGTAGAGCAGTTCTAACAAGACCGACTTGACATTCTCTTTATCGACTGCTACACAAGGCAGCAATTTGACATTCGAGTCCAGTCGCAAAGCGATCCGCATGTCCTCCGAATCCCAGGCATCTTCTTTGTCTTGTTTATTGGCTGCAACGACATACGGGGTGGGGGCGTAGGCGCGGAATGTTTCCAGGATGCTGCGCGCTTCCCGAAACGTCTCGGGTCGTGTGCTGTCAACCATTACCACGAACCCCAACATGCCTTCCGAGAGAATTTCCCACATAAAGTCGAACCGTTTCTGACCTGGAGTGCCGAATAGATACAGCACCAGGTCGTCATCCACTGTAATGCGTCCAAAATCCATCGCTACGGTGGTGGTCTCTTTGACCCGTTCGGCCACTGAGGAAATCTTTCGCTCCGTGGAAACGACATCGATCTCACTTACAGAGCGGATAAACTCGGTTTTGCCAGCATTGAAAGGTCCTGTGACCACCATTTTAACTGTTTGCATAGTTAGCTACCCTTACACTTGTGTAAAGAAGAATCGATGATGTTGATTGGGCCATGATATCTCTCATAATGAGCGGATGCGACTGATGAGCCTGTTGATCAGTGATTTCTGCTCTTCCGGCGTGCCTTTTTGAACGGCTTGCCGGGAGGGGAGCTGTACGGGGCGCACACCTTCCGGGCGCACAATATCCACTAGACCGGCTTGCAGCAGGCTGTAAGCGATCCGCCTTATCTCTACCTCATTCAACTTCGTTGCCCGGGCGATCTGGCGCATCGAGTTCTTCGGATTGATATAGGAGACAACCCGCCATTCCTCGACGCTGAGATTGAGATTGCGCAGGTTTGCTCCTGGCCGGTCGGTAAATTTCAATGCCATATCCAGGCTGGGGATTTCGTCCTGCAGCTGCTCCACCTCGCGCATCCGGCGTGTGCCTTCGATGATGATGTTCTCCAGATTGATGCGCACGGTGATTTTATCGCCGGGAGGCAGCAGGTCGCTTTCAAATCGGAACAGCCCTTCCACCAACGTGAACAAACGGTTGAGAATGGCTATGAAATGGTTCTGTAAACTGATCAGGATGTCTTGCTGGCTGATGTAATTGGCGTTGATCAGCAGCAAGCCTAATTCCTTATCGCTCATATGACCAGCGCGCTCTTTGATAATCTTATGCTGGGCAGCCGACAGCTTTTTCGCTCGGTAAAGGATGGTAGCCAGTGAATTGTCCTCTTCACCCACCCTGGCATACGCCAGTTTGCCCTCTCGAAACGAGACCTGGATCGCCACATTCTGCCCATCGACGACGAGTGTGCCCGTCTTCTGCGCCAGGTTGATCAAGTTCAACAATTGTGAGACGGTGAAATCTCTAAGATTGCCTTTCAATGCCATAGCGGCCTCATTACATGCTGGTGCGCTGGTTTATCCGGATTTGATATTGTAGCTGCATTCGCCATCTGGCTGATCCTATCCTCTAAAATCATTATTCCTTGACACTGCTTCTGCTTGAGTTTATAATCCGGTTCGCAAAATTCCTCGGTAGCTCAATTGGCAGAGCGGGCGGCTGTTAACCGCTAGGTTCCAGGTTCGAGTCCTGGCCGAGGAGCCTGGCAGCAGAGCATCTCTCAAGCATTCCCCTGCAATAACTCACAGGGGATTTCGATTTAAATCACCTCAGTTCTCGTTCTCCTGAACCGTGCGATTGCGCCCGGATTGTTTTGCAGAATACAGGGCCTGGTCTGCCCGTTCGATCAATGTCTCCAAAGACTCTGAGTTTTGTTTCAGCGTTGCGATCCCGATGCTCACAGTGATCCTGACCGGCTCATTCTCAGTGGGGTAGATCACTTTGGCAATACTCCGCCGCAGGCGTTCGGCAGCCTGGTAGGCATTGAACAGATCTGTTTCTGGCAGCAAGGCGATGAACTCGTCACCGCCATACCGTCCGGGAAGGTCGACCTGCCGCAGCTGGCGTTCGATCTGAGATGCCACGCCCGCCAGGACCTGATCCCCGATCAGGTGCCCCTTCGTGTCATTGACCTGTTTGAAAAGATCGATATCGATCATCATTGCTGTCAAAGGGCGGTCGAACCTGATGGCGCGTTCTACCTCACGGCGTCCCAATTCGAAGAAGCCGCGCCGGTTATACAGCCCGGTGAGCGGATCTGTAATGGCCTGTCTTTGCACCTCGGTGTACAGCTGGGCGTTCTGGATGGCAGTCGTGGCGGTGGCCGCGAAGCTGACCAGCAGCTGCAGGTCGCCTTCGGTGAAGGCATATCGCCGGTAAGCATCCAGCGAGACTGCTCCGAGCGTCCTGCCGCCCAATATCAGTGGAGCGATGATCATGGATGAGATAGCGCGCAGCTCCGGGATATCGCTCCCATGGCGCGATTCTGGGTCAGCGTGAGCATCATGGATGAGCAGAGGTTTGCGCTCCCGAACAGCATTTGCTGGATAGCTGGCGCTGTCCGTTGGGTTGAAGGTGCGGATGCGCGGGTCGGTATAGCCCTGCACGGCTCGCAGCTGCAGCTGACCAGTATCCCGGGCCACCAGGTGCAGGGTGCCTTTCTCGGCAGCCGGGATGGCGCTGATCGCCGCATCCAGGATCTGCCCCAGCAGCACCTCCAGGTCCAGGGTCGTGAGCAGGGCGGAGGTGGCCTTCTGCAGGGCGGATAGCTCCTGCGTACGGTGCTGCAGCGCATCCAGCGCCCGGTACTTGGCAATCGTCAGGGCAAGCTGGTTGGTAGCCTGTTCCGCCAGGGCGATCTCGCGCTGAATGAAGTTATGCTCCGATCTGTAGGATACCAGCGCCACGCCCATCTTCTGGTCGTCGGCGACCAACGGGACAGCCAGCAGCGATTTGAGCTGCAGCTGTGTGGAGAGTCGGGTGCTTATATAAGGGGAATTGCTCGTATTTGTCACTTCGAGAGTTCTGCCGGCATTCAATACTGAGGGCACTAAGGGCAGGTCGCTGCTGTCGAAGTGGATCGACCGGTATATCTGGCGCAGCGGCCCGTAGGCGGCAGCCGGGATCATCAGCTTGCGGACCGGTTCCCACAAGATGATCAGGACGTTATCGGCTTCCAGCAGCTTCCCCAGGTATTCAACCAGCGATTGAAGCATTTCCTGGAAGTCCTGGGTTTTCAAGGTGGTGCGGGTGATTTCGTTCAATAAGCTCAAATACCGTTCCCTGACGCGCAGTTCAGCTTCCCGGCGTTCTGCATCCCGCTGGTAGTGCTTGTGTTCGGCGATCAGTTTGGCGTTCTCAATCGCCAGCGCCGCCTGGTAAGCCACTCCATTAATAATTGAAAGATTATCTTCGGTCAGCATTTCGCCGTTCTCACTCTCAACAATCAGTTCACCGACATAAGCATCACCGATCTGCATCGGTATATTTACCGTCCGCCTCTCAACGGGAAAGGTTCTTTGGGATATCCCCGGCAGCTCCATGACTTCGCGTGGCTGCGCAGCTGCGTATTCAATCAGCCCGCCATCCTGGGCGATGATCTGGCACACCACCCGGATATCGCCGCCGAGGGTCTCTTGCAACTCGTGCGAGATTATCTTGCAGATATCCTCCAGATTGGTTATCGCTGCCAGCTTCTCGCTGAGCCGCAGCAAAGCTGTCTGCTGGCGGATAAGCTCCTGGCTCTCCTGCGATACGTCCTCGAGCTGTCCCTGAATGGCAGAGATGCGGCGGAAGGCGATCTCGATGATGACGACCGCCGCCACAACCCCGGCAAACCAGGTAATAAAATGGGTCAGAAGGTTGTCCTGCTGATTGGCATGGATTATCTCACCGGCTGTGATGGTGAGGATGGTGATGAAAATTATCAGCCACTTCAGCCGCCGTAGCCGGACGGCGGGAAGGTGTATTCCATTCATTGGTTGTATAGTATCCTGATGCTTGGAATTGGTGTAGTTAAAGCCACGCGACCCGCTTATATTATCTGCCTGGTTTCCGTTTTCTTAACATTTCATAATTATAGCTTAACTCGTTAAGACTGATCTATCCGTTAATTGTACGTAATAAAACCGACAGGACAGGTCAGCTAACCAATCTGCAAAGGTTATTGTTTTACTTATCTGCGCTTGTTTTCGTGGTGTGAAGGGAAATAAAACCGGTTCCGAGCACCTCTTGGGCAGGGATCACGATTAGAAATGCTTTGGGATCAGCCTCACGGACCAAAGTCTTGATGTGGCTTACCTCGGTTATGGTGATCGCGCACATCAATACTTCATGGGCTTTGCCTGTATACATCCCGGTGCCGTGCAGAGAAGTGACCCCACGGTTCATATCCCTGAATATGGCAGCGCTAACTTCCTTCGCAATGTCGGTGATGATCAGGGCTAGCAGCTGCCGTCTGCGGCGGCTGTGGCGATACCAGGGGCGTGTCGTGGAATCTTTAGACGATTCACTCGTTACTGGGATACCAATGTCCAGAGAAAACTTCGGAAGCACTTCTCCTGACGCCTGCTGCAAACCTATTGTTGTGACAGCCAGGATAATTAAGGAGCTTATGAATACCAAGACCATTATAGTCACCACGTTACCGGATAGTGCACCGATAGACGCCCGCGCGGTAATCTCTGACCAATTATTAATTGCAGATGGGAATAACGAAACTTTGGTAAACCAGGCTAAGACCAGGATGATATATATGTAGATATAGTTGCGTCTCAGGCGTCTGCCGAGGGCTTCTAACGTTGATATGGGAAAGTGAGGATGTAGCAGGCTTTCTGCCAGAGTCTCAGCCCAGTCATCTGCTGGGTGGAATGGGGGTACCAGCATGGCAGCGTAGAAATCTGTCTCCATCAGCCGTACACGTGAACTCCACAGCTCGTAGTAGCGATACCGGCGTGATTCGATAACCAGGAATATCGTCACTAAAAGTGCATTTAGAAGGATTACACCATGAAAGCCTGATTGGGCGAAGGCGATCGTCAGAGATGCCCCGGTTGCCACGACCGCCCAGTTTGTAGTAGTATCCAGGCGGGTGCGCCACACATTTGAACGCTGTATCTCAGCACGGAAGAAATGTACCATTGCGGTTGTAAACTCGCTTGGGCGCAGTCGATAACCGCGAAATGTCCAGACAGCTTCCGCCTCACTGGGATCTACTTCTTTTGGGTCCTGCCTCTGGTTTTGCTCATCAGGCATGGGCTCGTTGCTGTTCATACAAATACCCTCTCCGTCATTACCAACTGCTTATGTTCTATTCTGTATACGATAATATCAGATATTCCCATCGTACAATGATTATCTTACAGCGGTCAGCATGAATACTCCTATAGGTGGGGGTTGACAAGCGTCAAAAATTGGCATCATGCTGTTAAATATTATTCCTGCCCATAATATATTGGGAAACCTGGTGGAGAATATATTCCCAGAAGCGCCACCCGCTTTCTGTTATAATCTGCTGGTTCATTATCCCAGGGAGTGGTTGGGTCCCGGTGGGCTCCCCGGTCTTCAAAACCGGTGGCGGGTCGTTCTGCGGGCCGCGGTGGGTTCGACTCCCATCCACTCCCGCCTAAGTCAGGCATGACATGCTCCCTACAGATACCCCCGAATCGACCGATTTCGACCGGCTTACCTCAATCGTCGCACGTGTCTTTGTGATCGAGGACATCACGCATGGCGACTTAAGGAAGCAGTACCTCGTCCGTTATCGCGGTCATTTGCGCGATGCCGACTCTCAAGCTGCTTACGACCAGCTTGCTTCGGCGCTGAAGCCGCTCGAGATCATCCCGATGTTCCGCAAGGACAGTGATCGGCAGACCATCCTGCTCATACCGGGGGTCATCCGCCCCGGCCGCTCGCGGACCTGGATCAACCTGGTTTTATTCATCCTCACGGTGCTCAGCGTTGTCTTTGCCGGGATTATGTACACCCTGGGAGGAGTGTACGACGGTCCATCTGATCCTGCCCTCCCGGAGATGATCCCTTATGTGATCGACAGTCTGGGGGGCGGTCTGGCGTTCGCAGTCAGCCTGCTGGCCATCCTGCTGGCGCATGAGTTTGGACATTACCTCGCCGGACGCTATCACAAAACGCATGTAACGCTGCCCTACTTTATCCCTTTTCCATTCAGCGCATTTGGAACAATGGGCGCTTTTATCCAGCTCAAGGAGCCGCCCAGGAATAAGCGCATCCTGCTGGATATCGGCATCGCCGGCCCGCTGGCGGGTCTGGTCGTTGCCATCCCGGTGGTGATTATCGGCTTGAGCCTCTCCCGTGTCGGCCCGATACCCATCTACCTGCCCCCTGGACAGGGTCTGACCATTGAAGGCAACTCGATCCTGTATCTGCTCAGCAAACTGCTGATATTTGGGAGATTGCTGCCGGCACCGATGAGCTTCGGCGGTCTGACACCGCTGACCTACTGGGTGCGCTATTTCTTCACCGGGCAGCCGCTGCCCCTGGGCGGTGTAGATGTTCTGCTGCACCCGGTCGCCTGGGCCGGCTGGGCAGGTCTGCTGGTTACCGCTTTGAATTTGATACCCGCCGGACAGCTCGACGGCGGTCATATCATATATGTGCTAATGGGCAAGCGCGCCACGGTCTTGCTGCCTTTCATCCTGGTGGCATTGGTCATGCTGGGCTTCTTCTGGTCCGGCTGGTGGTTGTGGGCACTGCTGATCTTCCTGCTGGGGCGGATGCACGCCGAGCCGTTGGATCAGATCACCCAGCTTAACCCCCAGCGGCGGTTGCTTGCCGTGCTGGGGCTGGTGATCTTCTTCCTGGTCTTCACGCCTGTGCCGCTGCTCGCTGTTGGGCTGTGAGGGATTAGCTCCGCATCCCCTAACCTGCCAGATTACGGGTGATGTGGTTCGGAATACTTCCTGCATCATTAGAATCCAGACCTGAACGCATCCTCTATTGGCTTACCTATCAGAGTTGATAACCGCCATGCGGCTGATTTGTCTTGTCTGCATGGCGTGGCTATGCTAAACTGCTTATGGTAGGTGATGGAATGTCCGATGATGTCATGCTGCGGGAGGCAGTTGAAGCCATCTATGCAGGCCAGCGGGCGCGTGCCCGTGACCTGCTGACTCGCCTGCTGCGGGCAGACCAGACCAACCCGACTTACTGGCTGTGGATGAGCTCTGTGGTCGAGTCAGCCAAAGAACGGGTCTACTGCTTGCAGTCTGTGCTGCGCTACGACCCGGAAAACCGGGCTGCCAGGCAGGGCTTGCTGATCGCAGGGGCGATACCCGCCGACGATTCGATCACCCCATTCCCCCCCAGCCCCAGGAAGTGGGCGATAGCGCTGGAGGAGGAGCCGCCAGCCGGTCTGAGGGGTCTGTGGGCCAGACCGGTGTTCCGCATCAGCATACTGGCAGCCGTAGCGCTGTTAGTAACCGGACTGATTCTTGGGGCGATCTTCCTGCCGGGGCGCAGACCGGCCCAGGTAGCTGCCAGACCCACCAAGACGCCCGGCCCGGCGCCTACCTACACCACCACACCGACGCTGATCGGCGCCACCAAAGTGGTTGAGAACACCCCTGTCCCGCGCGCTACCGGTCCACCCCCACTGTGGACGCTGCTGGAAGCGACCTACACCCCAACGCCTCTGTACGTAAATACACCCCACCCGATCAGTGAAGCATACCGTCTCGGACTGCGTGCTTTTGGTCGTGGTGACTGGGAGAATGCCCTGCGCTACTTCCAGCAGGTCGATCCTGTCGACCCGGACATCCTGTACTATATCGGCGAGGTACACCGCCTCGAAGGTGATCTGGGCGAAGCGCTGGCAGTGTACAATCAGGTGATTGACCAGTTTCCTGAATTCGCACCTGCTTATCTGAGCCGGGTGCGGGCAAGGCAGGCGCTTGACCCTCAGGCTGAGGTGATCGAAGATCTGGACCTGGCAATTGAGTATGACCCCGGTCTGGCAGAAGCATACCTGGAGCGAGCTGCATACTGGATGGAGTTGGGCGAGCTGGAGCCTGCTGCCGAGGATCTGAGCACAGTGGCAGAGCTGCTGCCAGACTCACCGCTGCTGTACCTTTACCAGGCTCAGCTTGCCCTGGAAGGCGACGATTTACCGGCAGCCCTGGTAGCTGCACGCCAGGCGCATGAACGCGACCTGACCCTTCTCCAGGCTTATCTGGTTCTGGGACGGGCCGCCATGGCGAATGAGGACTTCGATACGGCTCAAGAGGTCTTGAAGACCTATGTGATCTACGACCCGGAGAATCCCGAGGCCTGGGTATCCCTGGGTATCGCCACCTACCTGGCTCTGGACGATCACGATTCGGCACTGGAAGCCCTGGATGCAGCGATCGAGCTGGATAAAGAACATTCCCAGGCGTTTTATTATCGTGGGCTGGTCTATCTTGACCAGGGTGAGGGGCAGAAAGCAGTCAACGACCTGTTGGCTGCCCGCCGCTATGAATCAGAGTCATTCGAGATCAGCCTGGCACTCGGTCGGGCGCTGGTGGCCGCAGAACGCTTCGAGGATGGTTTTGCGGTCATTGATAACACCACCCCGCTGGCGGTGAGAGATGAGCAGCTTGCCCAGCTCTACTACTGGCGCGCACAGGCGCTGGAGCTCCTCGGCCGCGGTCTGGAGGCGCTGGCGGATTGGAGAGCACTGGTCAAGCTGGGTGGGGAATCTTTCCCCGAAGCCTGGGCTCTGGAAGCGGATGTGCGCATCGCTACTCTGACTGTGCCTACTGCCACGCTGACCCGCACGCCAACACCTACCAGGACGAAAACTCCCACCACCACGCCGACCTATACACCTACTTCCACTCGTACCCCGACCATCACACCGACCCCCACCCGGACCAGGACTGCCACTCCGACCAGGACCTCCACCGCAACTCGTACCCCGACTCCTACCCGCACCGCCACGCTGACCCGCACAGCCACAGCGACCAGGACTCCCACAGCCACCAGGACTCCTACACCAACGACGACTCCCTCCCCAACCCGCACCCCCTAGGATTCTGGTGCGGCTGACTTACAGCCTCTCCACCAACTGCATAAGAGCTTTAAAGTTATAATTGGAGCAAATATCAGTTTAAGGTTATGGGCAATTTGCCAGCAATTCCTTAAACAGCGCAGCTCCGAATTAATTCACCCGATCATCTGATTGTCCCTGCTTGCCGGTAGCAATAAAACCTGGATGAATTCATGACCAATCGACCGACCCGCACCGCTCAGTACTATCGCCTGGTCCTTGTATTGGCAGGGTTGGCAGCCTTCATTTTCCTTACCCTCAGCACAGGCCCGGTGTCTGGATTGCTGTGGATCGGTTTGCTGGTCGCTCTGGCTGCTGCTCTCCAGACGTTCTTCTCGCTGCACCTCTTCTCGAACCGATATTCGATCGCCCATATCACTGCCCTGGGCTGCGCGATGATCTACGGACCTGTCGCGGTTGGCTGGGCTGCTGCCGGGATGCTGGCAGGCGGCCTTGGGCTTATCTACCGGAAAGACAGGCACACCCAAAGGTCATTACCAGATGATTTGCTGGGTGCATTGTCCTCTTCTGTAATCCTCCTGCTGTCTTTGACCCTGGCATTTGAATTTTCCGGATGGACCCATCTTGGCAGCCAGCAGGCGGCAGCCCCCCAGGACCTGCTGGCGCCGATCATTTTGTTCGTCTTGATCCACGCAGTTCTGCTGCTGGCGGATGTGTTTATCCGTTCTGCAGCATTCCAGCCGGCCTTCCAGCGCGATTTATTGTGGTTCGCCACCCTGGAGCTTATCCCTGTCCCGGTTGTAGTGGTTGGATTTCTGGCAAACACCGCAACCGGTTGGGTTGGAGCCGCATCTTTTATCGTCCTGCCATCGATCCTGGCAGTATTGCTGTACCATTTCCAGAGCGTCCAGCTGGGTCAGGACCGCCTCGAGCAGGAATTAGACACGCTCAACCAGGTCAGCCAGGCAATACAGACGACATTGAACATGAATGAACTGCTGCCCAACCTGCAGCGCCTGATCGGCGGGCATTTCGGCGTGGAAAACTTTTATGTTGCCATTTATGACGATGAGAATGAGGCCATATGGTACCCCCTGGCGGTAAAGCACGGAAAACGCCAGATATGGGCATCACGCCAGAAGGCAGATCGGCTGACGGACCGGGTGATATTTGACCGGCAGCCGATACTCATCCCTGCCCAGGCGCGCCAGGAGCTGGCTCGCATCGGTCTGCCAGCCGGGGAAGATGCCCCTTGCGCCTGGATGGGTGTGCCGCTGCGCTCATCAGACCAGGTCATCGGCTGCCTGGCAGTTTTTACTCATTCACAGCAAGTATTGTTCTCTGAGGCAGACCTGGACCTTTTCAGCACGATATCCGGACAGGTGGGGGTAGCGATTGCCAATGCATTGCTGCATGAGAAGCTCAGCCAGCGGGCTGCCCAACTGGAAGCGATAAACCAGTTCTCGATAGATGTTTCCCGCAGCCTGGATATGGGGCATGTCTACTCGAATGTCTGCCGGGCTGTAACCGGGGTTGTTAATGCCAGTCGCAGCGCGGTGTTTACATTGGACCTGGGGCAGGGGACGATAATACTCGCCCATTCCGATGGATTATCTGAAGCATTCGTCCAGGAGAATCAATGCTTCTATTTTGCCGATGATGGGCGCGCCCGGTGCCTGCACACCGGAAAGCCGGACTTGGTCCGTGATACCGGCAAAACCAATTATGAACCAAATTATGCAGAGCTCCTGCAGCAGGAAGGGATCGCTGCGCTGGGCAGTTTTCCACTGGTATCACCGGATGGTCAGATCGGATACCTGGCGGTGTATTATGACGACCGCCATTTCTTCAGCTCTGAGGAGTTGGAACTGCTGGGATCTTTTGCCGCACAGGCAGCGTTGGCGGTCTCCAATGCCCGGCTGCACCAGCGGACGGACATGGCATTATCGCGGCGTGTCCACCAGCTGTCCGTCCTGGAAGCGATCAGTCGTGAGCTGGCTGCGGCGACCCACTCTGATCTGCTGTTCGATTTGATATTGGATCACGCAATGGAGTTTACCAACTCTACCTGGGGGATGTTTAGCATCTACGACGCTGAGACAGAGCTGCTGGAGGTTAAAGTCCAGCGAGGATACCAATCGGCAGTGAACTCACCACTGACAGGTCAAGGCATTCCGGGTAATTCTGCTGTCCAGCAGATTGCCATTAACATACCCGACCTCCGCCTCGAGAGTGACCACCAGGATTTCACGCTTGGCAGGGCCAGGTCTCACCTGAGTATGCCGCTGCTGAACCAGTCCTCCGTTACGGGCGTTCTCAGTCTGGAAAGTGAAGGGGAGCACGCCTTCAGCGACATGGATGTTGCATTCATAAGCCAGCTGGCCAACCAGGCAGCAGCAGCACTGCAAAATGCCCGCCTGTTCTCGGATGTCTCCACCATGCGGGACCGTTTGTCAGCCGTGCTCAATTCTGTGTTGGAGGGGATTGTGCTCTTCGACCGGAACTGGCGGGTGATATTGACCAACCGGGCTGTGGCAGGCATTACCGGTCTAGAGCCAGGTGAAATTGCAGGGCTGGATGTGGACGCGATGCCAGAGTTGATGCACAGGCGTCTCGGGATCAAGGATGGAGTGCCGCTCATCAGAGACCTTCACGGACCTTCCACCCAGCGGGTGGTAATCGACTGCCCATCTGGTGAGAAAGTAGTCGAACGCTCGATTGTGGCAGTGCAGGGAGATTCCGACCGCATGGTAGGCTGGATGCTGGTACTGCGCGATCTGACCGATGAGCTGCGCGTTGTACAGGAACGCGAGTTGATTACAGAGACACTGATCCACGACCTGCGTTCTCCCATCAGCGCGGTACTGGGCGCGCTGGAGGTAGTGGAATCGACCCTGCCAGCCGAGCAGGAGGGTGACCTCGAAATGAGCCAGCAGGGTGTGCACGTCGCCCGTCGCGGGGCTCAGCGAGTTCTCGCCCTGGTCGAAAGCCTGCTGGATATCGCCCGTATGCATTCGGGGAAGATGGAGCTGACATGCACGCTGGTACGCCTGCAAAGCATAGCTGCCGGGGTTGTCAACGAGTTCTTGCCGCAATCGCTGGAATATGGCGTCATCCTGCAAAACAGAATTCCATCCGACCTGCCCAAGGTGTATATCGACCAGGTAAAAATCGCCCGCGTGATGACTAACCTGATCGATAATGCCCTCAAGTATTCACCATCTGGAGCACAGGTAGTCATATCCGGTGATATCAGACCTGCGGGCACAATTTGTGTCCGGGTCAGTGACAGCGGACCCGGTATCCCGGTGGAATACCGGGAGAAAATATTCGAACGCTTTGGGCAGATACCTGGATCGCGCGGCCGCCGGCGGGGAACCGGGTTGGGATTGACTTTCTGCAAACTGGCGGTAGAAGCCCATGGGGGCAGGATATGGGTTGAAGCAAATTCTGCTGACGGCAGTGATTTTGTGTTTACCTTACCCCTGGATTACCCACCCGCTTCACCAACTGCGTAAATCCTTATTTCTTTAAAGGTCGTCCAGTAAATATGCGGTAGCTCCACAGTAAATCGTGGTCATGAGCACCACCTGGCAACCAAGGCCAACTCCACTTTTGACCGTCGGCCACGATGTTTCGGAAGCCTCCAGGCTGGTGGTGGTACTCGAAACGACAGCAGTTCTTTAACAGTCCAAATATGATCGGTGAGCCCAGCCGCGATCGCCGGTGTTCTGGGGATCCACTTGTGCCCACCGATGATGCCCGGCAAACGCAAACTTTTGTGATAAGTACAAAAGTTGTAGATGCTGCCCATCAAGAACATCAGTGGCTCCAGGGTCTCCGGATTGCGCAACAAGGCTCGGCTCCTGCGAGCTAAGGAAGCCAGACGAGAACGAAAGGTGGCATTGATGCGCTCGATGAAAGCCGTGTTGAGTTTCGAGCCACCCTGGTTGCGATGGATCAATTGCAGAGCCGCATCCATAGTTCCTTGCGCCATCCGATGGGTGACCGCCACCACCCGTTTGCCTTCGTACTGCTTGATCACCTGACCAATATGGATGTCCGGCCAGGAGATCAATTTGGGACGCCCGCGCTTTCTGGTGGGCAGTGGTGTTCTGAAGACCCACTGGATAGCTTTGACATAGCTGCGCAAACCATCGACACAGATCAACATGGACCGAGCCAGGGCACAACTACGCACCATTTGGATCAGCTCGGTGATCAGGTTCAGGTTGCGATGTTCGCTGACCACGCCACCCAACCATAAGCGGGTCTGCACCATGATCGCCATTGCCATCCACAAAACTTTGCCCTGCGCTTTGACCCGGATCTCATCGGCTTGGACATGGCCCAAATCTCGAGGGCGTTGTATCAAGTGCTGATGAACTTGCTGGCAGTGTTTGCCACTCCGAGCCTGCCAGGCCATCACGGTGCGTTCATCGAGACGAAAGGCAACAACGATCGCTTGCACTGGACAGCCATAGGCGATCAACGTCACAACCAGTGTGACCAGCACTGCGGAGTTGCGCAGCCGGTAAAACGGCGTCCCACTGGTGGCAGCAAAGGTCTTGCCGCATATTTTGCATTTGTAACGTGCTTCTTTACGACTATGAATGACAATGTTGTTTTCACCAAGTTTGCCCCTTGCCGGGCAGCCCAAATTCGGGCAGAATTGTGTGTGAGGATCCATGTGGTTTTCCCTTGTTTGGTGTGGTAACCACAAGAGTGCCACAGGATCCTCATTTTTTCAAGTTCCACCACGGTTTAGTGGAGTGCTACCAAATATGCAAAGCCTAATAGCAATAGCCATTTTGGGATGAGATTTATGTCCCACTACATGGCATGGGCTTGCCAATCCCTACTGAGCGCGCTATAATCATCTTTTGTGTGAAGCACCAGGTAGATCCTTGGTGTCAGTATATCGAGGTCCATCTATGCCAACGTACACGTACCGGTGTGAAAATTGTGGTGTGCAGTTCGACCGCCAGCAAAGCTTCAATGACCCGCCATTGACGAATTGCCCTGAATGCAAAAAAAAGGCTCTTCGGAAAGTTTATACGCCTGTAGGGATTGTATTCAAAGGCTCGGGTTTTTACGCGACGGATCACCGCTCTCCATCTGGCGCCAGCCGCACCGGCTCTGCAGAAAAAACAGGCGAGGGGAATGAGGGGAAGAAGGAATCCGAATCAAACACTAGCAGCAAGTCTACCGATGGCAAGGAAAAGCAGGCCTAAACAGCCTTGCCTGGCATTAATGGTGACAGGTGGGGGCTTTTGGAGAATTGAACACAAGAGACGTCCAATACCGCGGCGTCTCTTTTAATAAAAATAGATGAGGTTTAGCAGTTCTGGGATCGCCCTTCCACCAACTGTGAAAGACCATTATATTTTGGAGGTTTGCTATGAACAAGGATGAACTGATCGCTCAAGTCAAGGCGGATGACGTCAAATTTATCTCGCTGCAGTTTACCGATGTGACCGGAGCGGTGAAGAGCGTCGATATACCCGCTCAACGACTGGACTCGGCTCTTGAGGATGGGGTCTGGTTTGATGGCTCGTCCGTGGAGGGGTTTGCCCGCATCCAGGAAAGCGACATGCGCCTGGTGATCGACATAGATACTTACACCGTCCTGTCCTGGAGCCCGGCAGATTTGAGGCGCGCGCGGGTATTCTGCGATATTTACCAGACTGGTGGGACGGTATTCATGGGTGACCCGCGCAGTGTACTGAAACACTCACTATCCAGGATAAAGGAGCGAGGCTGGACGTTCAATGTAGGTCCGGAACCAGAATTTTTCCTGTTCCGCCGCAATGGGCCGGATCTGATCCACCCGGTGCCGCATGATGTGGGTGGATATTTCGATTTTTCTGCCAATGACGAGGCGGTGCGCGTTCGAACGGAGCTGATGGCAGCTCTGTCAGGGATGGGGCTTGAGGTCGAGATGGGACATCATGAGGTGGCGCTCGGTCAGCACGAGATCGATTTCCGCTTCACCGATGCCCTCCGGGCGGCGGATAACATCCTGACACTCAAATATACCGTCAAGGCGATTGCCGCGCAGCACGGTCTGATCGCTTCATTTATGCCCAAGCCTATATTTGGTATCAACGGCTCAGGGATGCACTGCCACCAGTCGTTGTTCGACGCTCAGGGCAATAACTTGTTTTTTGATCCTCAGGATGAATTTCATCTCTCGCCGCTGGCTTATGGCTTCATTGCTGGACAGCTGACTCACGCCCGTGCTATGGCTGCCGTCGTGGCACCCACCATCAACTCTTATAAGCGGCTGGTTCCAGGCTACGAAGCGCCGGTCTATATCGGCTGGGCGCAGATCAACCGCTCGGCACTGGTGCGCATCCCGAACTTCACACCTGGTCGTGAGAAATCTATGCGCGCTGAACTGCGCTTCCCAGACCCGTCTGCCAATCCTTATCTGGCGCTGGCGGTTATGCTGGCAGCCGCGTTGGATGGCATCGACCGGAAGCTGCCCTGTCCCAAGCCGCTGAACAATCTGAATGTTTACCACCTCACCCCGGAGGAACGCCAGTCTCAGGGTATTGGAGAGCTACCCGGCTCTTTGGCAGAAGCCTTGAGAGAGTTGGATAACAACCCGCTGCTGCAAGACGCTTTGGGTCCGGTTATCTATGGTGCATTCCGCCGGGCAAAGTGGAGCGAGATCGAAGAGAACAGGATGCGCGTCACCGACTGGGAGGTCGAGCGCTACCTGGAAGTAGCTTAAACTCGGTTCGGGATTACGATATAACGGATGTGCAGGGGTTGGTGAGCTCGCTCAGCGAATTTCAGCGACCATCCGGCAGAAGGCGCATTCCCCGCCAGAAGATGTCGGCTGTCCGCAGGTAGGGCAGGGGTGCAGGAGCTTGCCGTCTGCACCGATCTCCTGCGAACCGGCCTGCTCTGGGTCGGGTGTGCGGAAAAACCCGTATTCCTTCGCCTGCAGGAAAGATAGATAGAAGCTCTGTTTTGCCCCCGGTCGGTCGGCTTCGAGCCTGTTGAGCAATTCCTTATAATTGATTGTTTTCGATCCAACGGCATGCGGGCATTCGTCATAGATGTACTCTATGCCGCGTACAAGGGCATAAGCTGCCATTTCACGCTCGTAAAACCGGCACAAGGGTTTGGCTTTCCGCACCATGCCCGCCCTCGCCGCGAGCACAGGACCCTGGCGGAGCATATAGCCGGTGATCCAGGTCAGCGTATTGCCGAGTAAAACTGCCGCCTCATCGTCCAGGTTATGACCGGTCACCAGCACATCATAGCCGCCCTGGACGGCTGCCCGGTTCATGATATGCCTTTTTGACAACCCGCAGACAGAGCAGGGTTTTCCTTTCCCCCGGTATGTCTGCAGGGCCAGCTCCGGTATCGTTCTGCCGTATTCACCTTCGACATCCACTGTGACCAGTCTCAAGCCGCGCTCATGTGCAAACTGCTCAGACAGCCGTTGAGACTCATCCGAGTAGCCGATCCCACCCTCGATACCCAGACCGATATACAGGCCGTCCGCCTGGTAGCCCAGCTGCCAGAGGATATCCCACAGGGAAAGCGAATCTTTCCCGCCGGAAACTGCAACCAGCACCCGTTCCTGGGGGGTGAACATCTGATATTTCTCGACAAAGCGCTGGGTTTGATCGACGATCCACTGCGGGTAATGGGTCTTGCACAGCGCCAGCTTGTGCTGGCGCATATTGATTATAGCCTTCTCAGCGCATTTCCGGCATTTCATAGTCTGCCGCCAGATATGACCGGTACCAGCTTGATCACATCCCCCTCGTGCAGGATTTCATCATCGGTTAGCAGCTCCCCCTGGAGGGTCGCCAGCACGGAGTGGCTGTCCAAGCCGACCTTTTCCAGCGTATGCTGGACGGTCATGCCGGCTTTTACCTCGAATTCTTCTTTGCGTAAAATCAATTTGACCATCTGGTGCCTGAAAGGTTCAGTATGGTGCAGCGTGTTACGACTTGGTCGCCTGGAATTAAGAAGACTCAAGCGCTTCCAGGAACCCGAGTACCAGCCTGTTGACCAGGGCTGGTTTGCCGATATGCGGTTGATGCCCGCTGTGGGCGATTGGTATGCCGCTCGCTCTTGGCAGCATATCGACCAAGCTCGGGAAGGAATCCGGGCGCAGGGTCATATCCCTGTCGCCCCAGATCACGCAGGTTGGTTGCTGGATACCTGGGAGGACCGGCGTAAGATCGGGGATATCTTTTGTGATGTACACAAAGTGGGGTGAGGCGCGCTTGTAATCGTTGGCGATCTGCTGGCGAGCTTGGGGCGAAAAATCAGCTGTGCTGGACTGATCCCAACCAAGTACCGTGTTGACCAGCCATTCCGGCACCAGGCGCATTGTTTTCGATCCCAGCGCCGGTCTGCGGCGGGCGACCTGCAGCACAGGTGAGAGCTGGTCCGGCGTATAGAGTGGGTTGATCAGCACCAGCGCCTCCACGTTTTCGGGGCAGCGATTCGCATAAACCAGGCTCAGGTAGCCGCCCAGTGAGTGACCGAGCAGCATAGCGGGTCGCTCCAGGGCAAGCGTATCTATCCACCTGGTGATCTGCGACAGGATGACTTCGATGTGATACTGCTCTGGATCGTCCGGTTTGTCGCTCTCACCATGCCCTGGCAGATCGGGTGCATAAGCGCTGAACCCGGCTCTAGCCAGTGCAGGGACAAGCCTGGTCCAATCGTGAAGCGAGGCAGCTACTCCGTGGAGTAATATGACCGGAGGTCCTTCTCCATCCACGGCGTAGTGTATGCCATTTAATTGTTCAACTTCTGGAAATGATCGAGTGGACATAAGGAATTGATTACAGCCAATAAGGTGTGTATTACTCAGGATGCTTCTACCGGTTCTGTGCCGTGTTCAGCGTTGGCATCCGTATATTC
>JAQBDA010000197.1:0-9319 GCA_032124675.1 Chloroflexota bacterium
CGATCGAAAACATGCTGTCGTGGTGTACATCCCACCATCTCCGCCGCCTGACAGCGGAAGATGATAGATATTGGTTGTTCTTCGGTCTTCGAGATAGCCGTTTGCAGTGTTTTCAGGTAGGTCATTGATGGCATCAATACTGGAATTGTGCATACTGGCCGCTTTCAAGATATGCTCATCGACGAAATCTCTAAAGAGCATACCTGTCAATTTCTCGATGAGCATCCCCCTGGCACGAAAACTGCTTAGCGGTATGGGCGGATCGATGCGTGAGACCAGCACCAGATCCAATATTAGAAAAATACACGGGGCTTATTGCGGCCTCGCCGGTGGCAGAGGTCGCGTGAATAAATTCGCAGACCGGCGCAAAACTCTCAAAGGCGTGCAGGAGTGGAATGCTCCACATACTCTTCAGCTGGGATGAACTCCACGTGGTCGATCGACGTGCTGCGCACGTATGAATTGCACACGGAACAGTGATAGTGGTAAAGAAAGATCTCTTTTATTCCACCCGGGTCGTGGAATGGGATCATGCCGAGAGAGATATCCATCCCCTGTCTGGCGTTGCATTTCGGACAAAACTCAAACAGCCTGTGCATCATTCGCTCCTTTGCCTGTCCCAACCAATCCGTACCCAAACGAATTGTGTCTTCACGAGAGCACAGGTGATGGAGTGTAATTGTGTATTTGCTCTCAGTCTAGTGGGTAAGTATGAGTGTAGCAAATTTTATGCCCAGCGTCTATGCAGACTGGGTTAAGAAAGCTCTATTTTTACTTTACAATTCTGATAGGGTATGGGGAAGTTATCCCAGCAAGGGATCAGGGTACGGCAGTGGAACGGCATCCAGACGCGCTTTTACAGCATGACATGCCCCTACGCCAAAGCCACCATCGCCTCGCTGAGCTGCTGAGTCTTGAACGCCTCCCAGCCGGTGGTGTGCGGCGGCTGGCGGGTCTGGATGCATTCGAAGAAGTGCTCGATCTGACCGTAGAAGCCGCGGCCTTCTAAAGTTGAGCGCCAGGAGGGATAGCTCTCCTCCCAGACGCGCTGCTCACCGCCGGTGACAAAAACCAGCCTGGAAAAGGCTTCTACATACAAAGAAGCGCCCTCACCGTGCAGGGCATAGCGCTCCATCCAGTGCCCTGCGCGCATGCAGGCCTGTACCGAGGCGAAGCCGCCTCCATCCAGTTCAGCGGTACTGGTGGCCCAAACGAGCTGATCACTCTGCCGTTGATGGGTCGCCAGGGCACTCGCCTCGCCGCAGAAGAAGCGCAGCAGGTCGATGATGTGGATCATCTCTTCGGTATAGTGGACAGATAAGTTGGGATGGTAGCCTCGGGCGCGGTGCTTCTCGAACTGGGCCATCTCCACCCGGCGCTCGGCCCACAGCTCGCGTGCCAGGCGGTGCAGCGGCGCATAACGGCGGTTGAAGCCGACCATCAGGAGCCTGCCGCTCGCCTCGGCCTGCTGGGCGAGCAGGCGCGTCTGCTGGCTGGTCGAAGCGGCAGGTTTTTCCAGGAAAACGTCGCACCCGGCATCCAGCAGGCGGCTGGCGATCGGGTAATGCACCGGGGTGGGGGCCAGCACGAAGGCGGCCTGCGGCTGCCATTCGAGCAGCTCCTCCAGGCGGGTGGTGCCCCTATTCACCCGGTACTGTGCACGCAGGTCCTGTACCGTGCTGGCGGTACGGCTGCAGAAGAGCAGCTCGATGCCCTGCCAGGCTGCCAGGATGGGCAGGTAAGCTTTTTGGGCGATGCCGCCCAGACCGATGACCGCGATGCGTTCAGCCATAATTGCCGCCTTTCGATTGTTCGAGAGCAGAGAGTAAGAATAGGGAATAGAGAGAACCGTGGGATCATAGACCGTTGATATCCGGCAGTGTTAGTGATTCATACCAATTTATCCGTCTAAGTATATCCTCAGTCAGGGGGGCTGGCGAACGCGAATCTCGTGCTAGTAAATTAGCAGACCCTGAAGCAATCTGACTTGCACAACTGTATGTTCATTCACTTGACATTGTATTTCAAAGCCTCTATATTTAAAGTAACGGTTGGCTTATCGTGATTACGTGCAGCGGGCAGCCTGACATGCCCGAACGGAAGGGGTGAGGTGATCGAGATGAGCATAGTATGGATCGGATTGGTTATCTTTTTATCCGTTGGGATGTTCCTGACCCTGGCGCTGTGCCGGAGCGCGGCACTGGCGGATCGAGGCATCGATGTCTATATGGTACATGAAGACCAGGGAGAATCATCCTTGCCTGAACATGAGGAGACTACTCTGCAAGTTCAATAACAGCAGCATTACCAATCAACGAAATCTGGCTTGATTATTCCCCAGGGAATAGCATACAATTCGGTGTATGGTCGCGCTCGGACCATGCACCGATTTCATATTCCCTTTGGAGAACCCCGATGATCCGTTCCCTGTATTTCAACACTGCCGGAAACACCCAAACTGATCTTACCCAGGATGAGCTGGCTGCCGCTCTTCAGGATCCCCAGGGAGTGCTGTGGGTGGATTTCGAAGCCACGCCAGCCGAATCTGACGAACAAATCCTGACCGGGGTGTTCGGCTTCCACCCGCTGGCAGTGGATGACGCACTGCAGGAGACTCATGTTCCCAAGGTGGATGACTGGGATGACTATCTGTATATCGTGCTGAGCGCCATGTACTTCGAAAATAAACAGGATCCTCTGGTGGAACCTCAAGAGCTGGATGTATTCATCGGCAAGAACTATATCGTCACCCACCACGACCAGCCCATCTCTGCATTGAAGAGGGTGTGGTCAGCATGCGAGCGTGATGACCGCCACCTCAGGAATGGTGTAGACAACCTGCTGTATCGCATCACCGACGAGGTAGTGGCGCTTTACATGCCTGTTGTGGAAGAGATCGATGACGAGATCGACAAGATCGAAGACGAGATCTTCGACAACCCGGGACCAGAGGTGCTGGAACGCATCTTTACCCTCAAACGTGCCGTACTGCAGATGCGGCGCAGCCTCGGCCCCCAGCGCGATGTGCTCAACCGGCTGGCACGCGACGACTACGCAGTGATAAATACCAGAACGCGCGTTTACTTCAGAGATGTATACGACCACCTGGTGCGGCTGCACGACCTGACGGAAAGCCTGCGCGACTTGATCAGCGGAGCGCTGGACACTTACCTGTCGGTGGTCAACAACCGCATGAACGATATCATGAAGACGCTCACCGTCATCACAACCCTGTTCATGCCGATCTCGTTTGTGGTTGGTTTCTTTGGAATGAACTACTTCTACCCGATCGCGCAGACCGACCAGTGGACAAATCTGCCATCATTCGTCGTCACACTGCTGGGCATTATCCTGCTCCCGGCAGGAATGTTCATCTGGATCAGAAGGCGGGGCTGGATGTAAAAGCGACCCTTATAAGGCGGCTTTATTGGCTATTGCCCTGTGGTAAGCGCGCAGGTACTGGCGGGTGCTTTTTTCCCAGGAGAAATCCTGCGCCATGGCAGTCTTGATCATGTTCTGGATGTGCCTGGGTCGGTCGTAAAAAGTGCTGACTGCCCAGCCTGTCGTAAAATACAGCGCGCTGGGGTGGGTATCCCAGAATTTGAAACCGGTACCCTTCCCGCTGCGCTCGTCATACTGCTGCACGGTATCATCCAGACCACCGGTGGCGCGTACGATGGGCAGCGTGCCGTATTTCAGCGAATACATCTGGTTCAGACCGCAAGGCTCGTAGATGGAGGGCATGAGGAAGAAATCTGCGCCGGCCTCGATCCAGTGGGCGATCTCGTTGTGATAGCCGATATAACTGCCAATGCGACCCGCGTAACGCCCCGGAAGCTGACCGAAATACCATTCCAGCCCTTTCTCGCCCGAGCCCAGGATCATAAACTGCACCCGCATATCCCGGACGATGTTCTCGATGGAGCCTGCCAGCAGCTCCAGCCCTTTCTGCGATGCGAAGCGGCTGACCACCCCGATCAGCGGGATGGTGGGGTCGACGTCCAGCCAGAAGCGCTCCTGCAGCCTGGTCTTGCACACCACTTTGCCAGACATGTCTCCATGGGAATAGTTTTGAGGGATGAGCGGGTCGGTCGCAGGGTCCCACTCATCGTAATCCGCCCCGTTGAGGATGCCGGTATAGTTCTGCCCCTTATTGTTCAGGTAGGGCGCCAACCCGTGGGCGTACTCCGGCATGCGCGTCTCGATGGCATACGTGGGGCTGACCGTATTCACCATATCGGCGAAATAGATGCCACCCTTCAGCAGGTTGACCTGACCGTGGTCTTCGAAGATATCGGTGGTGAAATTGCCCGCCTGGAAACCCATGTAGCTGTAATCCGCAGTGCTGTACACACCCTGGTAAGCGATGTTGTGGATGGTGAGCAGGCTGGCGGCTTTGCCCAGCAGCGGGTCGTCCCAGTGCCAGATCTTCAGGTAAGCGGCTGCCGGGGCGGACTGCCAGTCGTGGACGTGGACGATATGCGGGGCAAAGCCCATATCGCGGCACAGCTGCAGTGCGGCGCGTGAAAAAAAGCCGAAACGGCGGACGTTATCCTGGTAGTCGTTGAAATCCGCGTCGTGATACAGACCATGGCGCTCGAAATATTTGGCCGACTCGATGAAATAGGTCGGGACGCCGGTGTATTGGGTGGAAGATACGGCAGCCCACTCCTGACCCTCGCCCATCCATACTCCCAGCGGGCTGAGGAAGGGGTGCAGCTCGTAGCCCAGGTGATCGATGTCGGCATATTTGGGCAGGATGACGATCACTTCATGCCCCATCTGGCGCAGCACCTTGGGCAGTGCCCCGACCACATCTCCCAGCCCACCGGTCTTGACGAAGGGCACGCATTCGGAGGCTATAAAGGCGATCCTTAGCTTAGCTGGCATGGACATAAGATGATATACATCGAGTGGCTGGATAGATCGAGGCGTCTATTACCGGATCGGCGATCCTTAGTTTAGCTGGCATAGAAGTGAGGTGAAATATATCGTGTGTCTGGATAAATGGATGTAATCATTGCTGGATCGGCGATCCTCGGTTGAGCTAGCATATACATCCACTGTGCGGAGGAATTATAACACCGGCGGCAAGCTGCCATTTTTACAAGACTTTTTAGAAGACACTTCGAAATTATTGTGCAAATTTCGGAACATTAATTTGACTTTTTCAACATTTCTGCTATATATGAAATAGAGTTTACGCTGCTTGCCTCAACGCTGTTAGTCAAATAAAAACAACACTGGATACATCGATCCGAGATCTTGAGGTGGTCGCTGCCCCTGACAATCTGGGAAGGGTCTCGGGGAGTTAATAGCGAAACCGGCCAAACGGTTTCGCTATTTTGTTTTCCGTGCCTGAGCGTTGCTGTGGTGGGGTTGATTTTCCCAGGGGTGGAGTGTGTATTGCCGAAAGGAGAGGATATGCGCGGACGGAAAAAGACAAGAATTTAATCTCCGTCAATACAGGCCTGGTAGATAACAAAAATCGGCTCACGATAACTCATCTAAAAAACAATATCTAGGAGATTGTGATGAAACACACAAAGCTTGCATGTTTGCTCCTGGCCCTTACCCTGGTGCTCGGGGCGCCATTGGCTTGGGCTTCAACGCCAGCGGTTATGGCGCCTGCCGTCTCAGTGAGCCAACCAGGGACAGTTTACCGCTATACGGAAACCATCGGCGAGACCGGGGTGGCATACCTGGCAGATAATGACCACCTTTACCACCCGGTTGGGGTGGGACTGGACGGGGCAGGCAACCTGTGGGTGACCGAGGGAAGCGGCTCACGGTCGATGAAATACAGTATGAATGGCACATTCTTGATGTCCATCGGCACGCCGGGCCTGTCGTACCTGGCAGACGAAACCCACTTCGCCAACCCCGCGGATATCGCCGTAGACAGCGGTGGAAATGTCTGGGTTGCAGATGCTGAAGCAGACCGCGTGGTCAAATTCGACTCGACCGGAGGCTATCTGACCCAGTTGGGCGTCACCTGGGAAGAAGGTAGCGATGAAGCTCATTTCACCGGCGCGGCGAGTGTAGCCTTCGACAGCGCAGGGAACATCTACATCAGCGACAGGAACAACCACCGCGTGCAGGTCTTCGACAGCAGCGGGGTGTACAGCGAGACCCTCGGCCAGACAGGTGTGGCCGGTACGGGCGATTACCAGTTCGACAGCCCCATGCGGATCGCCATTGATGAGGATGGCAACCTGTATGTGGCGGATACCGGCAACCACCGGGTGCAGATCTTCGATGCCAGCCTGACCTATACATACACTCTGGGCTCTGGCACAGCGGGAGGGGGTAACAGTCAGTTCGATTCGCCGCGCGGCGTGGCGGTAGATGCTAATTACATCTACGTAGCCGACTCCAACAATCACCGGGTGCAGATCTTCAATCGTGGCTCCGGTACATACGACGATACCCTGGGCGGGTCTGTTTCGGAAGACTACCAGTTCAATTCTCCACGCGACGTGGCGATCGACTCAGCCGGCAGCCTGTACGTAGCGGATACGCTTAATAACCGCGTGCAGAAATACAACAGCAGTTTGGTTTATGTGCGCACCTTTGGCGTCACCGGCGTGCCCTATCTCACCGATGGCTATCACTACAATCAACCATACGACCTGGCAGTGGATGATACCGGCGGTATCGCCATTGTGGAAGATTGGGGGAGGGGATTGCGCTTAATCAAGCTGGACTCCAGCGGCATACCGCAGTTTACCATCGGTGAAGCCGGCATACATGGCGGAGACAATGACCACTTCAGCGATCCGAGCGGTGTAGCCTTTGACGCCGATAGGAATATCTACGTGGCCGATTGTGCCAACCACCGGGTGCAGATTTTCAAGAGCACAGGTGTGTACAGCACCACCCTGGGCAGCTACGGTCAGGGGAACGACCAGTTTGACTGCCCGAGAGGCGTGACTGTTGATGGCAGCGGCAATGTCTACGTAGCCGACGCTTCCAACCAGCGCATCCAGATCTTCGACAGCAGCCTGACTTACAGCGCCACGCTGGGTGTGACCGGGGTGCCCGGCTCAGATAACGACCACTTCAGATGGCCCCAGGATGTTGAGGTGGATGCCGCGGGAGACATCTACGTCGCCGATCTGTTCAACCAGCGGGTGCAGAAGTTCAATAGCAGCCTGGCCTGGCAGATGAGCCTGGGTGTGAATGGCGAGTGCGGCAGTGATTTCGATCACTTCTGCGAGCCGTACGGCGTAGCTGTAGACTCAATTGGGAATATCTTTGTCGTCGAGAAATTCGGTCCGAGGGTGCAGGTCTTTGACTCCAGTGGGGCTTACCTGACCACGATTGGAGGCAGGATGGGTGACCACACGAGCCAATTGCGCGAACCCTATGGTGTGGATGTAGACGCCCAGGGCAATGTTTATATCGCCGACACGCTCAACCACCGTATCCAGAAGTTCGCTCCTGGAGTGCCCGGTTGGCAGCAGGTCAACATCAATGGCTTTGGGGAGCGCTATACAAGAGGCGTTACGGCTTTAGAAGAGTTCAATGGACAGCTCTATGCCGGCACAGCTACCAATTGGGAGATGGGAACAGGCGGTTGGGTTTATCGCAGCAGCGATGGCGTCGCCTGGAACGCAGTCAGCGAGCCGGGTTTTGGCATCTACACCGATACCATCTCGACAATCATTGACTTGGCGGTCTTCGACGGGCAACTCTACGCCAGTGTAGGCTGGGGCGGCATCCCTGGTCAGGTCTGGCGCTCGCCAGACGGCACCACCTGGGAGGCAGTGACCACAGATGGCTTCGGCGATGGGAACAATGGAGCAGTATCCTCTTTTGCTATTTACAACGGTCTGCTCTACGCTGGCACCGGCAATTCCGACAGCGGTGCCCAGATCTGGCGCAGCGCCAGCGGGGACAGCGGCGATTGGACCAAGGTCGCCCCGGATGAATCCGGGACGCAGGATACTTACCAGGTGACCGGCTTTGCGGTCTTCAAGGGTGCACTCTATGCCGCGGTGGAATCTGCGTGGGAGGACCCAGCCCTTACTCAGGTTTGGCGTTCCGCCAACGGCTCCGCCTGGGATACCGTCATCGCGGATGGTTTTGGGGATGCGAACAACCTGAATACTGGTGGCTTTGCTCAGCTCGGTGGCTACCTGTACCTGGGAACCCGCAACGATGTCACCGGCGCGCAGCTCTGGCGCAGCGCTGACGGGACGACATGGGAGCAGGTGGTGGACGATGGTTTTGGAGATCCAAACAACTATATGTTGGAGAAGCTGTTCACATTCGCGGCTCATCTCTACGCTGGGGTTGATAATAGTGAGACAGGCATGGAGCTGTGGCGCTCAAGCAACAGCACAGATTGGGAGCAGGCCAATCCGGACGGCTTTGGCGACAGCAACAATAACGCCACGCTGTGGAATAATTCCCTTGTAGAATACCAGAACCAGTTCTACATTGGTACCTGGAATTCAGCCAACGGTGGCGAGATCTGGAGGTATGACCTGGAGGGAAAGTCAATCTACATGCCCGTGATTATGCGGAACCAGTAGGAAAGCCGCTACCATTAATACACTAAAACACGCCCCGGCAGATGTCGGGGCGTGTTCGATACCAGTATTCAGTTTTTCTTTACGATTACCTGCAACTACCGAATAGAGACTGCGCAGCCTTATTTCACGCGAGCGTTGAGGATTGGGGTCTTGCTGCCGCTGAGCTGGGCCTGGATGCGGACATCGACATCGGCTGGGATCGTAACTGGTCCAACGGTCATGCTGGGGATCGGGCCAACGCCTACAGCCTCAACCTCGATCAAATAAGTACCGGCGGGCAGGTCAGCGGTGAAGCGGTCCTTGAACTCCAGGGGGATTGCTGCCAGCCATGCACCATCCTTGTAGACTGTGGCGACAACGGGGAGTTCCTTGTCGAGACCGAGCGAGCGGCCGTTGATGCCATGGTACACAGAGATGTTGAAGGTTCCATCCGCTGCCTTAGCCTGCGGTACAGCGAAGGCAAATGCGCCAGCCAGAAGGGCTACCAGGGCGAAGACGATCACGATACGAGAGAATGCTTTATTCATTGTTTAGCTCCTTTTTACTTGCAAAGTTTGTACATGTTATGTGAAGATTATTTTACTCAATATATATAGATTGTCAAGGTTTGCAGATGAGTATTACATTAATATCTATACAATATTTATACATATGAGTGGCAATCATTCTAGGTCGTTAAAATAACGCAGGTCTGGATCAATGCCCAGACCTGCGTTATTACAGATCAAACTGAGGTAAATCACCTAAGAAGGATTGATCTTTCCCTCATAGATAACAAA
>JAQBDA010000198.1:0-19924 GCA_032124675.1 Chloroflexota bacterium
ATGGCGGCATTTTCCTACAGGTGGAAAGCAGATGCTGGGGAATATAACCGGGCTCGGCAAGCCGCTCTGTCAAGTATACTATAGCACACGGCATCCTGGCGTTTGATGGCCCCAGGGCTCCCGACGGTGGCTTGGAAATAGGTGGCAAATGCTCATTTTTATCTTGTGGGATGAGGGCAAGTCAGGAGGACCTTTACTGATGTCAGAGACCGTTGGTGCGTCTCCCCCCACACTGAACCCCTTCCTTTTAAAATCCCTGTCAGGGTAGCGTAATAGGAAAAGAGCGTTGGCCTACCTGATCGATGGACACAACTTAATCCCCCACGTACCCGATCTCCATTTGGAAGATATCGATGACGAGCAGGCTCTCATCGAGCTGCTGCAAGGGTTTTGCCGGCATTCGCGGAAATCGGTGGAGGTTTATTTCGATAACGCGCCCGCTGGCCAGGCGGGAAAACGCCGGTTTGGGATGGTTACTGCAGTTTTTGTGCGCCAGGGACGAACAGCTGATGATGCGATCCGGCAAAGGCTAGAACAGCTTAAGGGCCGGGCGTCTGAGTTTATCGTCGTCTCATCAGATCATCAGGTACAGAATGCTGCCCGGGTGGCACGCGCCGATGTTATCCCATCACCTGCCTTTGCTCGACAGATGAAAACGTTCCAGCAAGATGCTGCCAATCGGACCGCCGAAAAACAACCACCAGATTTGACAGACGCTGAGATTGACGAATGGCTGCAAATCTTTAACAACCGGCGCAACCACCCTAATGGACAATAATGACCTAATTTTTCTAATTAAGTTTTAACCGAATTTATAATAAAAATGAAGTATATTCTAAACAACGGTACCTGCCCTCCTCTTTATTGGTAACACAGGTATCGTGCCACCCAGAGTGTTCCGATGAACATGTCCCTCCATGTTGATCGCGAATGGTGGCCCTCCCAGTGAGTTGCCGGGCGTGTCCCCCCCACGTCCGGTAATCTCTTTTAAATCAACATCCCGGAAGCTGTGAGCTTCCGGGATGTAAATTCACGAGCGGCGGCTGACCGCGCTCCCGAACAGCATCAAGACTGTACCCCCCACAACCAACACGCCGATCACCAGCAGCATCGGGTCCAATCCACCCCGGCTGCCGGTAGAGGACTCACCTGCCGATTGGCCGGCGGGAGCATTCGCAGTGTCCTCCTGATCACCTGCGGAGGCCGCGACCGCACCCGGCGCAGAACTTCCCGCATCGGCATTAGCCACCGCGATAGCCGCCTGCCTTTCTGGCGTGGACGTGCTGGATGCAGGCGTCTGCGTCGGGCTGCCCTCCGTCCTGGTCGCTGTGGCGGTGTCCGCCGTGGTCGGGCTTGGCTGTACGGTTGCGGTCGGGTCTGCAGGGTGAATGAGCAGCTTATCGCCAGGATAGATTACGGTGCTGGCGGTCAACCCGTTGAGCACCAGTAAGTAGGGCAGTTCCACTTCGTAGGTCTCAGCGATATTCAGTAAGAACTGGCCCCACTGCACTTCATGCACCAGCGACCCATCCGGGCGCGGCGTAGCCACCTGGATAGGTACGAGAAAAGTCACCGCTGTCCCGGCGGGCGCAGGCTGACTTCCCGGTGTGCCGGCAGGTGGGTTGGTAGGCGAGCCGCCTGATCCGCCCGGGCTGCCGGGTTGACCCTGATCTCCGGACACATAACCGACAACCAGGGTGAAATAGGTCACCCCATCCGCCTGCGCCACCCCCGCGCCGGCATCCCGGTAGCTAGAAGACAGCATGGTTCCCAGGTGCAGGCCGTCGCCCTGCCACCAGCCCACCGCCTGGGCGGCAGAGGCGTTGCTGCCGCTGTAGATGTTCTCGGACACGGAGACCGCCGCACCGCCACCGTAGCCGTAAGCGACAGCTCGGTCGTGCGGCCGGCTGCCGCCTTTGCCGGTGTGGGAGGCATTACCAGTGGCCGCCTGGTATTCGCTGTGCGACTGGGCAGCCGCCGTCAGGGCACTGTTCACCCGGTAGGATGGCAGCCCGTTGGCAACCCGTAAGGCGTTGACCAGCTGGATCACATCGGATGCATTATATAGCACGGCCGGCTGGGGAGAAGCCTTTGCCCCTCCAGCAAAGCTGCCCAAATAACCGAGCACCAGCGCACCGACCAGCGCTGCATATGCAAGCCTGCGAAGTCTCATCGCGCCAAGTATAACCCAACAGGTAGCGGGAGAGGGGTGTATTGCGGCGGCGCCGCAATACACCCCAACCGCCCCTTATCTTATGGGCTACCCTTGGAGCTGCTGCCAGTAGGCGCGATCAGCCTGATCCTCCTCATCCAGCAAGCGCGGGTGTACATCCGGACTCAGCCGATAGCCGCAGGATGTCCACAGGTCAGCCGCCAATTGGTGAGGTCGGATCGCCACAGCCTGGCGGGCAAAGTATTCACACACCCGCAGCACATCTCTTTCGAAAATCTGGTAGGCGCTGCTGTTGCCCTGCGGGCTGACCACCTGTGGAAAGTCGATCAGCGTGATCCCGCCGTCCCAATACAGGATGTTGTAGGCCGAAAGGTCGCCGTGCACCCGCTCTTGAGAGAGCATGATCTCGATATTACGCAGCAGGCGGTCGAACAGCCGCTGCGCTTCTGGGGCTTCGAGCTGCACATCCACCAGCAGCGGCGCAGCCTGGTTAAGGTCGCCGATGTATTCCATCAGGATGGCGTTGTGGCCGCGGGCGTACGGGCGGGGCACATCCCCACAGGCGGCGTGCAGGTCTGCCAGCGCCTGGTACTCGTATTCGATCCACGAGGTATGCAGCAGCTCCAAGCCGTACTTGGATTTGCTGCGCATGGCCTGCAGCATGCCGTCTTCGGTGATCTGGTTGCCGCTGGCATCCAGGTCGGTGCGCCCTTCTCGGTATTGGTGGTCCTTCCTCAGCTGGCGGAACATGCGCGGACGGTATACCTTGGCTGCCAGATGGCTGGCCTGGGTAGTCTCGTTGCCCGTGCACAGGTACACACTGGCTTCCTTGCCGCCCTTCAGCAGCCGGACGACATCGTCGAGCCAGTGCTCGTCGTAAAAGTTCCCCAGAGAGTTGTTGATCCACTCTCGTTCGTGGCGCGAAGCTTTGTAAGTGAACTCGAAGCTCTCCCTGCCACCCGCCCCGGCAATCTCAGTAACCAATTCCCCGGCGGAACGCTTGGGCTGGTGGTTGGGCTTGTGTTTGGTCTTGCGGTGCTGCTGCCGGTCAGCATACACCTCGTAATCCTCATCTAAGAAGAGGTTGGGTTTCAGTTTAGGCATTTCAATCCTCATAAAGACCGGATCGGTCTGTTCGTTTCTACTTTCAATATCCCATAACGGTAATCAACTTCCCTGGACAGCACCCTTAAGCTGCTGGACGGCTTGCCGCCGGAATCCTCGCCTGTGGGCCAGGGGACAAAATAAAGCCGCGGGGCTGGGGGCACCCGCGGCTGGCATATTCGCTTGATTAAGTAAAAGCCGGGAGGTTAACGCTCAGACGGCAGGCGCACCCATAACACACGCTCAATGACGAGTTGCGAGATTCTATTTAACATGTGTGCGCCTCCTTTGCGTAGGATTCTGATGCCAACAGGCGGAAGTCTATCACGCCTGGGGAGCATTTGTCAAGCACATCCAATCTGAAGTTGTGACAAAAGTTCGGACAATGTCTTTCCATGCCGTCATTGCGAGCGGTCTTCGCGAAGCAATCACTCAAAGATCGAGATTGCCACGCCGCAAGAAGAGCACTTGCGGCTCGCAAAGACGATCACATGTTATGGATGTCCGAACATTTGTCCGAAGGTCAGTATCCAGGTGGCTGAGCTAGAACAGCCCAGGGACACCAGGTTTCACCTTTACGAGTGATCCGAGCGTCTAGGCAGTCCCGGATCACTGAGACACCATCGGCAGGAAGATGGCTGCCGAAAATGGAGCATAATACGCCACGCGGATGCCACAAACCTGCAGGGTGGAGCTGGCAGAATCTGGCCAGCCATAGAGCAGGTAAGCGTAGCTGGTGTTGTTGACCGTTTCGGTGATCTCGCTGCTAACCACAAAGCCGTAGCCACCGTTAAAAGCATTGGTCGAGCCGGTGCTGACCAGGTCTATCGTCGCAGTGCCCGGCGCGTAGCGCGTCAGGTAAGCATCCACTCCTGAGGAGGCATTGGTGTCGTTATAGTATAGGCGGATGTACTTGATCACCGAGTTGTCCGGAATGTGCAGGCCGGTACCGGTCAGCAAGCCTGTACTTGAGCCGGATGCCAAATAAACACAGCCACTAGAGGCATAGGTCTGATTGTTGGCAGTCGTCCGCGGCTGCATCTCCGGACCGGAGACCGTATAGTACGAGAAGGTCGCCGAAGTGGCCTGGATACTATTGGGCGCGTTCTCATCCGGCGGCAGCATCCCCAGCGCATCGAAGGACGGGTCACCGCTGTCGTAGGAGGCGGGCATCACCTCGGGCGGGTCTCCGCCCGGCTCGGTGGCTGGTACACCTAGCTGCGCCAATGCAAAGCCTCCTACCAGAAAGACCAGGGGTAGTACCAGAGCCAATAATACTGCGATCAATCTGGGAAATCTTGTGCTGTGCATATTACCCTCCTTTTTATACAAACCCTAAAGGTCTAGAAGACTTTTAGGGTTTGTGTTTCTTCATGATGCGGGCTATGGATCGGTAGTTCAGTTTACCAGATAGTTCCTGTTTTATAAAGGACTAATTTGATCTTATCAATCTAGAATCAGGCGCGGCCCTGCAGCCATTCCAGCAGCCACTCTTCGGACCAGGTATTGATCACATCCTCTGCCGTCGCCCAGGCGCGGCGGGCAGTGGCGACGCCGAAGTGCAGCAGATCCATGTCTGTATCGCTGTGAGCGTCGGTGTTGATGCTCAGGCGGATGCCCATCTCTATCGCCCGGCGGGCGTAGACGTCGTCCAGGTCCAGGCGGGAGGGATGGGCATTGATCTCCAGGACTGTGCCGTGCTCAACAGCAGCTTCTAGGATGGCGTCCATGTCCAGGTCGGCTCCTTCCCGGTCGGGGATCATGCGCCCGGTAGGGTGAGCGATCACGTCCACGTGCGGGTTGCGGATGGCGCTCAGGGTGCGCATGGTCACTTTCTCGCGCCCTTGCCGCAGGCCCGTGTGCATGGAGGCAAAGACGATGTCCATCTCTGCCAGCACCTCGTCGGGGTAGTCCAGGCTGCCATCCGCCATGATCTCCACCTCCACCCCTTGCAGCAGGCGGATCGTATCACCCAGCTCGGCCTGCACCGCGTCAATCTCCTGCCGCTGGCGGCGCACATCCTCCGGCGTCATGCCGCCCACGATGCCCAGGCTGGCGGAGTGGTCGGTGACCGCCAGCACCTTGCGGCCGCGCTCCCGGGCGGCCTCAGCCATCTGGCGGATGCTGAGCAACCCATCGCTCCAGGTGGAGTGGCTGTGCAGCTCGGACTGCATATCCGCCAGTTCCAGCAGGCGAGGCAGTCCTCCACCCAGGGCAGCCTGCACCTCGCCGCGGTCCTCGCGCAGCTCGGGCGCTATCCACGGCAGGCCGAGGGCGGCATACACTTCCTTTTCTGCGGCGCAGGTGATCTCAGAGCCATCCTGGCGCGTAAGAGCATGCTCGGAGAGCGACAGGCCATTCTTGAGCGCCAGCTCGCGCAGGCGCACGTTGTGGTCCTTAGAGCCGGTGGCGTACTGCAGGGCGGTACCGAAGCGCTCCGGCGGGTGCACCCAGAGCTGCGCCCGCAGACCGCTGTGGAACTCGACGCTGGACTTGGTCGTGCCCTGCCCCAGCACCCTGGCCACATCCTGCCGGCCGGTGAAGGCCGCCATGACCGGCGCAGAGTCGCCGGAGGCGACCAGCAGGTCCAGGTCCCCGACCGTGGCGCGCATGCGGCGCAGGCTGCCGGCCGCCTCGGCCGCGCTGACGCCGGGCAGGCCACGCAGGAACGCCAGCAGCTCTTGGGCTGCCGGCCAGGCACGCCCCAGCGGGATACGGTCGCTGCGCCGGGAGAGCGCTTCGATGCCGGCAATCACCTTGGCCTCCGATTTCTCGCCCATCCCCGGCAGGTCGCGCAGCTTGCCCGCCCGGGCGGCGGCGTCCAGCTCCGCCAGATTGGTGATGCCCAGCTCTTTCCAGAACAGAGCTACTTTCTTTGGCCCCAGGTCGGGTACCCCCAGCACCTCCACCAGGCCCTCCGGGATCTCCCGTTTGAGCTTCTCCAGGAATTCCAGCTTCCCGGTGGAGAGCAGCTCGTCGATCTTCTCGGCGATGGCTTTGCCCACGCCGGGTATCTCGGTCAGCCTGCCCTCGCGCCAGATATCGTTGACATCCCGGCCCAGGTCGTTCAAACTGTCGGCTGCTTTGCGGTAAGCCAGGATCTTGTAGATCACCTCGCCCTTGATCTCCAGCAGGTCGCCGATGGTGGTGAAGATGTCAGCTAATTCGCGGTTGGTGAATTTTGTCTCGGTCATGAACATATACCTGTAATATCTCTATACGTAGTCAAAGAGCTATCAGCGGTCGGCGGACGACCCGCAGGGTTGCCGATCCGCAGGGTCGCAGCGGTCAGCCCGCATCCCTCCGCGCGTAGAGCTCGGGCAGCGGCTCGGCTGCCTCCCGCCCGTTGACGATCGCCCGGGCGACGGTTGAGAAGTCCAGCCCGGTGGGCTGCTGGAAAATGCGTAGGTCGAAGTAGCCGGCGGCTGCCACCAGGTGGTCGAAGATATCGGCCTGGATCAGCTCGTACTCGATCCAATCTGCGGTTTTGGTGTAAATATACACCTCGATCGGCAGCCCGTTGGCACCTGGGGAGAGCGCCCGCACCAGGAAAGGCTGCTCCTGCTGGTGGATATCCGGCCGGCTGCGCAGGTAAGCCACGATATAAGCGCGGAAGACCTCGATATTGGTGATCTGCGGGCCGTCTAGCGGCGAGTCGAACTGCTCCTGGTGTTCCTGGCGGTAGCTCTCGACTTCCTGGATGCGCCCATCCAGGAAGTCGTGGATCAGGTCGATCTTGCGCAGCTTCTTCAACGTGGCCTCGTCGCAGAAATTGATGCTGACCATGTCCACCGACAGCGAGCGCTGGATGCGCCTGCCGCCGCTCTCCTTGACCCCGCGCCAGTTCTTATAGGCCACCTCAACGATGCGGTAGGTGGGGATCACCGTATAGGTATTGTCGGCGTTGCGGATCTTGATGGCGTGCAGGGTGATGTTGACCACCTCCCCGTCGGCCTCGTAGCTGGGCACCTCCAGCCAGTCGCCTTCTTTGATCAGGTCGTTGATCACGATCTGGATGCTGGCGATGAACGATAGGATCGTGTCGTGGAAGATGAGCAGCAGCACTGCGGTCAGCGCCCCCAAACCGGTCAGCAGCACCAGCGGCGACTGCCCGGTGATCAAGGCGATGCTCAGGATAATGCCTACCAGCACCAGCAGGATCTTGACGATATCCAGGTAGCCCTGGATGCTCACCCCGCTGAAGCCTTTGCTGTTCTCGTAAACCTGGTTGACCGCGTTCAGCAGTGAGTTCACCGTGACGATCGACAGCCATAGGATGGCGAACAGGGCGAAGGTCTCGATATAGATCTGGTAGGCCGGGAAGAAGTCCGCGGTTGCATAGATAAAGATGAACGGCGCTATCCAGGCCAGCCGGTAGGGGTGCAGGTGCTTGACGATGATATCATCGTGCTTATTCCTGGTGAGCCCGGCAAGGTAGATCAGCCCGCGGGCGATGATCCCGCGGGTAAAAATTAAGATCAGGATGCTCAGCACCAGCACCCCGACCAATGCCAGGGCGGTGTTGTTTGTTATCCAGGTTTGAAGATCGATCGCTTCCATTGACCCTCCTATGAAAGTCCTCCCAGTGCTACGTACAGATCACGAGCAGGCAGCAGATACCAGGCCGCGGCCAGCATCAACCAGCTATCAGTCCCCGCATCTGTGCAAGTGTTGCCTAATTTTACCCGAAAGGTATTGTTTTTGGAAAAGATTTAAAAGAAGCGCGCCTGCCTTGAGCCGCCCCGCCAGATATTCCCCCCACTCTTTGATGTATAGCTGGTTGGCATCCAGCTGCGGGTGCCCGATATAGCGAAGGAAGACGAAGGGTGTCGTCTGTTCGGCAGCCAAGGTAGAGCGCCATTCAAAGAGGGTCCTGCGGCAGTATGCCGCGCTGAGCCGCCACAGCTATGGCTGCAGCACGCGAATCCACGCCAAATTTGTTATAGATGCTGGAGAGGTGCGCTTTGACCGTCCGCTCGCTGATGCCCAGGTGGTAGGCGATCTCCTTGCTGCGCTCGCCGCGCGCTACAGCCTCCAGCACTTCCTGCTCGCGGGCGGTCAGGTCTATGCCGCCCGTTCTGCTTGCCTGGATCCCCCCGCTCTCCATCCTGGCGAGCAGTCGCTCCATGACTTCCGGGCTGAGCAGCGCCTCCCCTTTGGCCGCCGCCCGGATGGCCGCGAAGAGCGATTCGCGCGAGGTATCCTTGAGCAAATAACCCTTCGCCCCAGCGCGCAGGCCGCGGATCATTAATTCGTCCTCGTTGAAAGTGGTCAGGATCACCACATTCACCTGCGGCTGATCCACCTGCAGGCGTTCGATAGCGGTCAGCCCGTCCATCCCCGGCATGCGCAGGTCCATCAAGACCACATCCGGCGCCAGCTCGCGTGCCAGCTGCACAGCTTCGGCGCCATCCGACGCCTCACCGACCAGCTCCAGCGCCTCATCCGTCTCCAGGATCAGGCGCAGCCCCTGGCGTACGATCAGGTGGTCATCCGCAACCAGCACCCTGATCGTCTCAGCCATGCGAGCCGGCCTCCACTTCTAGGGACAGCGGCAGATGCAGTGCAATGACCGTCCCAGCACCGGGAGCACTTTCGATCTTCAGGCTCCCCCCCGCCAGGCGAGCGCGCTCGCGCATGCCCAGCAGACCGTAGTGACCGGCCTGCACTGCCAGCGGGTCAAACCCGCCGCCATCATCGCGCACCTCCACCAGCAGCAGCCCATCCCGGGAAGAAAGCCGCAGGCTTGCGCGGTGGGCATTGGCGTGGCGGGCGATATTGTTCAGGCTCTCTGAGACAGAACGCAGCACCGTCTCGCCCAGCGCAGGCGGAACCGCCTCGGCAAGGTCGACATCCAGCTCGCAGGGGACACCGGTGGCACGCGTGAAGTGGTCCACCTCGCCCCTCAGCGCTTCGACCAGGTCCTCCGGTCCGTTCTGTGCCTGGCGTAAGTCACCGATAGCGCGGCGGGCATCACTGAGGGTGGCACGCGCCTGCCCCATGGTCTGCTGCAGGATCCCCTGCGCCCGCTCAGGTCTGCCCATGGTTAGATGGGCATCGGCGGCTTCGAGCTGCAGGATCACGCCCGCCAGCCCCTGGGAGAGCGTATCGTGCAGCTCGCGCGCCATGCGTTGGCGCTCGCTGGCGATGGTCAGGTCTTCCACCTGAGCGGCGTAGTCGGCAAGCTGGCGGTTGGCGGCTTCCAGCTCTTCCAGGAGCGACTGAGCCTGCACTCGAGCATGTGCCTGGCGGGTGTACAGCACCACATAGATGACGACGAAGACCATCACCGGGACCATGGCTGCCACCCACGAAAGCAAGCTCTGCCATCCATACTGCAGGCCATAATTGACGAGTGAGAGGACAAGGATATAGGCAACGGCAGCGATCACCCAGCGCGAACTGCTCAGCATACCGATCGTGATCCCGATGAGTGCTGCATACAGGCAGATCATCATCGCCAGATTTGCGACCAGGTAAGCGATGCTGAACGCCAGCAGCCCCTGGATGATGAGATACCATGGCAGCCACTTCGGATGCTGGTCGACGATTCCAGCAGCCCAGTACAGGGCAATATGGGCAGCCACGAGAATCGTGGTCGGGATGGCCATATTCAGGGCTCGCAGTGCAGGATTCTGAACCAGAGAGAGGATATATACTCCGACCAAGAAAATCGTCAGCAGGTAGAAAAATGGGCGTTCGGTCAGATCGCCCTGTCGAAATATAGCAGGCAGACTCTTCATACCTATGATTGTATACAACTTATCCCAGATTGCAAATGTCCTGAGGTACAATGTCCGAAAGTACAGGTCACTACTGGCTGAGCGCCGGATGACAATGCAGCACATTCTATCTATAATGGTAATGTAAGTGTTCAAATTCAAGTAAAGCAAAGGAGATGTAATGATGAATACGAGAAGCATAAGCCAAACTGTTGATTTAGTGCTGCGGGCAGTTGGATTGGCAATGGCGGTCGCCGTGGTGGTGCTCAATATCCTGGGTGTCCTACCAATCGAAGCGCAGGTTCTGCTGCTGGGCATCGGGATGTTCTGCCTGGCAGTGACCTGGCTTGACCGGAAGTAAGAGGCAATATGTACGCGATAGAAGTGCAGGATATCTATAAAGCCTTCGGAGACGTGAAAGCCGTGCAGGGAGTCAGCTTCGATGTCCGGCAGGGAGAGATCTTCAGCCTGCTCGGACCCAATGGCGCCGGCAAGACGACCACCATCTCCATGCTGGCCACCCTGCTGCGCCCGGATCAGGGCGACGCGCAGGTCTTGGGGCACTCACTGCGCCAGGATGCGATGGGTGTCAAATCCGTCCTGGGATTCGTCCCGCAGGAAATCGCCTTGTATGAAGACCTGTCTGCCAGGGAGAACCTGACCTTCTGGGGCAAGATGTACGGGCTGCGCGGCGCGGAGCTCAAAAACCGCGTCGACGAGGTGCTGGAGCTGATCGGCCTGACCGAGCGTGCCAAAGGGCGGGTAGAAAAATTCTCTGGTGGGATGAAGCGACGCGTCAATATCGGGGTGGCGCTGCTGCACAAGCCGCAGGTCATCTACATGGACGAGCCAACCGTCGGCATCGACCCGCAGTCGCGCCGCAATATCCTGGACAGCGTGATCACCCTGAAAGACCAGGGGATGACCGTGCTCTACACCACCCATTATATGGAAGAAGCCCAGGAAATCTCCGACCATATCGCCATCATGGACCACGGAAAGCTGATGGCGCTCGGCACGCACGCGGAGCTGGTCAGGATCGTCGGGGAACGCGACCGCCTGACCTTGACGATCAATGCAGAGAGCGAGCGCGTGCTGGACGCCTGGCGGGCTGTCGAGGGTGTCGCGCAGATCATCAGCGAGAACGGTACCCTGAACATCCTGGCAGATGACAGCAACCAGGTGCTGCCGCGGCTGTTCGATGCCGCGGCTGTGGCTGATGTGCGCATCACCTCGGTCGATATCCAGGAGCCCAACCTGGAAGCCGTCTTCCTGCATCTGACCGGCCGCGCTCTGCGGGATTAGGGCCTAATAAATTAGGGCCTAATTTATTAGGAGGCTGCATGAAAGCAATCGATATCGCCCTCAAGGACCTGACCAGCTCTATGCGCAGCAAGTTCGCATTGGTCTTTATGTTCGGCGTACCGCTGCTGGTGACCGGCATGTTCTACTTCATGTTCGGCAATATCGCCAGCCAGGGTGAGTTCAGCCTGCCGCAGATCCACGTGGTCATCGCCAACCTGGATGAAGGCGGGCCAAAATTTCAGACCAACACCAGGAACATCCCCGGCGGCGCTAAGGCTGACACGATGGGTGAGCTGATGGTCGGCATCCTGCAGAGCGATGACCTGGCAGAGCTGCTTGACGCCAGGCTCGTCCCGGACGCCGCCACGGCCCGGGCAGCCGTCGACAGCCAGCAGGCCCAGGTGGCGATCATCATTCCGGCGGATTTCTCCACCCAGTTTGCAGACATCGACGGCACCGCCGCTATCGAGTTCTACCAGGACCCCACGCTGACCATCGGTCCGGGCATCGTCAGGTCGATCCTCACCCAGTTTATGGATGGCATGTCGGGAGTAAAGATCGCCGTGAACGTTGCCCTGGACGAAGGCGGCCCGGAGAACTACGCCCTGGTCGGACAGGTCGTCCAGCAGTATCTGGACCAATCGCTGGCGCAGTCGGACGATCCCGAAGCCGCACTGCTGGAGATCCGGAATCCCAAAACCGGGGCAGTAGATGAAGCGCAAGAAAGCCGCAATACCCTGGTCGGCATTATCACGCCGATTATGGGCGGTATGATGATCTTCTATGCCTTCTTCACCGGCACAGGAACCGCACAGAGTATATTAAAGGAAGAAGAAGACCGCACCCTGCCGCGCCTGTTCACCACACCCACTCCGCAGTCGATCATCTTGAGCGGTAAGTTCCTGGCGGTGTTCCTGACCGTGCTGGTGCAGGTGGTGGTTCTTTTGGTCGCCGCGCGGCTGGTCTTCGGCATCCAGTGGGGCAGGCTGCCATCTATAACGCTGATGGCAGTTGGTATGGTATTTGTCGCTTCTTCGTTCGGCATCTTTGTCAACTCATTTCTCAAGAACACACGCCAGGGCGGGGTGGTCTTCGGTGGTGTGCTTACCGTGACCGGCATGCTCGGCATGATCGGCATTTTCGCCATGAACTCGCCAGCCGCACAGAAGCTGGCAAACTCCGTCTCTTTGCTCGTCCCGCAAGGCTGGGCGGTGCGTGGGCTGCTCCAATCGGTGAACGGCCAACCGTTGGCTGATGTGCTGCTCAGCATGCTGGTGATGCTGGGGTGGAGCGCAGTCTTCTTCGCCGTCGGCGTCTGGCGCTTCAACCGCAGGTACGCTTAGGAACCCGAAATGATCCGTATATTTGATATCACCCTGAAAGATATGCTCCAGATGGCGCGCGACCGCAAGATCTTCATGTTCCTGCTGGTCATGCCGATCGTTTTCACCCTCCTGTTCGGTTATGCCTTCGGAGGTTTCGGCGGCGGCGAATCAGACCCCCGCATACCGGTTGGCTATCTGGCAGCGGATGAAAGCTGGCTCGCCGACGAGCTTCACAGCCTGCTGGAAGGCTCCGACGTCATCCGCCTGCTGTGGTACCCGGTGGAGGCGATGGATGATATGGAAGCGAGCATCGCCGATGATGACCTGGCAGCTGCCATCATCGTCCCTGCCGGATACGGGCAGAGCATCCTGGACGGCAAGAATGCCAGGCTGATCCTGATCGGCGACACTTCAACACCGGTCGGCACCACCGTCAAGAGCGCCGTGCTGACGGCTGCCAACCGGCTGGACAGCGCCGTCCGCACTGCGATCATCATAGAAACTGCAGCCGGTGATCAGGTGCCGTTCGATTACGCCTTCGACCAGGCATTAGCTGCCTGGGAGCAGCCTCCGATCACGGTGGAGGAAACGACCAGTTCTGCGATCCAAGAGAATACCAACGAAAACATGTCGCTGGCGCACACCTCTCCGGGGATGATGCTGCAGTTCGCCATCGCCGGGCTGCTGACCTCGGCGCAGATCATCGTCACTGAGCGCAAGTCACGCTCACTCCAGCGCATGCTGACCACAGCTACCCGGCGCGTCCACATCCTGCTCGGTCACCTGCTGGCGATCTTCATTATTATCTTCGGCCAATTCCTGGTGCTGATCGCCTTCGGTCAATACTTCCTGAACGTCAACTACTCGGGCGACATCCTGGCGACGGTAGTGGTGGCGTTCACCGCCGCATTGTGCATCGCCGCACTAGGGCTGCTGATCGGCGCCCTGGCAAAGAGTGATGAACAGGCGGTGATCTTTTCCCTAATCCCCATGTTCGTGTTCGCCGGTTTGGGCGGCGCGTGGGTGCCACTGGAGATCACCGGGCCGACCTTCGCCGCCATCGGGCACGTCTCGCCGGTCGCCTGGGCGATGGACGGGTTCAAGAATATATCGGTACGCGGTCTGGGTCTGGAGTCAGTGCTGCTGCCGGCCGCGGCGCTGGTGGGTTATGCGATCCTGTTCTTCGGCATCGCCGCCTGGCGCTTCCAGGTCAGCCAGGAACAGTAGTTCCGTTCACCCAAACACCCCTTTCAGTCCAGTAGGAGTAATTCTTCAACCGCAGCCGGTCGCGGGCCTGTTCAAGGAGTCTTTTTTGGGGAAACATGGCAGCCTCGCGAGTATAATACTTATTTGGACTGGATTTAGCTGAATATACCGCGAGGTGGCGTATAATGCACTAGTTGGGCATTGAACGAGATTCTATGCCTTCAGAGCAAGCGTATCATCTTCATGAAAGGACCGAATTTCCAATGTGGCAAAATTCTCACTCCCCAGTTTGCTTATTCCGCTCTATTCCCCTCCTGACGATCATAATATCCGTGCTCGTAAGTGGGGCAGGGCCGCTCAGACAAACTTCCGCTCAATCTATTCCCCCTGCAATGGTTTCGCCTTCGACGAAAATTGATGTTTTAAATCTAACAGCCAATACCGATGGTGTGAACCATTTCAGTTCAGGCATCCAGTCGACCACAATGCTTACGCAAACCCAATACACGCTCACTGACCTGGGCGTTTTAATCCGTCCGCAGGGCATTAACAACCAAGGCCAGATTGTGGGAGAGGGAAAATTCGCAGCGACCTGTTTCGAGCCGGCCCTTTGGGATAGCGGCAATCTAATTCGATTGGGGACAATTAGTGGAGAGTGCGGCACTGCGTTAGATGTCAACGAAAACGGACAGGTCGTTGGTTACGTTCAAGATGCCGGCGGGAATAACCAGGCATTCCTCTGGAGCGATTCCAACCTAAACGGTCAAACTGACCCTGGAGAAAGGATCTTGCTGGGCACCTTGGGCGGCGCTGAGAGTAGAGCCTGGGCAATCAATGATGCCGGTGTGGTAGTTGGCGATTCTGATGACAACAATGAAGTTCAGCATGCCTTTCGGTGGTTCAACAGCATGGTTGATATACACCCCGGCATTGCTGATGATGAAAGCTACGCCACCGATATCAACACAGCGGGGGTTATTGTTGGTATAGAGCGCGTGAACGAGACTATATATTGGCAGGCATACAAGTGGGATGGAAGCGTAACCCCAATTGGGACGCTGGGCAAAGAGAACGGCGCCTATGCCATCAATGATCTCTCCCAAATCTCAGGTTATATCAGCTATGATAATGGACCCCTTACCACTTTTCTTTGGCTGCCACAACCGGCTTATGGCTTACCTGCCGGGATGAATGACCTGGGGGTGGAGGCTGCAGGTGAATTCGGCTTTGGCCTTAATGATGCCGGGCAAGTAATTGGCGGCGGTGGTGGTGGAGCCTATCTCTGGCAAGCGGGAATACAGACGTATCTGAGCGATCTACTGCCGCCTAATTCCGGTTGGACCCTGTTTGGACCGACGGGAATTAATAACAAAGGACAAATTGTCGGTCAGGGGCTTTACCAGGGACAGGTGCACGGCTATTTGCTCACGCCGCGACCCTGGACGCTGTTATTCTACTTTGCCGGTGACAACAACCTGGCAGCCTCCTATGCACCTATCTTCCAACGCCTGGAAGCAGCAGCCAACCTCCCCGGCCTAACCATCCTGGTCTTTTGGGACAGTGATGGCAACGATGACTCGAACTATTACCAGGTGCAGTACGACACGGATCTGACGCAATTTGCCAATTACACCGAAGGCGTCAACTACTGGCCGATGGGTGAGGTCAACACCGGCGCTTCTTTTACCCTATCAGATTTCATTATTTGGGGGGTGCAGCGCTCCCCAAGCACCTATTACGCCCTCATCCTCGACGACCACGGCAGCGGGTTGGGTGGTCTGGCCTGGGACGATACCAGCAATAAGGACAGAATCACTTTGCCGGAACTGAAACTGGCGCTCAATACGGCAACTGACCAGACCCAGCGTAAGATGGATGTGCTGTATATGGCGATGTGTTTGATGGGCATGCTGGAAGATTCCTATCAGGTACGAGGGCTGGCGGACTATTATGTTGCCAGCGAGCATTTGCAGACCACCTACCAAAATTACCTGGACGGATTTTCCCCTGATATGAACCCGGAGCAGGCCGCGGTTGGGCTGGCAAGCGCCTACGCCACCGAGATGACGGGCAAAGGAAAAGCCTACACCATATCAGCCGTGGATCTGAGCAACCTTACCCCCCTCGTAGATGCGACCAACCAATTCGGGCAGGCCCTGGCGACTCCTATGGGAACCATCTCCGGTACAATTACAACCATCGCTTCGCTGGTACAGCGCTTCGATAACAAATCGCCTATCGGCAGCATTTCTACGGCCGATACATACGTAGACCTGAACGATTTTGCCAGTTTGGTGGAGCAGAATTTAAATGGCGAAGCGGCGATCGTGGCAGCGGCTCAGGCGGTCAAGAATGCCATAAACGCCTATGTCTTGTACGAAAGCCATGCCAGCGACACGAAATACTTTTTGGAGAATAGTTCTGGCGTGTCCATCTTTTTCCCCGTCACAGCCAGTAGTTTTTATAATCCCGCCAATTATGATTTTGCGGTTGGGGCAAATTGGGGCGGCGGCCCACTGTCCCCTGGTCAAGCGGATCAAACGTCCTCCTGGGGCGGTTTCCTGGTGGATTACTTCCAGACCACTCAACCCGGTGGTACCGACGATCCAACGCCGCCGGAGCCCTTGCCAAAATTGTCGAACCTTACATGGGTATATCTACCGCTGATCAACCACTGAACCGGCGGTTACAATTTGGATCAGGATTCTGATCCCGGGTCGCGCCCAACAACGGCTTCAGGCGACAGCGGCTTCCCCTGGTGCTATGCGTCGGCTTGCCAGAAGTGTGGAATAATGGCGAAGGCGTTCCGCCTGCCCCGCCCAGGGGAGATCGCTATTATGGATGGGAAGAGATGCGAGGTGGCGTATAATGCACTAGTTGGTCCGCTCTATAATCTACGTAGCAAAGGCTAATCTTCGGAAGTTTGAACACAATTCAAGCTACCGGAAAGTTTTGATTGAAATCCAGCTTGTTGCCGGACCACTAACTTTTATAAACAATGAGTAAACCATGTCAATAACACCTCAACAGGTAACCATTCCAGATACGGAATTGCACGTCATTTCATCCACTAAAGTCAGCCAGGAATTTAATGTGTTCGTCGCGCTGCCACACTCGTATGCGAAAAGCGAGCAAGCCTATCCCGTCGTGTATGTGCTTGACGGCAATTTTTTGTTTGGGATCGCAACGGAAACCATTCGTCTTTTGGATTTTCCCAAAGAACTTCAAGAACTCATCATTGTTGGAGTTGGCTACCCTGACATCGTCACGTTTGGCTCCAGCATGGGTGTAAGAACGCGTGATTACACACCGACCAGTCAGGATTGGTATGAAACCAAATATGCTCATCCTGGGTCAAATGCCCCAAAATTTGTTGGCGAAGGGGAAGCCGCTAACTTTCTCCAGTTCTTGTCTGAGGAATTGGTGCCATATATCAACACAAACTACCGGACCCTACCAGATGAGAATGCCCTTATGGGTCGCTCCTTTGGTGGTCTATTTGTATTATATGCCCTCTTCAAGCAGCGAGACACTTTCAAGCGTTACTTTGTAGGCAGTCCCTCCCTATGGTGGCATACAATCTTTGACATCGAGAAGGATTGCGCATCGAATCATGATGATCTGAAAGCCTGGCTGTTCATGGCGATAGGAGGGGAAGAACCTGATTTCATGATCTCCGATATGTACAAGATGGCTTCTACATTGAAAGGCAGAAATTATCCGAGTTTAGAGATAGCTACCCATTATTTCAATGGCGAGAGCCATATGTCCGTTGTTCCCGCATTCATCAGCCGGGGTTTGAAAGCAGCTTTTGCCAACAGCAAATAATGGAAAGAAGATGGTGATTTTCTGTCAACAAGGAGCATAACCTGTTGAGAGAGTTGTTTATTGAACATTATCGCCGCCCAACACCCGCTGCAGCCGACCGGGCTGCGCTCTTTCGTGATGCCGCCAAACGATACAGGCAAATTTCAGTTATTCCGGGTACTAACATATAATCAAATGGTTGGCGAGTAGTACTATAGAATGATGGCTGATTTAGGAGAATACAAATGAACATTGAATCTTTTATTCCAAAAGATGAGGTTCAGCGGGTATGTAAGGAACTCGGTATTCGGGACTGGACCAAACTGACAGAAACCAAGGTTGAAGTCGAGGAGGCCAGAATTATCCAGGCCGCTGTTGGATCTGAAGCTCTACAAATACCGGTAGCTTGGTTTCAGCAAGGTTTGGAAGTTGAGCTAGAACACGGTTTGCAGTTCCCAGATGCGAATGTCACCAATAATCACCCCGTCCTGACGGGCAAAATTGTTTTGGCTCATCTCAAAGAAATGTTGGACTACTACCTCCGACTTAATGTTGCTGAACTTGAGGGGGACATACTCAAAGCATCCCAGAAAGATGAACCTGAAAAGCTGAGCCAGATTTACAAAAAATTGATTATTGCGCGGGCCGAACTGAGTAAGTGGGAAATTTCTGCGGGGGGCACGCGGCGCGAATAGCCAAATTTAGCTCTGGATAAGCAGCCATCTGAGCCATAACGCACGGCGGTTTATTATCCCTTCGGCGGCCATTATTACCAAGGACGTTCTGTTAGTGTCCACTATCCAAGAATAAACCAGGGATAATTCATGCCAGTAAATCAACTACGCGTTGCAATGATCACAGGCGGAAACAGTGGTATTGGATTCGCTACTGCCAATAAACTAGCAAGGAAAGGCTTTGCCGTCATTCTGGCCTCTCGCAACCACCAAGCCAGCGCGCAGGCCATCGCGCGGATCCAGGCTGTCAATCCAAATGCCATTGTCGAGTCAATCCCTCTTGACCTGTCTTCGTTTGCATCGGTGCGACAGTGCGCATCCGCATTTCAAGCCAAGGGTTACCCGCTGCACATTTTGATCAACAATGCCGGAGGATCAGTTCCTGGCAAGCAAGCCAGTTTTACCGTCGATGGCTTCGAGTTGACACTCGGCACAAATCACTTGGGACACTTCTTGCTCACGAATTTATTACTCGAAGACTTAAAACGATCCGCCCCAGCGCGTGTGATTACCGTGTCATCGGAACTTCATAACCCCGCTCATGCAAGGGGACCGGCACCAGATTTCGATTACAACAATCTGAAAGGAGAAAAGTATTACGACCCGCAGGTTTTCTACCGGAATTCCAAATTGGCTAACATGTGGTTTGCATACGAGTTGCAGCGCCGTCAAACTGGCACAGACGTCACCTCGAACGCTGTGTGCCCGGGTTTTGTACCAGCGGCGATTGCTGCTCGAAGGAATTCACCAGTTGAGAAATTTTTTTATGCGCAAATCATGGCACGCATGCCATTTGCGCGTTCACTGGAGCAGGCTTCAGATTCTTACATGATCGCAGCTACTGATCCTGCTTTTGAAGGTGTCGGCGGAAAATTCATCGTTGATGGCAAAGAGAAACGCTCGAGCGACGATTCCTACGATAAAGAAAAAGCACGACGCTTATGGGAGCTGAGTTTGGAATGGTGCGGCCTTAATGGGTTAAACCAATCTTAAGCTCCTACCAGTATTTCGAGTACGGAGAACCGTCAGTCAACCAGCTTTAAGACAGTCAATGCCCGCAGGGTGACCCATTTATTGGGCTGCTTCTTCTGGCCGTAGTCCACCCATGTCTTGCCCCGGTAATCGTACTCCAGCATCCAGCGCCCACCCTCATCCTGTTTCCCCAGTACAAGTGCCATTGCGTTCGCCAGGCGCGGGTCATCGCCATACCCCAGCCTGACCAGAGCCTCAACCACCTGCAGCAGGTCGGTGACGTAGAAGACCGGGAAGCCGAACTTCCACCAGTTGCCGCTCGGTTTACTGGCCCAACCGCATGGATAGTCTGCAGTGGCCGGATCAACACCGAACAAGAAGTCTACGCCCTGTGCGATCGCCCGCTCGATCAGCGGCGTGCGACGCTCTGAAGGTAATTTGCTAAAAGCCAGCATCACCTTGGCGGCACCCCAGGCGCAGGGCAGCTTGTTGTTCGCCCCACAGGCGAAACCCGGCCCGCACTTACCGGCGTAATAGCGGATGGGAGCCTTGCGATCAGTGTTCGGGGCAATACCT
>JAQBDA010000199.1:0-20437 GCA_032124675.1 Chloroflexota bacterium
CCATCCAACAAATTCGTTCGAAAACTTGATTTGATAATCATGTTAGTGGAGTAATCAAATGACCGAGATAGCTGCAATTGAAAATCGGATCAACCAATATCTCGAAGCTGTGCGTGGTAATCTCTCCGGGCTAAGCCGAGACGAAGTTGAAAGCATTATCGATGACCTGCGCGAGCATATCGATGCCGCTATGCAGGCTAACGGCAGCCAACCTTCTCTAGAAAGTGTTGAAGTCGTACTGGCAGAAATGGACCCTCCCGAATCCTTTGCTCCAGATATTGATGAATCTACAGGAGTGGTCCCTAAAGTTTCACGCACTGCGATTATTGGCGCAGGTTTACTGCCATTTGGGATCTTGATGGTTGTTCTGTCTCTTATCCCATTAGTCAGTGCAACAGAGGCTATCGAGAATGGCGTTACGATCATCGGTCCCCCGGAAACAACCTGGTGGCAATGGCTGCTTCGGTTCACAATTCTGCCACTTGGGATAATTTCCCCGTTTGCTACAACCATCTTAGGTTTGGTATCCATCTCCCAAATCCGCGCTTCAAAGGGGAATTTGGTAGGCAAACCTCTCGCCTTGATCGATGCTCTTTTTTATCCAATCCTTCTATTTGACGGGCTTCTGATCGCCTTCATGTTTGTGATTATTGCGAATATTCCAGATGGCCGCTTAGCTTTAACCGAGGCCCTTACACTATTGAGTTATATCCTGGTAATCATAGTAGATTTGATCATCGTTATGATAGCCTGGCTCAAGATACGATAACATCTGAACGTGGATTGGGAGATATGTCTTTTATATCGCTGGTCATATCAGGCTTATAATATCCTGAGCGATCAAACAGATCAGTATTACGCATGTCACGACCCAACAAGCCTCACATGAGACAACAAATCCCAAACTATCCCAGTGCTGCCTCTAGCTGTCCCTATCCGTAAAATTGTATAGTTTTAGGAGGTTTTCCATGAAACGTTACCTTACTCCTTCCAACCTGCGCCTGGCGCTCGAGGTCTTGCTGGTCATCGTGCTGGCGACGGTGGCTCTATCTCAAAGCTTCACCTCTCAAGCGGCTTCCAAAGAAGCTCCTGAGGCCCCAGAGGCTTTATACTGGTATCAGTGTAATGGCCCCAATCATATCGGCCTCTTTACCGACAGGCTCCATATTTTCTGTACATCCACCTCACCGGTGGGTGGCGCACCGGCTCTCGATTCCGCAATCTTCTGGTTTGCATTCCCAACCTCGCCCGATTCCGCTGCCGCATCGCGTTTCATGAGCCTCCTGCAGACATCCGTGATTACCGCAAAACCGGTCTGGCTGCAAGTCAATCCGAGCGACACAACTGGATCCAGCTTTGGCTGTGGCGCTGCAGACTGCCGGCGCATCTATGGGATGGAAATGCGATGAGCGAGCACAAAATACTATCCCAGCGATGGAGGGCAATCTTTGACTGCACTTTGATCGCCCTGATCATCCTGATGGCGGCTGCCAACCACCTGCCTGCCCAGGCCAGACCCGAACCACAGGCTTCGACCAAGGCAACCCTGGCTGCCGATCCAATGACGCTGACAGACCTTAACCTGGCAAGCTCCCAAGCGACACCCGCCTTGCCTGAGCTCGACAACAACACACTGGCGGCGATGATCGCCGCCGAAAATGCAGCCTTGACTCTGCCGCTCCACCTGGTGGATATACCGTTGATCATACGCTGAAAAGCGCCTGACCATCTGGCACGAGAAGCGGAAGGGCGATCACTGCACCCGAACCATTTGCCTGTTCGCTTTGGCAAGTGCATACTGATTCTGCCTGATTTTCAGGCGCAGACTACATTCAAGAAGGGCATACCTGATTGAAGGGCATGCCTCATGCCCGGCTGTCCGAGTGTGTCCTTCTTAGATAACTTGTACTGGAGGGAGTTATGACAGAGAGCAAACTGAGAGTCGGTTTTATCGGCATCGGGGCGATGGGCACACCCATGGCAGAGCATATCTGGGAGGCCGGTTTCCCATTAACTGTGTACAACCGCCACCCGACAAAGACGGAGGCTCTGGCAGCGAAGGGGGTGGCGGTGGGGTCCAGCTGCGCGGATGTCGCCCGCAGGTCGGATGTGGTGATTACGATGATCGGGCAGGTGGCTGAGGAGCTGGAGGCGGTGCTGGGGGCAGGCGGGGTGCTGGAAGGGGCGCAGCCGGGCATGATCCTGGTTGATTCGAGCACGGTAGGGATCGTGGCGTCGCAGAAGATGGCGCAGGCGGCGCGAGATGTGGGTGTAAGGTTCCTGGACGCGCCGGTATCCGGGTCGGTGGGACCGGCGCAGCAGGGCAAGCTGACCTTCATGGTAGGTGGAGAGCGGGAGGCGCTGGATGCGGTAGAGCCGGTGCTGCTGGCGATGGGCGAGCGGGTGTTCCATGTGGGTCCCAGCGGGGCAGGCAGCGCGATGAAGGTGATCGTGAACCTGATGATCGGCATGACGGTGCTGACGGTGGCGGAGACGCTGACGCTGGGGAGGCAGGCAGGTCTCGATCCGCAGCAGATGCTGGAGATCCTGGGCCTGACGGCGGTCAGCTCGCCGCACCTGAAGAACAAGGGCCGGGCGATGATCGAGCGGTAGTTCGAGCCGGCATTCGCACTGAAGTATATGCAGAAGGATTTCGACCTGATCATGGAAGCCGCGCAGGCGCTCAAGACGCCGCTGTTCACCAGCGCTATCGCCCACCAGGTCTATACCGCTGCCAACGCAGCCGGGTTCGGCGAGCTGGATTATGCTGGTGTGGTGCGGTTCCTGGAGCAGGCGGCGGGGATGGAAGAATAAGGCGACAAGGGATAAGGCAACAGGGGGATCAAGGGGGAAATGTCAGGTGTTCCGGTGTCAGGTGCAAAGTACGAGGTGCGAGGAGAGGCGGTCGCCTTAGAAATAGGTGGAGGTGAAGCGTGGAGATCGAAACCGGTTATGTGCGTAATGGGGAGGCGAAGCTGTATTATGAGCTAGCGGGGGAAGGCCAGCCGCTGGTGCTGATCCATGCGGGGGTGGCTGACAGCCGGCAGTGGAATAATGAGTTCGCTCACTTTGCACGGGATTACCGGGTCCTGCGCTTCGATATGCGCGGTTTTGGTAAGAGCCACCCGGTGGAGGGAGAGTTCAGCCTGATGGGCGACCTGACCGGAATTCTCGACCGGCTGGGTTTCGAGCAGCCGGTTATGCTGGTCGGCTGTTCGATGGGCGGCAGCCTGGCGATGGACTTCGCCCTGGAGCACCCATCACGGGTGAAGGCGCTGGTGATGGTCGGTTCGGGGCCATCCGGCCTCAGCTTAGACGTGCCCGATCTCCCCCTGATGCGCGAGGCGGAAGAAGCTTATAAGGCAAGGGATCTGGACCTGCTCACCGAGATCGAAGCGCGAATCTGGTTTGACGGCGTGGGCAGGACGCCACAGCAGGTGAATCAGGCGATGAGGCAGCTGGCGCTGGAGATGAACCGCCTGGCTCTCTCACACGAAGCGAAGAAGCTGGGGGTGCGCCTGCCAGATGCAGAGAGCCCGGCGGCGGAGCGGCTGGACGAGATCAAGGTCCCATTGCTGGTGGTCGTCGGCGAACACGATGTCCCTTATATACAGGCTGCCGCCGATTATATGGTGGAATATATCGCCGGCGCGCGCAAGGCGGTGATCGAAGATGCGGCACACCTGTCAAATATGGACCAGCCGGAGGAGTTTCATGTGGTGGTCGAGGCGTTCTTGCTAGAGGCGATGGGGGAATCCGCTAATTAACCCGAATGGAAGGAGAAGGGAGCGATAAATATGAGGCGAGTATTGATCACAGGTGCAAACCGGGGTATTGGTTTAGAACTGGTTAAACAATTTTTGGAAAGTGATGCTTATGTCCTAGCAGGATGTAGGGACCCGAGGATGGCTCATGACTTACATACATTAGAATACTCACACCCGAACCTAAAACTTCTTCGGATGGATGTGTCAGACGAAAATTCGATTGACACAGCCAAAAAACAAGCGCAGGGCTTTGTAGATGGTATAGATTTGTTATTCAATAACGCGGGAGTTAATTTCGGCGAAGAAAATATTACAAACCTAATAACCGAAGAAATGATTTATTGTTTACAGGTCAATGCGATAGGACCGATACTGGTTGCCAAGCATTTTTTAGAACTTCTCAAGAAGGGAAGCAAGCCAATCATCATAAATATATCTTCTGATGCGGGATCAATTTCAAATATACAAGAGTTCCGGGGGTATAGTTATTCCGGCAGTAAAGCAGCACTGAATATGTATACTCGTGCTCTGGCATTTGACGAAAGCACGGATGGCATTATCGTGATCGCCCTTCACCCTGGTTGGGTAAGTACGGATATGGGTGGAAGTTCTGCTCCTCTCACACCACCTGAATCAGCAGCAGGTATCCTTAATGTGGTTAATAGACTCACTCCTGCTGAGCATGGAAAATTTCTCACTATTGATGGCTCAGTTCATCCATGGTGATAGTTGGTTGTTATTTTCTGATAAGGTGTGGTGGACCCATAAAACCGGGATCCATTAGAGCCCTCTCACACCCCGCACCTCGCACCTGATATCGGAACATATAGCACATCCCGCTTCATCCCTCCTACTTCATGCTTTGTCTTCAGGACAAATGTCACCTGGAAATGAGAGATTCCGTACTACTTCTCACCACGGTTGTTGTCTATACTCTCTATTAAGCCGCCTATGGATATGGCGGACAGGAGAAAGGAGAATCCATGGCCAAGATCGATCCCCTGGTGCAGGACTTCCTGGCGCAGAAGAAGATCGCCGTCGTCGGTGTATCGGACAAACGCGAGACGGGCTGCAATCTGGCGTACCGCAAATTCAAGGAGTCGGGTTATGAAGTCAGCGCGGTCAACCCGCGCCTGACCAGCTTCGAAGGCGACCCGTGCTACCCGAACCTGAAGTCGATCCCCGAAAAGCCGGAGGCGGTGTTCATCCTCACCAACCCCAACATCACCGAAGAGATCGTGCAGCAGTGCGTAGACCTCGGCATCGAGCGGGTGTGGATGCACTGCATGATGGGGACAAAACCCGGCCTGGCGGCGAATATGACCAGCGTCTCGCAAGACGCGGTGCAGATGTGCCGCGAGAACGGCATCACGGTGATACCCGGAAGCTGCCCGAATCAGTTCCTGAAGCCGGATTTCGGCCACGGTTTGATGCGGATGATGTTCCGCACGTTCGGCTTTCTGAACGTAAACTAAAATGGGGATGGTCTTGTTTGACCATCCCCATCATATCCTCAACCCGAGAGACATCCTGATATGAAGAAAATACTGGTGGCTTATGCCACGATGGCGGGTTCGACCGTGGAGGTCGCCCAGGCAGTAGGCGAGGAGATCGCCAAGAGCGGCCTGGAGGTGGACGTCCTGCCGATCAGCGAGATCGAGGATATCGGGGCATATGACGGCGTGGTGGTCGGCGGACCGATGATCATGGGCTGGCACCGGTCTGCCCTGGGATTCCTGAGGAGACACCGGGCTGCGCTCCGGCAGACCCCCCTGGCAGTGTTTGTCATGGCGATGAGCCTGACGCAGAGCGATGAGATGGGCTCAGGCGGGGTGCTGGTGTACGTGGATGAGAAGCTCCCCAAGCCCCCGGCAGACCCAGCACGGCTGAACTTCAGGGAACGCTATGCCAGGCTGCCAAACTACCTACGACCGATCCTCAAGGCAGCCCGACCGGCGAGCATCGGGGTGTTTGGCGGCAGACTGGAATACGGGCGCTTGAAGTGGTGGGCGGTGCTGTTCGCCATGCTGGTGATCCAGGCTCAGGCGGGGGATAAAAGAAACTGGGAGGCGATCCGCACCTGGGCGGCGGGGCTGCCGGCGAGCATGGGGATCGAGAAGCCAGAAGCCGCTGCTTGAGCGAGACCCCTCGTAAGGTCAAGCCCATACCTGACACGTGACACCGGAGCACCCTTCGGGCTGAGCCCTCAGGGCGAAGCCTGACACCCCCTAGATGGCGCAGCGATTGGCGCCAGCTTCCAGCATGGTCGGGTCCAGGGGCGGTAAAACACCCATCTCATTGAGCCGCACGATGGTCTCGTAATTCGGGGGGTCGCTCGGGATGCGCTCCAAGATCCAGGTAACAAAACGATCTTCATCGAAGCCGAGCGCTTCCACCTTTTCAACGACAGCTCCAAGCTGTCCGGCAATCGGGACCTGATCGAAAGGCACCCGCCCCCCGGTATGGCAGTGCAGGGCAGTGATCCCGGCATCCAGGGCGGTCAGCTGCCCCAAGCTGCGAAGCGCCGACTGCGATCACATCCCCCGAATCGACCGCCTGGTACTCAAAATGCACACGCTCCTGCCGGGGCAGGTAATGCTCAGCCCCGGTCAGCCCGGCTAAAACCCGCGAGCGGCTGAGATGGTCGGCAAGGTGACACAGGTGTTGTTTTTTGGTGGCTTCACCGCCAATCAATTCCAGGGGGTGCGGCCGAGGCTCGTACTCGGAGGCTAGAACCGATTTCTTTTAGATATAATAAGGAATCCCGGTTGGACGGTGGTGGGTATGACCAAAGAGAGAAAGGCGCGCAGGCGGCCGTTTGGCCTGTACATGATCATCGGTCTGCAGCTGTCGATAGCATTGCTCCTGGGTGCCAGTCTGGTATTGACGTATATTGTCCTGGGGGGCGACTTCTTACTTCTGGAGCAAGCCGACACGCTGGTGGATGCCGTGGTGAAGAACCCGTACTTTTTTTCCGGTGCCGGTTGGGTGCTGGTGGCAGCCTTGCTGCTGGCAGTCGTTGGCCTGCTGCGCCTGAAGCGTTGGGGGTGGACGCTCACCATGATCCTGACCGGTTCCGGGCTGGCGTATAACATCTGGAGCTATTTCCAGGGCAATTCCTACTATATTGTCATGACTGTCTATATCATCATGGTCTTCTACCTGAACCAGAGGGATGTGCAGTTGTCCTTTTTGGGCAGCAGCCGGGCAGGAGATACGCCATGAACGAGTTGGAGCTGCTGCGTAAATACGAACCTATCGCCCGCTTTACAAAAGGCGAGGCCTTTTTCCCGATTGCAGTTGACGAGTACGTGAAAGCGTGCAGCCTCTGGCTAACCGACCCCCAGGGGAAGGACCGCATGCTGATCCCATACGGCGAGCTGGATGTCGAGCGTCTGGTCGACTTCGATCAGATACCGGCAGACCATACCATGCACCTGCGTTTCGTAGAGCAGCCCCTGGAAGGCTTGAAATTCCAGCGCTGGCTGCGCGACCCGCAGCGGGAGCGCTTCGCTGCCCCGGGTCGACTGGCGCGCGTGCCGCTGGTATTCCGCCTGGCGGATTCGCTCTTCGACCTATCCCTGCTGGTGCGCGGCCAGGTGCCCGGGGGTCAAGCGGCAGCGGCAGAACTCAAAACGCGTACGATTTACGCACAAGACGCGCGGCGAGTCTATTACGGCAGGGTGTTCAGGTCAGGCGGCTGGATCGCGCTGCAGTTCCTGTTCTTCTACTCCATGAACAACTGGCGCTCCGGCTTTTCCGGCATCAACGACCACGAAGCCGACTGGGAGCAGGTGTTCGTCTTCCTGACCGAAAGCGAGGCTGGTGAGCCGGAGCCGCGCTGGGTGGCCTACGCCTCGCATGATTTCAAAGGTGATGACCTGCGGCGGCGCTGGGATGACCCGCTGCTGGTGCGCGAGGGCGACCACCCGATGATTTTCGTCGGAGCGGGCTCGCATGCGAGCTATTTCGAGCAGGGTGAATACCTGATGGGCGCCGAGCCGGGTTTCCTGCTGCCGGTCAAGGGTGTAGTCAACTGGCTGCGAAAGTTCTGGAACGAGACCTTAGGCATGGGCAGCACGGAGTACGCCCAGACGAACGGGAGGGCGATGCTGAGCGTGCCATTTATCGACTACGCCCGCGGCGATGGGCTGAGCATCGGTCCCGGTCAGGAGCAGGGCTGGACGCCGGAGATCATCTCCGACGAGATCGGCTGGGTGCAGAACTACCGCGGGCTGTGGGGTCTAGAGACTCACGACCCCCTGGGAGGCGAGCGCGCCCCGGCGGGACCTAAATACAACCGGGATGGAACGGTGCGCCAATCCTGGTATGACCCCACCGGCTGGGCGGGGTTGGATAAAGTCTACCCTCTTGACGAGCTGCGCAACGAGATGAACGAGCGTCTGGATTCGCTGGAGAGCGAGCTCGCTGAAATGGACCAGGCAATCGAGCAAGAGCGCGATAAGCTGCGCAGGCAGGCGCTGGACGTGGACGCTTTGAAAGCGACCAAGTATTTAAGCACCCAGCGTGAGAAGAAGGAAGATGAGCTGAAAACTACCCAGGTCGCGCTGCAAGAGCTGCAGAAGCGCCGCACAGAGCTGGTCGAGGCAAGGCAGGCGCTCCAGGCATACGCCCGGCGGGTGGGGCGAGGTGACCTGGGTCTTCCCACCGCCCACTTGAAGCATGTGCACCACCCCGAGCCGCTGCTGCCAGAGCAGCACCGCATCGTGGAGATCTGGGGGGCGCTGAGCGGGGCTGTGATCCTGCTGGTGATCGCCCTGCTGCTCATCTTCCAACCGGCGAACTGGCCGGTCTGGTCGATTGGCTTGGCAATCGGGCTGGGAGCGCTGGAGGCAGTTATCCGTGATAACCTGATCGATTACCTGCTGAACCTGACAATCATCCTGGCTGTGATCGCGGCGATCATCCTGCTGGTCGAGTTCTGGGTCTGGTTCCTGATCGCGGGGCTGCTGGTGGCGGTCGTGTTCGTGGTCATCGGGAATCTGCGGGAATTGAGGCGCTGAGCGGCGGCTCGCGCTCGCAGGTCAGGGGGATCCACGAATTAGCGCGAATATCTTCCAATTGCACAGTGCGCAACTTTGATGATATTTGTCGAATTTATACTGTATTGACAAATATCTCCAAAAATTGTATTATATTTTTGTTGATATTCCAGGTTTTCAACAAGTTAATAAAAGGACGGTCCGGAATGACCACTTACGAACGCCGACAATCTCTGCTAGACATGCTGCGTAAACAACCTGGTTTGCGGGTATCGGAATTGGCAGAGGCGTTAGATGTATCACAAGGCACTGTTCGAAACGATCTCAATGCTCTTGAAGAGGAAGGACGACTAAAGCGAGTACACGGGGGAGCAGCTCTGAGTGATCAAGACCAATTCCAGAATGATTCTTTTGTGCGTCGTTATAACCAAAATGTAGCCGCCAAGCACGCCATTGCGCAGGAAGCAGCTCTTTTAGTTATGGATGGCGACTCGGTTTTGCTGGATGCGAGCAGTACATCTTATTACCTGGCACGTGCTTTGTCCGAGCGAAATAAACTGCGCATTATGACCAATGGATTCGAAGTTGCGCGCGAGCTGGCTCAGAATACCTCGAACGATGTTATTCTAATTGGAGGGGTGGTCAATAATGACTCGTCTTCTGTAACGGGTCTGTTGAGCGAACAGATCATTGCAGAAATGCATACTGAAAAAGGGTTCTTTTCATGCAGCGGCTTCAGCTTTGAGCGCGGTATGACCGAGGTGCACCTGGAGGAAGCGCAGCTCAAACGCAAGGCAATCGAGTCATCGAAGCAGGTGTTTGCGCTGGTAGACTCGTCAAAGATCGGCAAAGAAGATTTGACGCCCTTTGCACACCTTGACCAGATCACACATCTTTTTACCGATTCCGAGTTATCGCCCCAAGCGGCTGAAGAATTAAGCCAGGCAGGGATCGATTTTACGATTTGCCCCATAGAGGCTTTATCCCTCAAATGAGCGACTATATTTTCGAGCTGAAGAATATCACCAAGCGTTTTTCAGGTGTTGAGGTACTGCACCAGGTCCCGTTCTCATTACTGCCCGGGGAAGTGCACGCCTTGCTGGGAGAAAACGGGGCAGGCAAATCCACTCTGGTAAAGGTGATGACCGGCGTACACCAGCCGGATGGCGGCGAGATTTTTTTGAATGGTGTGCCGACCGAATTCAGCGACACACGCCAATCTCGCCAGGCAGGGATTGCCGCCATATACCAGGAGCTCAGCTTATTCCCGGACCTGGATGTGGCGGAGAATATCTTTGTCGGGCGACAGCCGACTGCTGCCGGCGGGCGGATTGACTGGCGAAAGCTGTATGCTGAAGCCGACAAATTGCTTGCCTCGCTGGGCGTCCACCTGGAGCTGAAGCAGAAGGCTCGCAACTTGAGCATCGCCCAACAGCAGATGGTGGAGATTGCCCGCGCTGTTTCGATCAATGCCCGTATCTTGATTATGGACGAGCCAACCTCGACGCTGACCCTTAATGAGGTGGCTGATCTGTTTCGCCTCGTTCGTCGCCTGCGCCAGGAAGGCACCGCCATTATATTTATCTCCCACCGTCTGGAAGAATTGTTCGAGCTGGCAGACCGGGTGACGGTTCTGCGGGATGGCGTTTTTGTCGATACGCGCCAGATCAAAGATGTATCCCGCGACGATCTCATCCGCATGATGGTCGGGCGTAAGATCACGAATATGTTCCCAAAGCAAGATGTCCAGGCAGGTAAGGTGGTTCTCAAGGTAGATCGCCTTTCCGGGGACGGCACCTTCAGGGATATCAGCTTTGAATTGCACGAGGGAGAAATCTTGGGCATGGCTGGGCTGGTGGGAGCGGGGCGCACTAACGTGGCAAGTGCCATCTTCGGCGTGCAGCCGGCTACCAGCGGTGTCATCCAGCTCGATGGCAGACAGGTCCAGATCACATCTCCTCAGCAGGCGATTGCGCTCGGTCTGGCATACGTTCCTGAAGACAGACAGCTGCATGGATTGATCCCGCCAATGAATATTACCGCGAATATCAGCCTGCCTATGCTTGGTGAGTATTCGCGCCACGGTTGGCTGCGGGAAAAAGAGGAGCGTTCAGCGGCTTACAAAGAAGCCAGGCAGATGGAAGTGCGCGCCAACAATATCTGGCAGAAAGCCCGGGAGCTTTCTGGTGGGAATCAACAAAAAGTGGTCCTGGCGAAATGGCTTGCAACAAACCCCAGGATTCTGATTCTGGACGAGCCCACGCGCGGCATCGATGTGGGCACGAAAGCCGCGGTTCATGCTTTGATGAGCAATCTGGCTTCAGAAGGAATGGCTATTCTAATGATCTCATCTGAGCTGCCGGAGGTGCTGGGAATGAGTGATCGCATCCTTGTCATGCGTGAAGGCTATCTGACAGGTCACTTTACCCGGGCAGAAGCAACCCAGGAAAAAATAATTTCAGCAGCCACACAGTCTGTGACAGCGGGAAGTGAACCGTGACCGCACAGAATCCACCTGCTGATAGGTCGGGTTTTTCAACCCTGCTGTGGAACATTGCCCGCTTTCGTGAAGCGGGGATCAGCATCTTCATCTTAATACTGATTGTCGCGGTCACAATGCGCAATCCTGCATTCCTGACGGCAGAAAACTTTAAGGATATTCTATTGAATATCTCCATCCTGGCGATAGTCGCCCTGGGACAGACCATGGTCATTCTCACACGGGGGATTGACCTGTCGGTAAGCTCGATGGTCGGGCTGGTGGCGATGATGGTCTCCTTCCTGGTCAAGGAAAATCCGGACCTTTCCATCCCGCTTGTTGTGCTGTTAGGCATGCTGTTGGGAGCCGTGCTGGGTATGTTCAACAGCTTGATCATTACCATTGGCAAGGTCCCGCCTATCATTGCTACGCTGGGAACGTTAAGCATCTACCGCGGCCTGGTTTTCTATTACAGCCAGGGGACGTGGATCAATTCCTTCGAGCTGCCAAGAAGCTTCAAGGAGCTGTCGAAGGGAACTCCGTTGGGACTGCCAAACATGGTCATCATTGCCATCCTGGTAGCGGTGATCGTTTTCTACTTCCTGAACTATTCGCGCACCGGTCGTGAAATCTATGCGGTGGGCAGCAACCCTGCTGCAGCCCAGTTTGCCGGGATTCGCAAGGACCGCATCGTCTTCCTGGTGTACCTGCTTAGCGGGATTGCCTCCGGATTGGCTGCAGTCCTGTGGGCATCGCGCTTCGAATCCGCTCAGACCAATACCGCGCTTGGCTTCGAGCTGCAAACGGTTGCCGCCGCGGTGGTTGGCGGCGTCAGCATCAGCGGCGGCGTAGGGACGGTGCCCGGGGTTCTTCTGGGCGCTTTGCTGTTAGGCATCATCCAGAATGCGCTGACGATCGTGCGCATCTCGCCGTTCTGGCAACTCGCCGCCCAGGGCTTACTGATCTTGATTGCGGTCATTACGGATAAGTGGATTTTGGGCCGCGTGGAGAGGACCGGAAAAAGATGAATGAGACGATATCTCCAGCGGATGCCCACTCGCGAACACTGATCAAGGACACCCCGCCGCCTCAGCCATTCCTCTCCCGCTTTCAGCGTTGGGAGTGGATCCTGGTGGGGTTGATCATCCTGGTGGTACTGCTTAATACCCGCCTCTCGCCCTATTTCCTAAGCGCTTTAAACCTATCGCGCACCTCATCCGATTTCATGGAAATCGGCATCATGATGCTGCCGATGGTATTTATCATTATCACCGGCAATATCGACTTATCAGTTGCCTCCACGATGGGCATGAGCGCAGCCTTCATGGGTCTGCTGCACAACATGGGCGTCAATATCTGGATCGCGGCTTTATCCGGGCTTTTGTTGGGCATTGCAGGGGGCATGTTAAACGGCTATCTCGTCGCTCGTGTCAGACTGCCTTCCCTGGTGGTGACTCTCGGAACTTATGCTTTTTACCGCGGCATTGCGTATGGCTTCCTGGGCGACCAGGCGGCGCGGGATTACCCGGCGGCTTTTACATATCTTGGTCAGGGCAGGATCTTCGGCAGCCTGGTCCCCTTCTCAGTCGTGCTGTTTTTGGTTCTGGCAGTTATCTTTGGGCTTGTTCTGCATAGGACCGTGTTTGGTCGCTACCTGTTTGCGATTGGCAACAATGAGAAGGCGGCAGTCTATTCGGGTGTGCCAGTCGCCAGGATCAAGATGATCATCTTTACCCTATCCGGCTTTATGTCTGCATTGGCGGGATTGATCCTCGCGGCGCGCTTCGGAAGCACCCGCCCTGATATCGGCACGGGATTGGAGCTGGCGGTCATTACCGCGGCGGTGCTTGGCGGTGTGGACATCAATGGAGGCACCGGCACGATGGTGGGCGCCGTCCTGTCTCTGCTGCTGATCGGGCTGATGCGCTTTGGCATGGGTCTGCTCAATGTCCAGGGGCAAGTGCAGGGCATCGCGATTGGTCTGCTGCTCATCCTTTCGATCCTGCTTCCCAGCCTTGCCAGGAGCATTTCCATCAAGCACACGAAATATAAGTGGCAGTCGGCTGCCGCGGCAACCCTTGTCTTAGCAATATTCGTTTTGTTCTTTATCTTCTTCTTTTGGTCGCGCGCTCCGGTGATTGCAGGCGTGTGATCACTATCTGTCAGTTTCAGACTTACGCCTGCTAACTCTATCCTGTGCAACGTTTAGTTAAGGAGGAAAAAGCCGAAAATAATATGCGAACCGAAATGTGTGTAAACCTAGTTCAACCATGTTCAAAATACAAAGGAGATAGATATGAAACACCGCTCGATTTTGTTCGGCACGACAGTATTGATCGTTATAAGTCTGCTGCTGGGCGCTTGCGCCTCTGCTACCCCGGCCGCGACGCAGCCCCCGGCTGCAACTGAAGCACCCGCTGCTGGCGTGACGACTTTTGTTCTGGTCCCCAAGAATCTCGGCAACCCGTATTTTGACACCGCCAACAACGGGGCTCAGGAAGCTGCCAAGGAGCTTGGCGTGACAGTGCTATACCAGGGTCCTGCCGCAGCGGATGCTACCCAGCAAATCCAGTTGATCAACTCCCTGATCGCACAGAATGTCAACGGGCTCGCCATTTCTGCCGATGACGAAGACGCGCTCGTCCCGACTGGCAAAGATGCCATCGCTGCCGGCATCCCGGTTGTATCCTGGGATTCAGCGATCGGAAAAGACGGTCGCATTCTGCACATCAACCAGGCTATTCTGCACGACATCGGCGCAATTGAAATCCAGATGGCGAACGACCTGGCTGGAGCGGATGGCGGGCAGATCGCCATCTTGAGTGCCACGTCCACTGCCCCGAACCAGAATGCCTGGATCGAGGTGATGAAGGAAGAGCTTAATAAGCCGGAATACTCCAAGCTCGAGCTGGTTGACGTCGTCTATGGTGATGATGATGACACCAAGAGCTACAACGAAGCGCTGGGTCTCTTCACCAAATACCCCGATCTGAAGGTGATCATTGCCCCGACCACCGTTGGGATTGCGGCTTCAGCCCGCGCGGTCACGGACAAAGACCTGATCGGTAAAGTGTTCGTTACCGGCCTCGGCACCCCTAACCAGATGCGCGAATACGTCAAGAATGGCGCCTCCCCGCAGTTCGCCTTGTGGAACCCATCCGATCTTGGCTACCTGGCAATCTATACCCTCGATGCATTATCTACGGGCAAGATTACCGGCAAGCCGGGTGATACGTTCAGCGCTGGCAAGCTCGGCGATTATACCGTTGAGGATGATCCTGATCTCGGCGTCAACGTTCTGCTTGGTCTGCCGTTCATCTACAACGCAGACAACATTGATCAGTTCGACTGGTAAGCGTTAGCCCCCGACACTTCTAACCTGGAGTCTGGTGTATCTTTGCCAGACTCCAGGTAAGGGTGCGAGAACTGTCACTTCGGCAGTTAGCCGCACGCCGGTTGTCGAAGTGACAGTTTTATATTGAGGGAACCGTTCCATGAAACGTGTTGGCTTTCTATTTAAAGTCCGCCAGGAGCGCCTCGAGGAATACAAAGGACATCACAAGCACGTCTGGCCTGAAATGCTGGACGCGCTGCGTGAAGCCGGCTGGCATAATTATTCATTATTCATGCGCGCAGACGGACTGATCTTTGGTTATTTCGAAACTGAAGAGAGCCTGGCTGTTGCCCAGGCAAAAATGGCTGATAAGGACGTTAACACACGCTGGCAGGAATTCATGTCCCCTTTCATTGACGCCAACGCTCGTCCTGATGAAACTTTCGTTGAGCTGGAGGAGTATTTCCACCTGGATTAAGTACTTAAGACAAGTTGGCAACTTGTCCAACATTTTCAAAGGAACAGCTATGAGCCAACAACCAACCACCACCCAGATTGAAAAGGCGTACACCCAGGCCCAAGAGCGGTATGCTGTTCTGGGTGTGGACACGGAACGGGCATTAGCGCGGCTGTCCGCCATCCCTATCAGCCTGCATTGCTGGCAGGGGGACGACGTGGGTGGTTTTGAAGACCCGGAGCGAGGGCTGAGCGGCGGCATTATGGCAACCGGCAATTATCCTGGCAAAGCCCGTACGCCGGGTGAGCTGCGCCAGGACTTAGACAAAACGTACAGCCTCATTCCCGGTACTCATCGCCTCAACTTGCATGCCATCTATCTGGAAGCAGATACGAAGGTGCCCCGCAACCAGATTGAGCCCAAACATTTCGCCACCTGGGTCGATTGGGCGAAAGCCAACCATCACGGCATTGACTTCAACCCGACCTGTTTTTCGCACCCGCTGGCTGATGATGGCTTCACGCTGTCCCATCCTGACGCTGGCATCCGCCAGTTTTGGATCGAGCATTGTATTGCCAGCCGGGAGATCGGGGCATATTTCGGACGGGAGCTGGGCACGCCGGCAGTAACCAACATCTGGATTCCGGACGGCTATAAAGATACCCCTGCAGACCGGCTGGGACCACGCCAGCGCCTGCGTGATTCGCTGGATAAAATCCTGGCTGAGCCAATCGACCGGCAATATAACCTGGATGCAGTGGAGAGCAAATTGTTCGGCATCGGCTCTGAAAGCTATGTTGTCGGATCGCACGAATTTTATCTGGGCTACGCCACAGCCAACAAGATATTGCTTTGTCTGGATGCCGGTCATTTCCACCCAACGGAAACTATCGCCGATAAGATTTCGGCGGTGCTGCTGTACGTACAGGAGCTGCTGCTGCACGTCAGCCGCGGGGTGCGCTGGGACAGCGACCACGTGGTCACCTTGACGGATGAGCTGCAGGCGATCATGGGCGAAGTTGTGCGCGGCAGCTATCTGGAGCGGGTGCATATCGGTCTGGATTTCTTCGATGCCAGCATCAACCGCATCGCAGCCTGGACCATCGGGGCGCGCAACGCGCTGCGGGCGCTGCTCATGGCGCTGTTGGAGCCGGTCGAGCAGATGCGCGCCTTCGAGATGGCAGGAGATTATACGACCCGCTTGGCTCTGCTGGAAGAGCTGAAAGGAATGCCGTTCGGGACGGTATGGGAATACTATTGTTTGCAGCAAAACGTGCCGGTTGGCATGGCGTTTCTGGATGAAATTCGCGCCTACGAGGAAAAGGTAACGGCGCAGCGAGGGTGATCATGGCTGGAAAAGGCAAAACGGTATTAGCCATCGATATAGGCGCCGAATCCGGGCGGGTATCGGCCGTTAATTTCGACGGTCAGCAGCTTGCGCTGGAAGAACTGCATCGTTTCCCTAACACCACAGTTACAGTCAACGGCACCCTGCACTGGAATTTTTTGCGCCTGTGGGAAGATATTCAGGCTGGAATTGAGAAGGGCAGGATACTCCAGCCTGCCAGCATTGGCGTGGACACCTGGGGCGTGGATTTTGGTCTGCTGGACCGTCAGGGCAGCCTGATTGGCAACCCGGTGCAATATCGCGACGGGCGTACCGCCAACATGATGACGCTGGCTTATGCAAAAGTTTCTCAGGCAGAGATATTCGCCCAGACCGGCATCCAGTTTATGCCTATTAACACGCTCTACCAGCTGCTGAGCCTGGTAGAGGGCCAATCACCGCAACTTGAGATCGCCGACACCTTTCTGACAGCGCCTGATTTGCTCAACTACTGGCTGACCGGAGTTAAGGTGAGTGAATTCAGCAATGCCACCACAACCCAGCTATACAACCCTACCACCGGCACCTGGGCTACCGAGATCATGGCGAAGCTGGGTATCCCTAGCCACATCTTCCCTGAAATCGTCCCTCCGGGAACCCGCCTGGGGACGTTTGAAGGTATTCCGGTCATCGCGCCCGCTTGTCATGATACAGGTAGTGCCGTAGCAGCCGTTCCCACCCAAAAGCCTGATTTCGCCTACATCAGCAGCGGTACCTGGAGCCTGGTGGGGTTGGAAGTAGACGAACCGATTCTGTCACCGGAAGCGCTGGCGGCAAATGTCACCAATGAGGGCGGCGTTTACGGCACCTACCGGCTGCTGAAGAATGTGATCGGGTTGTGGATACTGCAGCAGTGCCGTATCGCCTGGGCAGCTGTCGGTGAGATATACACCTACCCTCAATTGGTGGATATGGCAACCAGGGCGGAACCACTAACCGCCATTTTCAACCCTAACGATCCCGCATTTCTCTCTCCCGGGGACCACCCGCAGCGTGTCCGTGACTGCTGCAACCAGACAAACCAGCCTGTGCCGGAAACTCCGGGAGCGGTAGTGCGCAGTGTCCTGGAAAGTCTGGCGCTGGCTTATCGCGAAGTGCTGGAACGGGTCAAGACAGTTTCCAACCGGCAGGTATCTGTCCTCCATATCCTCGGCGGTGGAACGAAAAACCAGCTGCTCAATCAGATGACCGCCGATGCCACCCGGCTGCCTGTGATCGCCGGACCCATCGAAGCCACCCTCATAGGTAATGCCCTGGTGCAGTTCATCACCCTGGGTGAGATCGCCGACATCAACCAGGCACGCCAGGTCGTAAACTGTATGGCGGAGATGAAGCGCTACGAGCCAGAAAGTCCAACATCTGTCTGGGATGAGGCATACGATCGTTTCCTGGCGTTCAAATCGATGTTGGATGATGACCAATGAAATTTCGACTACTTCTGCCTTTCGACCTGCAGGTCGAAAACATAAGATGAAAATCAAGCTGTTCGGCGGACTGCGCCAGAAGGCCGGAAGCACAGAACTAGAAGGGACAGGCGCGACGGTTCGAGATGCACTGGAGCAAATATGCGCCGGTAACGAAACGCTGCGTGCGGCGATCTTCAATGGTAATGAGCTGCACTCACACGTACGGGTGATGGTGAACGGTCGTGATTGTGAACTGGCAAAAGGTTTGGAAACGGCCATATCTGCCAACGACCAGATCGCCGTCTTCCCACCCATCGCAGGTGGTTAATATACTGGATTGATATCTATCAGTTCAGGGAAAACTCCCTTGAGCGTGCAGCTATTTTGGAGGTAATCATGCAGGGTTGGACTGGAAAAATATTGGATATTGACCTAACCAACGGCAGTATTGAAACGGTACCGTTAGACATGGAAATGGCACACCTGTTTTTAGGTGGGCGCGGTTTAGGCGCACGGTTGCTGTGGGATTTGGCAGGTCCTGAAGTCGAGCCATTCTCGCCGCATAATGTGCTCATCTTCACCACCGGTCCGATTACGGGGACCGGCTCACAAACGAGCAACCGTTTCAATGTAAGCACGAAAAGCCCGCTGACCGGTGCAATCTTGCATACCAATAGTGGCGGCTGGTGGGGAATGCAGTTCAAACGCACCGGGTACGATGCGCTGATTGTGCGCGGAAAAGCAGAAACACCACGGATGATCGAGATCACTCCAGAAGGTGTGGCGATTAAGGATGCAGCCCATCTATGGGGTAAGGGGGTGTTTGAAACCACCGAAACATTGGGGCAGGATCGCAACCAGCGCAATGTGCTGTGCATCGGTCCCGCCGGTGAGAACCTGGTGCGAATTGCTGCCATCATGAATGATAAGGAACGCGCCCTGGCGCGTGGCGGCGCGGGCGCGGTAATGGGCAGCAAGAATCTGAAGGCGATTGTGGTAGAAGGTAAGGAAAAGAATAAGCCCGCAGATCAGGATCAGTTCAAATTCATGCTGTACGAAACGGGCAAACTGCTGAAAGCGAGCCCACTGACATCACAAGCGCTGCCGGAATTTGGCACTGCTGTAGTCATGAATGTGATCAATGAAATCGGTGCCCTACCCACCCGCAATTTCCAGCAATCCCAGTTTGAAGGTGCCGATAAAATCAGCGGTGAGGCTATAACCGAGGATATTCTGGTAAAAAACCAGGCTTGCTGGGCCTGCCCAATCACCTGTACCCGCATCACCAAGACGAAAAGCGGCAAAGAAGGCGAAGGTCCGGAGTTCGAATCTGCCTGGGCGTTTGGGGCGCAGTGCGGCATCGATGACCTGGATACGATCACCGAATCCAACTACCTGTGCAATGACATGGGCTTGGACACCATTTCAATGGGCAATACGATTGGCTGCGCGATGGAACTGGCAGAAAAAGGGCTAATCCCCGACGAATTGGGCTTTGGACGAGCAGATAAGCTGCTAGAGCTGATACGAGATACAGCACACCGGCGTGGCATTGGAGCGGAGATGGCGGAAGGTAGCTACCGCATGGCTGAAAAGCACGGCGCGCCTGAGCTATCGATGAGTGTAAAGAAGCTCGAAATGCCGGCTTATGATCCCCGCGGCATGCAGGGGCAAGGGCTGGTCTTTGCTACTGGCAATCGTGGTGCCTGTCACGAGACCGGCAATATGCTAGGACCAGAGGTGCTGGCACTACCGCGTCTGATTGACCGGTTTGCAACCCAAGGCAAAGCGGGTATCGTGTCCGTCCATCAAAATTCGGCAGCGGTGATCGACAGCCTGGTGTATTGCAAGTTCAGCAATATGGCGGTTGCAGAAGAATTCTTTGCACGCACATTGACAGCTGTAACCGGTGAACTTTTCACCGCCGATGACCTGATGATGGTGGGCGAACGAGTATGGACTCTCGAGCGCCTGTACAACCTTCGTGAAGGCTTTACCAAAGACGATGATACCCTTCCCGACCGTATGCTCAATGAGCCTGTCTCTACTGGACCGAGCAAAGGCTTCACCGTTGGGCTGGCTCAGATGCTGGAAGAGTATTATGCTTTTCGAGGCTGGGATAAGAACGGCGTACCCAAGACAGAGAAATTGAAGGAACTATCTTTAGAGTTTGCAATAGAGGCAGCTAATGATTGATCAAAGGCTTTATGAAGAATTCCGCGATATCGGCCGCGATATCTTTGTTACTGGTTTAACCAGCTCGCATGGTGGCAATATGAGCGTGCGCGTAGGGGACAAGATCATCATCAAAAGACGCGGGGCGCAGTTCGGACGCTTGAAGCGCTCAGATTTCGTGGAAACCAGCTTTCAGGGTAAGGACAGCGGTATTGTGCTCGCCAGCACCGAATTGATTGTACATCGCGCCATCTACGAAAATACGTCAGCACTGGCGATCATCCATGCCCACCCGCGCACAGCCATCACGCTCAGCCTGAGCCGGGATGAGATCATCCCCATCGACAACGAAGGCTCCTACCTGCTGCGCAAGATTCCGGTGGTGTCGGTAGAACTCGCCTCCGGATCCAAAGAAATGGCGGATAAAGT
>JAQBDA010000200.1:0-2997 GCA_032124675.1 Chloroflexota bacterium
TGACGGATTAATGCGTATAGCTGTGTTGGAGCCCAGCGATACATTTTATCTCTCGCAGCAGGATAATCTGCGCCTGATCCGCATGCCGGATGCCTGGGATATCACCACGGGGGGGGCTATCCCTATTGCTGTCGTCGATACGGGAATAGACCTAGACCATCCTGACCTGCGCGAAAAAATTTGGAGCAATGCCGGTGAGATCCCTTCCAATGGCATAGACGACGATGGCAATGGTTATATCGACGACGTGCAAGGTTGGGATTTCTTGCACGCTGATGCGCTCCCGCAGGACGATCATGGGCACGGTTCTCACGTCTCAGGCATTGCGGCGGCAGATACAGATAATGCTGTCGGCATCGCGGGTATTTCGTGGGGTGCCGATCTTATGGCGCTCAAAGCGATGGATAACCAGGGATTTGGCACCTGGTCGGATATCAGCCAGGCAATCCTGTATGCCGCCGATAACGGGGCGAAAGTGATCAACCTGAGCATCGGCGGCGAAGATGCGTCCCAGACCGTGGAAAATGCGATTGATTACGCCCGAAACCAGGGCTGTCTGGTGGCGGCTGCTGTGGGGAATTCCGGTGGTGCAGTGCTTTTCCCGGCCAGGCTGCCAGATGTACTGGCTGTGGCTGCCACGGATGACAACGATCTCCCGTGGAGCTTCAGCAATCGCGGCCCGGAGGTTGACCTGTCAGCGCCGGGTGTAGGCATATTCAGTGCCAATGCACTCAACTCCTATACAGTGCTCAGCGGTACCTCGATGTCAACCGCTCACGTGAGTGGATTGGCTTCATTGGTCTGGTCAATGAATAGCAGCCTCAGCCCAGACCAGGTTGTCGGCATTCTCAACGGCACAGCAGAGGATGTCTGGTCTCCAGGATTCGATACTCTAACGGGTTGGGGGCGGATCGATGCTTTTGCTGCAGTAAATAGTTTTAACCCGGAATATATTTTTTTTCCCTCTGTTTACCGTTCGGTTCGTGAGGTCCTTTTCACGGTTTACATTCCGTATTTGCAGACCAACGCGCCTACACGCTAACCATCGAATTTCAATATTTTACAGCTGGTCACTCGTTTTCTGCAGATGGTAGGGCTTCTTTCACTCAGTCCCGCAGAAGATAACATCACTGGCTCGTGCATGGTAGATATAGTGCATGTCCTCGTGTTCCAGCACAATAGTTTGCCCGGAGACGATTGCCGGAAGGGGCAGTGGTTCACCAGTTTCTAATGGGCATCCCAGGTTGGATGCCGGGAACTCATCGGGATAGATTTTAACTATGAGAATGGATTCTGGGCTGACCTGCAACCTGCCTGCCAGTTCCTGGATCGCCCGCTGACTAATGTCCCTACTCCTTCCGGGTAATACTTCGAGAGATATCGTAGGCACACTTGTACCAACAGGAGTTGGTTGAATGGTTGAGGGGGGAGAGGTTATCGAGTGTGTTGCGCTTGGAGACAGTTTATTGGACTCCTGGGTATTTGTCACTGAGATTGATGGAGTGGGGGTAGATGTATCGGGAATAAATCTATCGAGAACCTCACCAGGCAGGCTCTGGGATGCGGTGCACCCAAAAAGGAACAAACACACAATGATCAGGCTGGTTTTTATCATAGTAGGGTTCTCAACAGTATCATCCGGTTGAGCATCTCACATACCAGACGGTAGAAATCAATCATTAGTTCCCGGGCTCTTAAGTAAATGGCATTCGAAGTTTTACCGAAAGTTCGTATTCAACCCCGGTTTCTGTTTCTCTCTGCCTTTGATATCTGCTCTTCTGTGGATGTTATAATTGCCCAGCAGTAATATCATTGGGACAGCCCATATACTATAATGTCTGACACTACCGAACTCAGCGAGCGTGAGCTGGAGATCTTGAAGCTGGTTGCCACCGGGGCGAGCAATAAAGAGATCGCCCAGCAGCTCTATATCAGCGCCAATACGGTCAAAGTTCACCTGCGCAATATCTTTGCCAAGATCGAGGTCACCACCCGCACAGAGGCCGCCATGGTTGCTGTGCAGAGCGGGCTGGTGCCGGCCGCGCCGGAGCAGGAACTCGCCGCGGACGTGCAATCAGACGATGAGATGGAAGCCCCGGAGCCGGAAGCACCTCCCTGGCGGGCATACGCGTGGTGGGGAGTGGTGGGTGTCGTGGTGATCCTTGCACTGACTGCCGTGCTGTACCTTGCCACCCGCCAGCCTGCAGGGCAGGTTTCTGCCAGCCCGGCTGCCCCACAGGTCGAGGCACGCTGGCAGGTCAGAGCGGAAATGCTCACCCAGCGCTCAGGATTGGCCCTGGCAGCCTACGAGGAGCAGTTGTATGCGATCGGTGGGGAAGCCAATGGTCAGGTCAGCGCTGCGGTCGAGAAATTCAACCCCAACCTGAACCAGTGGCAGGCGCTGAGCGATAAAACCACCCCTGTGGCGGATGCCGCGGCAGTGGTGATAGGCGGCAAGGTCTACGTCCCGGCCGGCAGGCTGGCTTCTGGGGAGATGTCGGACATGTTGGAGATTTATGACCCGCTGCAGGATGTCTGGGAGAGCGGCGCCAGGCTGCCGCAAGCGGTCAGCGCCTACGCGCTGGCGACTATTGAGGGCAAGCTGTATCTGTTCGGCGGCTGGGATGGGCAGCAGGTTATGGATAATGCCTGGCGCTACGACCCCGGTTCGGATCGCTGGGAGGTTCTGCCACCTATGCCTACGGCGCGCGCTTATGCCGGCGCCGCCACCGCGGCTGGTCGCATCTTCGTGATCGGCGGTTATGATGGACAGAGCGCCCTGCAGGAAGTGGAGATCTACCAGCCGGCGAAGGAGCAGGGCGATACCCCGTGGACATACGGTCTGCCCATCCCGGACGGTCGATACGGCATGGGTGTGACCAGTGCGGTGGATATCATCTACCTGGTTGGCGGAATCTCGGCGGGCGACCGGGAGGCAGCCCTGCCCTCCCTGGAGTATATTCCCAGTGCCGGTCTGTGGCAGGAGTTCGACTCACC
>JAQBDA010000201.1:0-3870 GCA_032124675.1 Chloroflexota bacterium
CCCCCAGCGACTTCGGCCGGCGTATCACCGGCGTGCACGCCAAAGCCAATGATGCGCCGGGTGAATTGGTCCACGACCACGGGCACCCAGTGGGTGTTGAGCAGAATGAACTCGCAACGAAAAAGATCAATACTCCATAAACTGTCTTTCAGCTGGCCGATAAACGTCAGCCAGGAAGGTCCTTGATCGGAATCGGATCCCGGACGGTTATGCTTTTCGAACAGGCGCCTCACAACATCTTTATCGATGTTTAATCCGAACGCTTTGTTGATCTCCTGCGCGATACGAGGGCAGCCAGACCGTGAATTTCGTCTTCGCCTGAAGCGCCTGCTGTCGGTTCATTTCGACGATGGCTTCTATGAGTTCCTGTGAAGGGCCTTTGGGACCCGGTTTACCTTTTCTGCGCGCGGTGTACAGCAATCGATACTTGCGTTTCTTGAGTATGTCGTGAAATTTGAAGAGGGTTGTTGCTTTGAGAATGACCGCCGCTCGCTGACTGTGGTGTGGGCTGGGAAACAGCGACCAGAAGCCGGGTAGCATTTTATCAACAGGCGTCAGACCGGGTGCACGTCGACGACTACATGGATGCAGGAGGTAGAGTACCAGCAGTAGGCGCCTTGCGCGACGCATGGGGCAGTTACCGAGACCGGTTAATGATCAGCAGTTGCTGTTTCATAAGAAGGCTGTCGGCAACGATAGCCTTGGATCCGCCGGCTCCCGGGAGTTGGGAGACTGTTGACAACAAGTGTGCAAGCATCAGCAGCAGGTCCTTCATGGCAGGGTAGAGTAGGGAAGGTTGTCTTCCTGAACAAGACTGCCTTGGTCTCAGTGTTAGGTTAGGTGATGATCAGGATTTCGCCAGGGACAGGATGCCGGCACATGCATGCAGCGTCAGTATGTCTCTACAAGCTGCTCTTGCACGTTTGTCCGGATCGGGTTCTAATTATTCTCGCCTGGGGGTTGTGTGAAAAAATTCTTCAAACGCTTGATAATACCCTCGGATTTCGGCTCCGGCTCCGGTTCCGGTTCCGGTACTGGTGCTGGCTTGGTCAGAGCGGCATTCAGCCGTTCGCGCAATGCCATAAGACCTGCATCACTCGGACTGACCTGCAACCCGCGAGTGATGTACAGCCCGGCTCTTTCATTGTCATTCTTGTCGAGTGCATAAGCGGCCAGGGCGGTGTAGCGTTCGACAATCAGCTCAATACCATTGAGCGCATCACTGTTTCCCGGGTCCAGCTCGAGGACCTGCTGAAAGTATTGATAGGCACTCTCATTCTTCGGGGTCAGTAAACGATTCAATCCAAATGACTCCTGGCCGTGGGCCAGTAATACTGCAATTTCTTCTTCCTCTGATAACGCTGGTTCCACCACCACAGGCTGTTCAACCGGCAACGGGCTTGCTGCACTTTCCGGCTGGCTATCCGGTGACAGTGGGCTAGCGGGAGTAATTTCCCGAGCCGTTACCGGTTCGTCCTGATTCGGCTCGTTCTGTGATTCGTTCTGTTGAACGGTTGCTTCGAGTGTTTTATCAACTGACCCTGCCAGGAGGTCCTCTCTGTCATGTGAGGAGAATACGTTCCCAGTCCCCTCGGTCATACTGCCAGCCTCACTGGCGGACTGTACTAGCCGTTGTGTTACTGCCTGGTTCATTGGCAACGTTTCCTGATCATTTGCAAACTGATCAATATCACCATCGATGAGGTTAGGTGCAAGTATTGCGGTGGCCAGCACCAGTACCAGCACCGCCACCGCCCCGCTCCACACCGCGGTTCTGCTTGTCTTTCCGGTGCTGTCAGGCGTATCTGCTACCTTCGGGGACGAATACTGCCCGGCTGTCTTAATCCCTGGCAGGGTTGCTATGGTTGGTCGCACGGTCTTCTGTGCCGGAGCGATTGTTTGGGCCTCTGCTTCGTAGCTTTCCTCTACTGGCTCCTCCGGCCATGGATCCATTTCCAGGATGCCCTCGCCATCCATGGGCAATAACGATTCTCGCCGGAGTTCGTTGACAACGATCTTCAGGTCCGCTACACCGAGCCGTTGTTTTTCCTCGAGGCAGCCATGTAAGAAAAGGCGTCTGCAGATCTGGTTGATCTGGCGTGGTATCCCGCGACTACAGCGCCGGATCCAGTCATAGGCTTCTGTGCTGATCAGCGGATTGCCCTGCCAGTTCACACAGCGAAGTCGATGTTTTATGTAAGCCCTGGTGTCCTCGGTATCGAGGGGCTCAAGATGTGTGGCGGCAATCAGGCGTTGATGTAATTGCTCCAGAGATGATGTATTCACAGTATCCTGCAACCGGTCCTGGCCCAGCAGAAATATTTGCAGTAATTGATGGGTGCCAGCCATTATATTGGTCAGCAGACGGAGTTCCTCGAGCGCTTCAGTACCCATGCCCTGAGCTTCGTCAATAATCAGCAGTGATCGTCGCCCTTGCTGATGCTCTTGTTTCAGGAACGCTTCCAGCTGAAACAGAACTTTTGCTTTGCTACAGCCTTCGGGATCCAGATTGAACGAGTAGGCTACCAGGTCGAGCAGGTCGTTCGCCGACAGCTGTGCACTTACAATTTTAGCAACAGATATCTGGTCGGACCTGAGCGTGCTGACAAGCTCACTGACCAGGGTGGTCTTTCCCGTACCTGGCTGTCCAGTAATCATGATAAATCCCTCCGCACGCTGGAGGGCATGAAGCATGTTGGTCATCGCCTTGCGGTAGGTGTGATGCTGGAATGAAAACCCGGGATCCGGGCTTAAGCGGAATGGATCAGCGTTTAACTGGTAGAAGGATTCATACATAGGGCGCAGTATGCTTCAGAGTGGCTTCGACTGGAACCCGGTTTGCCGGAATGTAAGCAAGGTAAGGGTAAAGGGTAGGGGTCCTTTCAAGTGCAGGCAACACCAGGGCGCTTTCAGTGAAGCGCCCCGGGTACCATTGGAGATAAACGGTTAGCTCGCAGGAGCCACGGATACTGCTATGGCCTCAGTATATGTTACCTCTACAATATCGCCTTTCTTCAGCTCTTTCAGATAATGTTGCAGATCCGGACTATCCGTTAGCGTCCCCGATAGGAGGGGATCCGTAACCTCCCCGCTTGTAGGCGGCAGATCAGCCTGTATGTAAATGATGTTCAGCAGGACACGGGTCCGCTGCATAAAGAAAGGTTCCTTCTCCCAAAGGGAGAAGGCCAGGATGTGGGGATATAAATCAAGGGGGTATCGATTCGGCCAGCGGCAGGAACTGGCAGGGGGAAGGGCAATAGAGCGAGGTCCGTTCATGTGAGTGCGGTCAAATTGGGCGAGGTTTCGCTATGATCAGGCTGGAAAGCAGTGGCAGCGACTGTACTGTGGAGGCGGGCTTCAGGGAAAATAGCGTTTATTCAACCAATACTCTTATTGTCGCAAGTCGCCGAAGCGGCGCAACCAGGGTTTCAGCCGACCGTATTTTTGTTTAGCCGGGTCCGCGTTTGCGCGCGCCGCAAAACTGCCGTGCAGTACCAGGTACTGCACGGTTTTTGCTTTCTGCAGCGGATAAATATACACCGGCGCCGGCAGAGACTCCTGGCGGATGAATGTCGAGGCCGCGTCCCGGGTGCTGAATGCGCCCATTTGTACGGTGAAGTTCTGTGACGGCTGCGCCAGTACCCAGCGCGTGCCGGCGTCGCCCGACGCGGGCTTTGGGACGGGTTGCGGCGCCTTGGGCCGGGCGCCTGGCTTTTTTTCAGCGGCGCTCGCAGGGGCTTTCGGCCCTGCCGAAGCCGTTTCTTCCCCGCCCAGGCACTTGGCCACGTTCAGCGAAAAATGTTGAGCTCCACATTTTTTGCCGAATGTGGACTTTTATAATATGTGGAGTAATCGTCTAGATTCAGTAGC
>JAQBDA010000202.1:0-4585 GCA_032124675.1 Chloroflexota bacterium
GAATGGTCTGTTCATTTGTCATATTGATCATCTCCAAATATGCGTAGGTTTGCAAACTAGGTTCTGTATGCAAACTACTAAATGTCATTGCGAAGCCCGTTCTTTGGGCTGAAGCAATCCCTGTTTTGCTATCTGGGTGGGAGATTGCTTCGCAAAAACCGCTCGCAAAGACATCGATGGGAGAGTTTGCATACACGCCCTAGTATCGCACCGAACGCAACATCCGGGCGCGGTCCGGTCGGCTGCACGCTGTATTGGTCGGTACTCACTTTGTTGGCTTTTTAAGTGCGGTTTCGATATCCTTTTCGCGATGGTAGCTGGAGTGACCGTCAAGGTCGAAGGGCCATTCCGGTAGGCGCTCCCTGTCACTGAACCATTCTTCAGGTGCATCTTGAAGCGCAGCCAGTACATCCTTCTGAACTTGCCTGTGCCAGGCTAAAACCTCCTGCGGGGAGCGATCTCGCCAACGCTCGTAGACGAGGTGGTTCCCATCAGTCTCACTCAACCCTTTCTCCTCTACCGGTACGGGTTGTTTCTTGATTTTTCTGACCACGTCAGCCTTCCAATGGGTAATATGCGCCAGTGCATCTTTCACTGTCCAAGGGTCTTTGGTCTCGGGTCTGGTTAGCAATCTATTCCAATCCTCATCGGTAAGGTTGTTAACCAGATGATCCAGGCGTTCGAACTCTTGAATAGTGCGCTTGATTACTTCCTCTCGGGTATGGCGCATAAAAATGATCCTCCTGAATATTTTAATTCTACTCGAGCTCTGACTGCGTGTACCGCCCAACGGTTTGCGTTGCTTGCTGGTGGGCGGGACTAGACTCGGCTGGAGAACAGCGTAGCTTGAAGCTAGAAAAATGCTCTAATGTAATTTCGCGCTGAGGTGGGTACACCTCCAGCGAGTTGTCAGGCCGCCAAAAGAGCTGACAGGCCGAAGACGATTACGCCGATCAGGGCAGCGGCTGACAGGAGGGTTGCCATCTGCAAGCCAGCCACAAGGATGCCGAGTGGGATCACAATGAAGCTTAGAACCACGGCACTGGTCAAGCGAGTCTTGACTGTTGGAGGTCCCAATTCGGTCAGGAGATTCGGGCGCCATCGCCAGCGCAAGAACAAGAAGTAGATGATGGAGAGAGGGACCGCGGCTACGAGACTGTGGTGAAGCATGTGGAATCTGTCGGTGTCACTGATTGGACCCCACCACAAGTAGTGAGAGAGTAAGCCCTCACTCGCCAGGAAGATGGCCAATGGCGTCGCGACGACTATGGCCAGGATGGATGCCTGAGTCCACTGCCTGGCTTTGGCGGTCGTGAGGGCAAGAGGAAAATATGCGAAACTGAGCAGGGCGGCGAGGCCAAACAGAACCGCCTGGATGGAAGATAGAGTGTCTTCGCGTGAGGCGATTCCAGGGACGACCTCGTAATACATCGCAACCCAGGCGCCTGCAATAAGGCCGAAGAATCCTGCCATCAATAGAAGATTTGCTGGCAGCCAGACAAACCGATATCTGGAGGTGAATGCGATTTGCATATTCAAGAGATTTCCTATGCATTGTATCGAAAGACAATCGGCTCGATGACCTAACCAAAAATTGAGCCGCCTATGCTCGTTGTGCCTGGTGATTTTCTGCCAAAGGAGCGGACTCTATATTGATTAGCTCTTCGATAGATAGAATGCGCTCTCAACGAGTACATAAGCAGAAACAAGTATGATCGCGGCGAGAAGGGCGAGGCCCTTCCCTGCACCGAGGGTATTACCCAGGAGGGGGATGTTGTGACCTGGTCCTAAGGCGAACGCGACGCCAGCGACAGCCGTGGAAAGGGCTGCTGCCGGAGTATGACCGAGGAACCAGCCGGCCGCCGCGCCGAGGATGGCTGATGTGAGCACCAGTTCAAGCAAGAAGCGTACTGCGACTCGCGGACCCTCGCCCGGAGGGATTGCAAATGTGGCCGCGTTGAGGAGGGGTGGGCGAAGCTGGGCCAGGATGACGGAGGGTGCCAGGATAAAAGCGATGAGCAGCGAAAGGCAGGCCGCGGTCCATGGCCGAGATGGAAGGCCAAGTCGGATCTCATAATAGGACCACCCTACAGCCAATCCGCCGAGGACGGCGATCACGAGGCCGGGCGAGACAATGAACCAAATGGGCAAGATCCAGATGTGGTGAATGACCAGGAAGACAAGAAGACCTGCGAGACTGGCGAGAACAACGGCAATTAGAAATGGGGTCATGGAACCTCATACCGCATGTGCTAGTGGCAGCTACATAGCCTCAAGGCTGCCAGTAGGGAGGCGCCGCTGATCTACCGCAACCATTTACCCTACTCCAGACGGCGTCCACTCCAGCGAGTTGTTAGCCCGCAGTTGTAACTATCTGATTATGCCTAAGGCGATCACCAGACAGTGGATCATGGCTCGGAAGATATACTGTCGGCTCTGCCTCTGCATAGCGTAGGATCTTGTCCATTGACCCAATGGCAGCCTCTACGTTGGGGCTTACTCCATCCGGGTGTCTTTCAAGCAAAAGCTCCTCAATATAGCTCGTGTCCCCGGCAATAAAGTAACTGATTCCATCTACCTTCACTATCACAGAGACATGATTAGGAGTGTGCCCCGGTGTTGGGACAATGACCACGTCGCCAGCATTCGTCACGGCATAGCTTTCTTCGAAGGGGCCAAAGGTCTCGGACTCGAATTGAATAAAAGATGGAGCGAACCACTCCGGCAAGTGGTTCGGTAGGTATCCCTGCACCATTCCAGCAAAGCCCTGGGCATTCTGGTACTCATCCGCAGAGACGAGAAAATCGCTATTGGGAAAATGAGATATTCCCCCGGCATGGTCGGTATGGAAATGAGTCAGAATGACCTTCCATACTGCTTCTGTATTGAGACCAGAAGCTCGCATTTGAGGCCCTATCTCTTCCTCAGGTTTGACGTTCATGTGCACTGCAAGCCTGAAGTATGGTTGCCAGCGGGGGAAGTAACCAGGATCCGACGTCCGAGCAGTCTCTCCTGTATCGACAACGATCATACCTTCAGCGTGCTCAATCACCCACGCATTAATTGGGAGCCAATCCGTCCAGGTACGACTAAAGAGAACCTTGGCCATACCTCCGCTACCTTCTCTGCGCATTTGCGAAACCTTGACTTTGACGCTGCCTGTTTGGATACGATGTATTGTTGTCAACGGATAATTCCCTTCATTTTGTGTCCTAATGGATGAGCTAAGCGGCACAGCTGATCTACCCCAACCACATATACCCTACTCCGGGAGGCGTCGGCTCCATGCGCTTGTCAGGCTGCCTCACTGCAAGCAACACAGCAGGGGCGGATGGTCACACCATCCACCCTTCAAGACAGCTGCCTGATGACCGTAGCTCTGAATGGCGCGGCTAACAACTCCGACAGAGGTGCATAGACGCCGGTAGCCGCAGCCTCCTGCATATGCGCCACCCGCGCCTCGGCCGACTCCCAGTCGGCAATCTCAACCAGCATATCGGGGTTTTCAAGCACCTCGTAACGCGTGCTGCCCAGGAAACCGCGCTGGTTTGGCCCCTGTTCTGCCACGATGCTCTCGAGCAGGCTGATCAGCTCAGCCCGCTTACCTGGTTTGGCTTGTAGTTCAACGATCACCTTGATTGCCACTTCATTCTCTCCTTCCCACTGTACATCTGCTCGCCCTCTGGCGCACTATTTGTTAGCCTGCCTCCAGAATCTGCTTTGCGATGTCCAAATTTCTCCCAACCTGCTTCTTGCCCATCCTGGCAAAGATACCATCGATAAACTTCAATCCACCAACTAATTCAAATTGGGTTTCGAAGTTCACATCTGTACCATTATTCTTTGGTTTAAGCGTAATGGCTGTGTCCATACGTTCAATAAGAAACATTCGCTGCTTTACCTTGTAGCTGTACCGACCAGGCTTAACCCATTGAACGATCTCGAACAATCCCTCCTTATCAGATCCGAGCCTTCTCCCTGATACTCGGTAAACTGAACCGATACCAGGCGCATCGCTGGATGTCCACTCTGCCGACTCAAAATCTGAATCCCATTTTGAAAGATTGGCCGGGTCGCTCAAGAAATCAAAAACGTAAGGCTGTGAACGGTTGATAAAAACGCTTAATGCAAACCTACCCATCCCATAATCTCCTCTGGCTGCTAAAATGGAAAAGCCACCCAACGGCAGCGGTACCCTGCTCAATTGCATCGAGCAGCACCGCACCTCACTCTGCGGATGCGCCTTTCCTCCCTGCCTCGTCCAGTGGAGAGCGCGGTATGCGGCTGAATCAGTACATCCAAGCAACTTTGCGGTGTATTCAGATATACAAAGTCCTAATGTAGATTATACCTCTTATGCGTCTGAAAGATGTGGGCTTTGAGCAAAACCAGTTTGAGCATAGGTTGCCGGGATTATGGCATTTACGGTCCCCACGCCAAGGGGACCTTCCGACGTATTCTTGGCTTCCATCTAACTCACATCCTTTCGTTTTTAGGGTATTATCGTTGGCTTGCGCCAAACCGCCCAACGGCTCGCGTTTCCTGCTGGTGGGCGGGGCTTGGACTCGGTTTGGGAGCAGGGCTT
>JAQBDA010000203.1:0-27348 GCA_032124675.1 Chloroflexota bacterium
GTGTGGTTGAGGTCGCACTGGGGGCTGTAGTCGCCGACGCGGTTGGCGGTGGCTGGGTAGCAGATGGTACAGGGGTCGCTGTGCGGGTCGGTGTGGGGGAATGCGAAGGCAAGGAGGTATAGGTGATGGTGGCGGTGGGCAGTTCGGGCGGTCTGCGGGTAGACGTTGCGGTAGCTGTCGGGAAAAGTGTGAATATGGGGGTGGTGGATGGGGTCGGTGTGCGGGTATAGCTTGCGCTCGGCTGCGGTGAGGAGGTTGGTGGTGCAGTCGTGCTAGTGGCTGTTGGCGTCGGTGTATTGGGCTCGTTCGTCGCGGCAGCCGGCTGAGTATCGGTGAGTACCTCGGCGACCTGAGTCGCGCGCGGTGGCGGCAGGGTTGGCACCTGGCTTGCCTGAGGTGGTCCAGGCCAGTAATTGCCCGGGATGACCAGCCTGGCAATGCTGACCCCCTCTTCGCCCTGGATCTGGGAAATGATGTCAATATCCACCGGCGCGAACGAAGCGAACTCCCACGGGCTGTAATCCGCCGAAAGCATGGATCGAGTATCTGCTGCGGCGACAACCGGCTGCCTCATCAAGGCGATCTGCCCTGCAACGTACAACACTACCAGAACAAAGGGGATAACCAACAGCCAGCGGCTGAAACCCAACAGCTCGCCGAGCATCACCCCCTGCGTCTGTGTTTCTGCCGCATCAGCGCGCAAATCGGGCTGCGATGCGGAGCTTGCCGCAGTTTTCGACCGGGATTTGCTCTCCTGATCTTCTGGCAGCTCAGGATTTTTCGGCATCTATGCTACCCTGCTACAACAGGTCTCCTCTCCAACGGCTGGGCAACCGCTGGAATACAGATGGTTATGGTGCTGCCGCGCCGGGTCCTACCGCCCACCCACAGCTGCCCGCCGACTTTCTCAAGCTGGTTCTTTGCCTGGGCCAGCTCCGAGCCTGGATGAGCATTACCCATCGCCGGGTCGACAATCGATTTGTCGAACATGCGCAGCACGCCGGTATCGGTCAGCGCGGCACCTTCATCGCTGACATCAATATATACTTTCCCATTGATCTCCTTGGCGTCAACCCGGATCTGACCCCCCAGGGGGCTGCGTACAATGGCTCGCTTCAGCACGCCCTTGAGCAGATTCGAGACCATGTCCTGATCTGTCTGGATGGTGGGCAGATCATCGCTTTTGATGATGGCAAAATTACCCTTGCCCTGCCAGTACATCTCGGTGTTCAAATCTTTCTCGATATCAGTCATGACCTGGTTCAGGTTAACCTCTGCCACCACACTTTCGGCAGAGGATTCCTGGCGGGCCATCTTCAACAGCTCGTCACCGTACGCCTGGATGCGCTTCCAGGTTTCGCTCAGCTTGAAGACGCTGTCGGACATGCGGTCATCCTGTGCTGCCAGCACGGTCAAATCGACCAACGCGCTCATGGCCTCTGCCAGCGGGCGGCGTATTTTCGAGGCTGATTCGATCATCGCCTGGGTTCTAAGCTCATCCAGCCGCTTGAAGGGGGTGATATCCCGCAGCACCAGCGCCCAGCCCTGCAGGCTGCTGTTTTGCTCCTGCACCGGGGTCAGGCTGACCATCTGGATGGTATCAACCGGCCAGGGGATCTCCATGATGATCGAAGTCTGCCCGCCGACCGCCTGCCAATTCTCGACAATACCGGTGAGCCGGTGCGGCAGCACATCAAGAGCTCGTTTTCCCTCCAGATCATCGCGACCGAGCAGCTTCCGGGCGGAGGGGTTGGCGACCATGATCACACCATCCCCGGCGACCACCAAGATCGCCTCACCCACATTCGATACCAGCGCGTGCAGCCGGTGAGCTTCGGTATCTGCTTTCTCCTGCAGGGCAGCTCTTTCAATCACCAGCCGGCGATGGTTTACCGCCCGGTCGACAACCAGGGTCAGCTCATCGATCGATGCCAGCGGTTTCTGCAGATAATCGTGCACCCTGCCGTCACGCATGGCGACAATCGCCAGCTCGACACTATCGGTGGCGGTGATGACGATGATCTCGATATTCTCATCCAGAGCGCGTGCCCGCCGGATCAGCTCCAGCCCGCTCATCTTCGGCATCATCAGATCTGTCACCAGGATGGAAAATGGCGGCGAGGCTACCAGGATCTCCGACGCCTGAAAGCCATCATTAGCCGTGGTCACATCGTAGCCATGCTTGCTCAAGCTGCGTGCCAGGAATAAAAGCAGGCTGCGATCATCATCTACGACCAGAATACGTTCTTGCCCCTCAATCATCTTATCCCTCACCCCTTATAAATCTTCAGCACTTACGCTATTGGTGCAGGCTTCCTCTGAACCGCGTAAGTTCTAATTCTTTTGACACGGCAGCAGCACCTTAAACGCAGTCCCCTCTCCCTGGGTGCTCTCCACTTCGATGCGCCCATCATGATTGGAGATAATCCCATAGCTGACCGATAACCCGAGCCCGGTGCCTTCACCCTCCGGCTTGGTTGTGAAGAACGGGTCGAAGATCTTACCGAGGTTCTCCGGGGGGATGCCGATGCCGGTATCCTTGACATCCAGTGCAACCATCCCATCGGATTGTGACAGCTGCACCCATAGTTTGCCGCCCGCGGGCATGGCATGAATGGCATTATTGACCAGGTTGACCAATACCTGCTCGATCTGCTGGTTATCGTAGGTCATCATGACCGATTCATCCGGCAGCTCTTTCGTCAGCTCGATATGCGCCTTGCGCAGCGGGAAGGCTATCAGGCGCAACGCTGCTTCGACCGTCTCGCGCATATCTCTCTGTTCCATTTCCGGCTTCGACTGTCTGGCGAAGGTGAGCAGGTCCGAGAGGATCACATTTGCTTTGGTAACGCTGTCGCGGATCAGAGTCAGCTCTTCTTCCAGGGCATCGGGGGTCGCCTCATCTGAGATAAGCAGCTCGGCCATCCCTTTGACCACTGTCAGCGGGTTTTTGACATCGTGGACTATCCCGGCAGTGAGCTGACCGACCGCGGCTAGTTTCTCCGATTGGACCAACTGCATCTGGGTCGAGCGCAGTTGCTGGTTGATCTCTGCCAGCTCTTTGTTGCGCTGTACGGCCTCCTCATACAGGCGGGAGGTTTCTTGTGTCCGCTCGCGCAGGCGCAGGGTCATCACATCGAACGCGTCAGCCAGCTCTCCGATCTCGTCCGAACGATTAAGGCCGATGTTCTGGTCGAGGTTGCCAGCGGCGACCTCATGCGTCATGCTATGCAGCCGCAATATTGGCCGGGCGATGCTCTGGGAGAGCAGCAGGCCGATCACGATCACTCCCACGGTACCCAGGGTGAAAATCAGGCTGAATGTGTTGCGGCTGGTTGCCTCAGCCGCGACCACATAGCTGGAAGGCAGGACTACACCCAGCCAGCCCAGGGTCTCCCCTCGAGCCTCGAAGGGTGTGAAAATAGCCTGGTAATCGCGCTGGAAAAGCTCCAGATCGAAGGTCGAGGTTCCACCTGTCTGGCTCGAGCTGCGGCTGGCGTTTTCCAGCACACCATACCCGCCATCGGGGGGTGGCAAGGTTGTCGCAAGCAGATTGTGTCCCTCATCCAGCACGATCAGATCCGACAGCGCCTGGGGCTTGGTGCTGGACAGCAGGCTGTCCAGACCCGTGCCCACGAGGATTGCGCCTACCAACTCACCCAGGTCATCCCGGACTGCTGAGCTGGTGAACAACACCTGACCGAAGTTCGTTTCAAGGTTGTCGATATACTTATCCCCGCGATCGTCTGAGACGCCGCTCAATACGTTATCCACCAGCGTCTTATCGGAGAAATCCCTGCCCGCGGTGCGCAGATACTCCCCTGTACCCGGGTCCAAGCCCAGGGTAAGAAGCTCATGGCCATCCGCATCCACCACCGTGACAGCCTCGATCCCGCTGTTCAACGCCAGCGGCAGCAGCAGGGTCTCCAGCTTATCCACATCCTTAGCGGCGATGGCATCCCCGACTCCCTCAGAGAAGACCATCAGGCGCAGATTCTCGAGCTGGAACCGCTCCTGGCGGACAACAGAGTCAGAAGCGACTCGCGCGGCTTCATAGATCTGGTTGACAAATCGCTCACGGATGGTGGAGGTCACCAGACGGGTGACAACGTAGATCCCGACGGTGGCAAGCACCAATGTGAGCAAAACATACGGGATGATCAGCTTCCCCTGCAGCCTCGAAAGAGCGGGAATCGTGATCGGGCTGCCAAACCGGGAGCTGATGCGGTGGCGGAGGGCGTCCCTGAATCGTGGACTATCGAGTGTGGTCATATTCACCTGCTACCCTACTGGCAAGGCTTTGATTCTCCCGCCAGACGATGTAGCCTGGATCAGGAATTCTTCGACCGAAACTCCATCCAGTGGTTCGGAGATATAAAAGCCCTGTCCGTACTCACATCCCAGAGATTTGAGCTGGTCCATCTGTTCTTCACTTTCCACACCTTCAGCAATGACGACCACGTCGAGGCGGTGCGTGAGCATAACGATTGCTTGAACGATCTTCAGGCGGGTGCTGTCGTTCATCATCTGCTGGATGAACGACTGGTCGATCTTCAAGGCATTGACCGGGAATTGCGACAGGTAGCTCAGGGATGAGTACCCGGTGCCGAAGTCATCTATCTGCAGCTGTACACCCAGATTCCGCAGCCTGGTGATCACTTCCAGGGTCAGCGGGCTATCTTCCATAATGGCATTTTCTGTGATCTCCAGTTTCAGACAACCGGATTCAATGCCCGTTTCCTCCAGCACACCTTTGACGAACTCGACATAGTCCGGGCGGGCGATATTCTGTCCTGAAAGGTTGACACTCATTGTCAAAGGCGAGTCTAAAGGGTACTGCTCCTGCCAGATTTTCAGCTGGCGGCAGGCCTGGCGCAGCACCCAGCGGTCGATGGAGTTGATCAGACCTGTATCTTCTGCCACACCCAGGAAGTCATGCGGATTGAGGATCCCGCGCAGTGGATGCTGCCAGCGCAGCAATGCCTCGAACCCGGAGAGCTGGCCGGTCATCAGGGAAATGATCGGCTGGTAATAGATCGTGAATGCCTGGCTGTCCAGCGCCATGCGCATCTCTGTTTCCAGGGTAAGGTTATCGGCGATCTTCGCCCGCATGCTGGGTTCGAATATCTCGTACCGGTCACGACCCTTGGCCTTGGCGCTGTACATCGCAATGTCTGCGTCTCTGAGCACATCCTCAGGGGAGCGGTATCTCTTGCTGCTGTAAACGACCCCGATGCTGCTGGTGATAAAGACTTTGTGACCGTTGATGGTGAAGGCGGTCTTCATCTGTTCGTTAATCCATTCAGCGACCCGAATGGCGGCATCGTTTTCTTTAAGATCTTCCAGCAGTATGACGAATTCATCCCCCCCCAGGCGGGCAACGGTATCCGTAGCCCGCAAACCGGCCTGCAGCGTATCGGCAACAGCAACCAGCAGCTCATCACCGACCAGATGCCCAAGAGAATCATTGACGTTTTTAAAGCGGTCCAGGTCGAGGAACAGCACCGCATAGCCGACATCCTTCCAGCGCTTTGTCCGTTCCATGGTCAGGCGCAGCCGGTCCAGGAAGAGCGCCCGGTTAGGCAAACCTGTCAGTGCATCGTGCAGTGCATCGTGCAGCAGCTGTTCTTCGGCCTTCTTACGGTCGGTGATATCGGTGAGCGACCCGGAGATGCGGTAGGCAGTGCCATCTTGATCACGCACTGCCAGCCCGCGCGAGAGCACCCAGAGATAACTCCCTTCGGCGTGCAGGATGCGGTGCTCGCTCTCAAAATGCGGGGTCTTGCCCGCCAGGTGGGCGGAGACATCCAGCTTCAGACGATCCAGATCGTCTGGGTGGACCCGGCTGTACCACTCCTGCGGTTCATCTGTCAGCCCGTTATCTACCAACCCCAGGATCGATTTCCAACGCTCGGAATAATAAATATTATCGGTCTTCAGGTTCCAGTCCCAGATGCCGTCATTGGCACCCTGGACAGCCAGGACAAAACGCTCTTCGCTCTCCCGCAGGGCAAATTCCACCCGCCCGCGTTCCTGCAGGTCGAGCTGTGCCTGCTCGTACAAACTGGCGTTCTCCAGCGCGACGGCTGCGTAATCCGCCAATGAGATCAGTCGGGCTTCATCGTCCTCGCTGAAAGGCTCGTTGGTGGTCGGATTATCCACCGAAAGCACGCCGATCACGCTGTCTTTGGATACAACGGGGACATACACCAGGCTTTGCACCAGGTAGCCTGTGCAGACCTTCAGTCCCGGCTGTTCGGGTGTTTTGAAGGTGCGGTATGGCTTGCCAGTGCGGACAACTGCCCCGATCAGTGAATCGTCAACCACCAGGCGCATCGTGCGGGATTTATCTTCATCGATGTTCTTGACCGCCCGCAGCATCAGCCGCCCGCTAACCTCGTCATGCAGCGCCAGGAAACCTTCCTGGGCGTGTGTCAGCTCCACCCCGGCAGCAACGATCCTGCGAAGCACCTCATCCGTATCCAGTGTCGATGTGATGCTCCGCCCGACCCGCACCAGGGAAGACAGCCAGGATACCTGGTCTTTGAGCTGGTTGGTGAGCTGTTCTTTCTCCCGCCGCAGCCGTGTTTGGGTCAGGCTGCGGTTCATCGCCTCGATCAGGGCGCTGGTATCGATGGGTTTGGATAGATAATCCTGGACGCCCAGCCGGAAGGCTTCGACAGCAATCTTCTCGGAGCCATGTCCGGTGATCATGATCGTCGGGATCCGGCGACCGTCTCTAACCACCCGCCGCAGGACATCGAGGCCAGTCATATCCGGCAGCTCCAGGTCAAGCAGGATCAGGGATATATTGTTCCTACTGATGATCTCCAGTGCTGACTTGCCATCATTAGCCACCAGCGCGACATAACCCAGGCGCGGCAGCAGCTTGCCAGCGATAAAATTGGCAACCATATAATCATCGTCAACGACAACAATGGAGTCTTTTACCATGCACGTCTCCAAAACACCAGCATATCACAACGAACATTGCAGAAAAAATTACCTATTCGTTATATTGTGTAATCCCTTTCGCAATGACCACACTTATTAAAACGTAGAATCATGAAATTAAGCACTTACAAATCAGCATAGCGCAGGTTTTACATGCCCAAACCACTTTACAGATTCGTCAGGCAGGCAAAAAATAAGCAAGACGGGGCTCCGCCTTGCTTTTAAAGGATAAAAATAACTATAGTGAATTTGGGGTATGAAGCTTATGTATCAGCCGGATATCCTGGGTGAAGACCGGTACGGGAAAACAGAATAAGCAATCCGGTAGATCAGGAGGAACAGCACTCCAGCGCCTGATATCCAGTACATCCATACCACCCAGGAAACACTACTGTCCGAACCGCTGAATATCCCATGCGCCAGCGCCATGAGAAAAAGTGCATAACTGGCATAATGGATCAACCGCCAGGTCGTACCGCCAAGTCCCTGACGCAGATAAAAGCTCAGCGTGACGATCCCCCATACATAAAAAGCAAGCTGACCAAACCCTACCCAGAACGGCTTGTAGCCCAGGCTGTTAAAGGGAATCAACAGCTGTGCGAAGGTGTAATTGATATAGTTATCCCCCAGCAAGATCAAAGCATGGAACAGCGCAAACCCCATACCCAGGATCGAAGTATACTCATGCACATCGTACGCGGCAGGCCCTCCGGGCCATAGACGCGCCATCTTGTTGGTGAGAATCAGACCGAAAGCCATGGATAACCAGAGCAAGCCATACGCCGCCAAGGCGCTGCCTCGCGATAGGAACCAGTATGCTTTCAGCGATCCACCGGACACTGATACTGCCAGACCTGGTATCACATTTGGCAGCAGCACTACAGCCCCCAACGCTCCCCCGAACAACGCCAAAAGCAGCAGGAATAGCGTCCTGGGAGAGCCTGAAGGTATCTCTATATCATTCGATTCAGCGTGGTTTCTTGACACTATTAGCTCCATAAATATTCTTTGATTTGGCGACTCTTCAACTGTCTGCCGTCTTCCAGCACCAGGATGCCATCCATTGTCGATTGGGTGTTAAGCCATTCCAGTCCTTCATCACTGCCAAGGATTAACACTGTTTTTGCAGCTGCCTCCGCCTGGCTAACATCCTGCGCGACAACTGTAACGCTCAACAGATCTGTCTCAGCCGGTAAACCCGTGCGTGGATCAATGATATGATGCTGCCAGCGACTGTTCTGCTGCCAGCGGCGGTAATCTTTCCCAGACGTTGCAACACCATTTTTTCCCAACATCAGAATTCCCAGGTGATCCTTCTGTTTTAGCGGATCGGCGACTGCCACTGGCCAGGGTGAACCGTCTCCCCGGCAGCCGCTGATGGCAATATCCCCTCCTGCATCCACCAGTGCCGGCCCATAGACTGATAGACGCTTCATCGCCTGGTGCGCTGCCCAACCTTTGGCGATCCCGCCGAAATCAAGGCGCGAGCCTGCCGGCAGACACAACTCTCGTGTATTGGCGCTGCAATTTATATCAGCTATGCGCATGTTTATTTGAAGATGGGTTTGTGCAGCGATCGGATTCGAGCCTCCGTCTACCGTAGGTACCAGCTCTTCAAAACTGGTATCGTAGCCAGCACTCTCGATGGCGTTCAGCAGCAGTGGTGTGACCAACCCACCCGAAATCCGCTCCGCCTGTCGTGCTTCCTGCAGCACCTTCCAGAGGGTCAGGCTGATGCGCTGGGGAGATCCGCTGAGACGGTTAAGCTGGCTCAGCTCGCTATCTCTGCGGAAGCGGCTTAATGACTGCTCCCAGGCTTCGAACCAGGAAGGCACCGAGTTCAGCCAGATGTCAGCCCGCTCTGAGGGGTGGTCCAGGGCTGCCAGCATCTGGCAGCCCATCGCCCGGAACTCACGCTTATGGATCATCGACTTGTAATCCCTAACGGTCTGATTCCTTGCGCTGCAGTTTACCGCGAGGATTGTGTGGTAGTGAACGGCACTGGTGCAGACTGCTGTGAGCGCAGCGCCTGCGGCGCCTGACCGCCTAGAAGCACCTTGACACCTTCCTGGAAGGGCTGCTCACCCGTGCTGATATCAGACAAGCTGGGGCCAGAGACCAGCCCACTGCTCTCTCGCAGTTGCGGGATCAAAGTCGGCATAGGCGGCAGAATGATTACTGCATCTTGAGCAGGCATCTCCTGGACAGGATCTCCAACCTTCAATGCCAGCGCCTGCGAGCTCATGCTCTGCCGGGCGAACAATGCCCAGAAGCTCAGGGTGGCAGCCACCGCTGTGACGGTTATCAATATGCGGATGCCCCTCATGCTTGACCGGCGTGGTTTCTTCTTACTTGGCAAATTCTGCATCAGATAACTCCCAAATTTACGATAAGATCTTTATATAAAAAAATAGCCATTAATCGTCCCCGCTTTCGTGTTCATCGTGCTCCTCATGGTTAGACGCGCTTACGTTGCCAGAAGATCTATTCAGGGTGTTAGATGCTATGATTGGCGCCTGCGATCCAACCACCTGACCATCCATACTGACATAAACCACCGCTCCTGAGCTGAAGGTCACTTTATACAGCGGTACGCCTCGCACGAGCGTGCCTTCTATGCTGTATACACGCCCATCGCCAAGGAAATTGGCAGCAACCTGGACAGCCTGGTCGGGGGTGATCTCAAGTGCTGTAGGAGGCTGCTGCACCTGGGGACCGGCAGTAGTAAGCTGTTCCTGAAGGGATTGGTTCTCCTTCTGCAGCTTGTCCAGACGCCGATTAGCCTGGTCGATAAGCTCCTGGTATCTGGCTTCTCTCGCCTGAATCTCCTTCGGCAAAGCCGGGTCGGCGACGGGTACGGTCCCAACTACCTCAGTCGTACCCAGCTGCGGCTGGGCTTTCATAGCAAAACCAACTCCAACGACGGACACCAATATAAATGCTGATAGCGCTATGGATATGTAGAGAGCTGTTTTATTCATTTATATACTCCTTAACTGCCAAATTGAAAAACTGGGCAATTCGCCGATAGTATCTTTATAAACAGCTATATCAAATACGACGAATTGCTTAAGGTATCGGCTGAAATCACCATCAGTTTATTTCAAAATACTTTCAGCCGATTACCTGGTACGCAATGTATCAAACGAGATTGCAGCGATGCTTGCATAAGGATAAACAATACACATTGGAATTTCCTAAAAAACTCCCATCAAATTTCCAATGAATTTCCAATGTTCATGGGGTAGACTCTCAATATGCGAGTCCTACTGGTTGAAGATGACAAACGTCTTGCGAACCTGATCTGCAAGGTATTAGAGGAAGAAAAGTTCAGCGTGGATGTCGCCCATGATGGCGAGATGGGGCTCGAGATTGCCTTACGTGGGGCGCACGATATCGCCATACTGGATTGGATGCTGCCAGGCAGGGATGGTCCCAGCGTGTGCCGCGCCATCCGTGCATCCCACCAACCAATGGCGGTCCTGATGCTCACCGCTCGCACACAGGTGGAAGACCGGGTTACAGGGTTATTTAGCGGGGCGGATGATTACCTGGTAAAGCCATTTTCGTTTGACGAGCTGATCGCCCGCCTGTACGCGCTGGGGAGACGGATAGCTCCTAATGGGACAGACCCAATGGAGCTGCGGGTGGGTTCGCTGGTGCTGGACCAGCGTGCCCACAGCGCCCGGCGCGGCGAACACGTCCTGGAGCTGGCCCGGACCGAATTCTCTCTGCTGGAATGCCTGATGCGCCACCCTGGACAGAGCCTTACAAGGCAGTTTATCCTGGACTACGTCTGGTCGTATGAAGCCGGTGTCCAACCCACAATGGTGGATGTTTATATATCTTATTTGCGCAAGAAGCTGCAGCAGCCCGGGATGAAGGATCCCATAACCACACAGCGTGGCATCGGCTACAGCCTGGAAGAAGAACATGCTTAACCGCCTGCGGTTGCAGCTTACAGCCGTTTATATATTTGCTGCCGCCGGTCTGGTACTGCTGATCGGGGTGGGTTCGTACGGCCTGCTCAAGTACTACTACCAATACGAGACTGACCAAGCGCTGGAATATAAAATGTCGCTGCTATTCAATTTGTACGGGCTGCAGCTCCCCCAGCCGCTGGTAAAAGCACAGCAAAGCTGGCCTGGCGGCAGCACACGCACGATCGGATACCAGCCTTCACCAAGTGCGCCAGCAGCCGGGTCGGACGACAGCTGGGAGGAAGAAGGGGAATACGCTGAACATCGCGGGAGCGACGAGCATGCATGGGAGCGGGCAGAAGCGTACGATGGCAGCCTGGCACCGATCTTCATCCTGCCCCAGGCGAACGGCGTCAGCCTCCCCTCTACGGGCACGATTACCAACGTGCCTGCGCCGATCCTCAGCGACGAGAACGCATCCTCCGCTGCACTGCTGGACGGTTCAGACCTGCGAACCTTGCAGCTGCCCGACGGGTCTAAAATCCGTCTGCTCACCTACCGCATCGAAGGAGCCGAGGGCTCCTCCAGCGTGCTGCAGATCGGCCGGCTACTGGCTGACCAGGATCGCATCCTGCAGCAGTACCTCACGGGATTGATCGTCCTGGGATCGATCAGTATCCTGGTGATGGGGGCAGGAAGCTGGTGGCTCTCCGGGCGCTCTATCCGCCCGGCACAGACTGCCTGGGATCAGCAGCAAACCTTTGTTTCCAATGCCAGCCATGAGCTACGCACCCCACTTACATTTATACGTGCAACCGCGGAATACGGCTTAAGGCAAAAACTACCGGCAAACCAGGCTGAGATCTTGAGGGATATCCTCTATGAAGAAGACTATATGAACCGACTGGTGGATGATCTGCTGCTGCTCTCACGCCTGGATACCCACCGACTGGAACTTCAGCGCGTTACGATCCAGCTGCCTGAGCTGCTGCGAGAGATCCAACACCAGATCCAGAAAGTAGCCTTTGAAAAGGGGGTAGAAATCCAGCTGGAGAATTCAAGCGGGCGAGTGATTGGCGACCCCACACGCGTCCGTCAAGTGCTCTTGATTTTGCTGGATAATGCCCTGCGGTTCACACCTAAGGGTGGCAATATACTGGTGGACACCCTGGCGCAAGGCAGGTTCCGCAGCGTGCGCATCCGCGATAACGGTGCAGGCATCCCGCCTGACGACCTACCGCACATCTTCGACCGCTTCTACCAGGTGCCCAGCCCGCAAGGTGACAACCAGCGCAACAACGGATTGGGGCTGAATATTGCAAAATCTTTAGTCGAAGCCCAGGGTGGCAGCATCGCCATCCAAAGCCAGGTATCTATCGGCACTACGGTCACCGTGTCGCTTCTCGATGCGGGTCAACAACCTGAGTAGCCGCAGATCCACCATACAAGTTTACCCCCGTACAAAGCACCGGCAAAAAAAGGGCGCTGCGAGCAGATCGATGCTGTGCAGCGCCCGGAATATAACTCTGACAGTTGGCTTAGCTTTCGAGCGGCAGACCGATCTCTATCTCGCCATCTACCACCCGCACCGGATATGCAGGTATATCGACGATCGCAGGCAGTGAGAGCACCTTGCCCGTGCGTACGTCGAACTCCGCCCCATGCCGCGGGCAGGACACCTCATAGCCATCCAGCTCGCCATCGCCCAATGGTCCGTCGTCGTGAGAGCAGATATCCGCAATGGCGTAATATGTCCCGGCGATGTTGAAGACCACGATCGAGCCGCCGTCGATCTCCACATACAGCCGGTCGCCATTGGGGATCTCATCGCTGGCAGCGATGGAGATATATTCGCACAGGTCTGGGTGAAGCTTGTGATAGTTGTACATCAATCCACCAAGTCATCGCTGGCTTCACCCAGACCGTAGATGCCTGCCTTGAGCACTTTGAGCGAGAGCAGGGCGCACTTCAGGCGCACCGGCCCCAGCTCGATCCCGAGCAATTCAAGCACGTATTCTTTGGTGAGCAGCTTGACCTCTTCCAATGGCTCGCCGATGATCGACTCGATCAACAGGTCGGCTGATGCCTGAGAGATAGCACAGCCATGCCCCTGAAATACTGCCTCGCTTACCCGATCATCCTCCCCCACCCGCAGATCGATACGGATATGGTCACCACACAGCGGGTTGTCGTCCTCGAAGCTGATGTCGTGAGGGTCCAGCTCGCCGCGATGAAGCGGATTTTTATAACGGTCGATGATGATTTCTCGGTACATGTCATCCATAATTAGCTTCCAAAGAGCTCCTTCACATGATACAGCGCTTCTACCAGCTGGTCGACCTCATCCGGCTTATTGTACAGGTAGAAACTGGCGCGGGCGGTGGCGGGCAGCCCGAATTTCTCATGCAGCGGCATGGCACAGTGGTGCCCGGCGCGGATTGCCACCCCGTAGGTATCCAATACCTGTGCGATGTCGTGCGGATGTACCCCTTGAAGTGAAAACGATGCCACCCCACCTTTATGCTCGGCAGCGGGACCAAAGATACTTACACCGGGGACTTCTTCCAGCCGCTCCAAGGTGTACTCGATGATCTCACTCTCATGCCGGGCGATGGAATCCATGCCTACCTGCGAGAGATAATCGACTGCCGCGCCCAGTCCTACCGCTTCGGCTATCGCAGGTGTCCCGGCTTCGAACTTATGTGGGATCTCGTTGGCGACAAACGAGCGCAGGTGCACACGCTTGATCATATCTCCCCCACCGAGGAAAGGCGGCATATTCTCCAGCAGTTCTTTGCGCCCGTACAGTACGCCGACCCCGCTGGGACCACACATCTTGTGCCCGGAAAATACCAGGAAGTCGACCCCCAGGTCCTGCACATTTACCGGGAAATGCGGCACAGACTGCGCCCCATCTACAAGTGTGACCGCTCCGGCCAGGTGCGCTTGCAGGATGATCTCGCCTGCCGGATTGATCGTCCCCAAAACGTTCGACATATGCGTGAACGCGACCAGTTTCGGGCGCAGGGAAAGCATCTGCCGGTATGCTTCCATATCCAGCAGCCCGTCCGGAGTGACCGGGATGAATTCCAGCCGCAAATCTTTTTCGGCTGCCAGCATCTGCCACGGCACCAGGTTGGAATGATGCTCCATCTCAGTCAGGATGAGCACATCCCCTGCCTGCAGGTTGGCGCCTCCCCAGCTCCTGGCAACCAGATTGATCGATTCGGTAGCATTGCGGGTGAAAATCACCTGCCTGGCTGATGGAGAAGCGATAAAATCTGCCACCCGCTGGCGGGCGCTCTCATACGCGGCGGTAGATTCCTCTGCCAGGGTGTGGATGCCGCGGTGGATATTGGCGTTGTTCTGGCGGTAAAACTCACCCATCGCCTCGATAACCACCAGCGGCTTCTGGGCAGTGGCAGTCGAATCTAAATAGACTAGAGGGATACCCGGGTGGACTTCACGGCTCAGTATTGGGAAATCTTCCCGAATCCTTGCGATATCCAGTGGTTTATTCTTGGTATCGGTCAGTGCCATAGTTCGGCCTCACTGAATTCTGTAGACGGCGTTCATCGAGCCCTGGAGCGCGTCTTTCCCTTGCGGCGGAAGAGACGGATATTGTGGGATGTCTTTGGACACCACAGGACGTGGTCCGGCACCATCCAGCCATCGGTTAAATAAACATTTTCCTGGAATTGAACGGCAATCATTTTCGGGTCTACCTGAACGACTGTCCCCAGCAGCCAGTCACGCACCCGATCGCCACCCTTCTCATGGTCGCACATCACTTCCACGTTGTCTCCAACCTGATACATCTCCTCCCCACTCGGCGCTGATGTGAACTTTAATTCACCCAATTCATGCCTCCCAACCCCACAGACAATAACATCTCAAGCGAGCATTCGAGAATGCTCGCCTGGCAATGGTCTATACGAAATACGCCTTCCTCTCCGGCAGACTGGTGAGCTGAGAGGATGTAATAATTTTATCCTAATTTTTCCTGAATCGCACCCTGGAAACGGGCACGCACACCTTCGAATGGGATGCGCTGCATGATCGGGTCGAAGAATCCTTCTACAACCAGTCGCTCAGCATCGCCTTTCGGGATGCCGCGCGCTTGAAGATAGAACACTAGCTCGGGGTCGATCTTGCCCACAGTAGCGCCATGCGTACAGCGCACATCGTCAGCGAGAATCTCCAGACCGGGAATCGAATCTGCACGCGCCTTGGGGCTGAGTGTCAGGTTGCGGTTGGCCTGGTATCCATCTGTCTTCTGCGCACCGGGTGCCACATAGATCATGCCCTGCCAGACCGAGCGGCTGCTGCCTTCGAGCGCGCCTTTGTACAGCAAGTCGCTGGTGGTGTGGGCTGCCAGGTGGTTCTGTTGGGTATCCAGATCCAGGTGCTGGTTGCCATCGGTAAAGTAGAAGCCCGACATGCGCCCGCTCGACCCCTCACCAATCAGATCCATATCCGAGAAATTCTTGGTCAGGTGGCTGCCAAGCGCGCCGAATATCCAGTCCAGGTTGCCATCGCGCGCCACTCGCGCCCGCTCGTGGCTGAAATTCCAGACATGCTCACCCCAGGACTGGAGCTCGACGAAGCGTAGATTTGCACCAGCGCCGACATGCACCTCCACCAGCCCGGCATGCAGAGTCTGACCACCGGTTTCGGTATGCGAAGCGGCCTCGTGGACGTAAGTCAGCGATGCGCCATCGTCCACCCAGACCAGGATCTGCGAGATGTACGCCAGCCCGCTGCCCGGTCCCCACAGAATGCTCTGCAGCGGCTGTTCGAGCTGCAAGCCGGGGGGAACGTAGAGCAGGACACCGGTCTGTGCCAGTGCGCCAGCCAGGGCAGCAAACTTGCCCTCATCCGGGCGCACGACCTTGCCCAGTATCTTTTCTAAGATCTGAGAGTGGTGGCGCTCGGCAGTCGCCAGGTCGGTAAAGACGACTCCTTTGGCAGCCAGCTCCGGGTTGAGCGTAACGCTTACACCTGCGGGCATAAGCAGTACCTGCCCGCCATACTCTTCATCAGTGACCGGGTGCAGCAGCTCAGGTGGAGCATCTGGCAGGCTGGCGCTGTCCTGCGTGCCAGGGATGCGGAACTCACCTGCCGCCAGGCTGCGGATATCGGTGCGCCGCCAGGCTTCGTCACTGGTAGTGGGGATCGGCAGGTCTTCGAAGATCTGCCAGGCGCGGACGCGATAGCTGCGCACGTAGTCCGAGTAGCCGTCTCCAGCAAGCGCGGGTACCATCTGGCGGGTGAAATTGAAGTCTGCCGGCACGGTTTTTGCCGTGCGGGATGTCCGGGTAACAACAGTTCTTTTCGCCATGGCTTACCCTATCGAGCCTTCCATCTGAAGCTGGATCAGACGGTTCATTTCGATGGCGTATTCCATGGGCAGTTCTTTGACCAGCGGCTCAATGAAGCCCGAGACCACCATGGTGGTCGCTGCTTCTTGGCTCAGGCCGCGGCTCATCAGGTAGAAGAGCTGCTCCTCTCCTACCTTGGAGACGGAGGCCTCATGACCGATGGTGACATCTTCCGCGTCGATCTCGATATACGGGTAGGTATCCGAACGGGATTGGTCATCCAGCAGCAGCGCATCACATACCACATTGGAGCGCGAGCCCCCGGCTTCCTTATAGACTTTCAACAGGCCGCGGTAAGATGCCCGCCCACCGGCTTTGCTGATCGACTTGGAAGTGATCTTGCTGCTGGTGTTTGGGGCGACGTGGATCACCTTGCCGCCTGCATCCTGGTGCTGCCCTGCTCCGGCAAAAGCCATAGACAGGATCTCGCCGTGAGCCCTGGGCCCCAGCAAATAGCAGGAAGGGTATTTCATCGTCAGCTTGGACCCCAGGTTGGCATCCACCCACTCCATGGTAGCGCCTTCGTACACCAGGGCACGCTGCGTGACCAGGTTGTAGACATTGGTGGACCAGTTCTGGATGGTGGTATAGCGCACGCGGGCGTCCTTCTTAACCACGATCTCGATCACACCGCTGTGGAAGGAATCGGAGGTGTATATCGGAGCAGTACATCCTTCGACGTAATGGACACGCGCGCCCTCATCGGCGATGATCAGCGTGCGCTCGAACTGGCCGATATTGGGGACATTCAAGCGGAAGTATGCCTGCAGCGGCAGGTCGACGGTAACGCCTTTGGGGATGTAAATGAAGGAGCCGCCTGACCAGACAGCACCGTTCAGGGCGGCGAATTTATTGTCCTCGATCGGGATCACTGTGCTGAAATATTCACGGAACAGGTCAGGGTGCTGGCGCAGCCCGTCCTCGATGCTGAGGAAGATCACACCCTGGTCTTCGAGATGTTTCTGTATTTTATGATAGACCATCTCGGATTCGTACTGCGCGCCGACCCCTGCCAGGAACTTGCGTTCGGCTTCCGGGATGCCCAGCTTGTCGAAAGTGTTCTTGATCGTCTCCGGGACATCATCCCAGGACTTGCTTTCCGCCTCAGCCGGCTTGACGTAAAAATAGATATCCTCCAGGTCCAGCGTGCTGAGGTCACCGCCCCACGTGGGCATGGGGCGCTTCTGGAAATGCTCCAGAGCCTTGAGGCGGAAATCCAGCATCCACTGCGGCTCGCCCTTCATAGACGATATCTTCTCGACAATCTCACGGTTCAATCCCTTGCCGGACTTGAAAACGTAGGTCTCGGGGTCACTGTACCCGTACTTGTAATCACCAATATCCTGTAATATTGCAGCATCACTCATAATAAACAGCTCCTAACCTGCGACCACGGGGTCATGCTTCTCGCGCAGCCAGTCGTAGCCATGCTCTTCGAGATGCAGGGCAAGCTCCGCTCCGCCGGACTCTGCGATTCGCCCGCCCATCATGATATGTACGTAATCGGGCTTGATGTAGTTCAGGATGCGCTGGTAATGGGTAATTACTAGGACACCCAGGTTATCTCCGCTCAGCGCGTTGACCCCATCCGAGACGATGCGCAGGGCATCGATGTCCAGCCCTGAGTCGGTCTCATCCAGGATGGCGATCTCTGGCTTCAGGGCAGCCATTTGCAGGATCTCGGCGCGCTTTTTTTCGCCACCCGAGAAGCCCTCATTTAGGTAGCGACCGGCGAAGCTGTGGTCCATCTGCAGCAGGTCCATCTGGGTCTTGAGCATCTTGCGGAATTCCGGAATAGGGATGCCCTTATCCTCGGGGTCATCTGCCCGGCGGCGGGAATTGATCGCCGTACGCAGGAAGTTCGCTACCGATACCCCTGGAATGGCTGTGGGATACTGGAAAGCCAGGAAAAGCCCCATGCGGGAGCGCTCATCGGGCGCAAGCTCCAGGATGTTCTGGCCTTTGAACCAGACCTCACCTTGGGTAACCTCATAGTTGGGATGCCCCATCAGGGCGTATGCCAGGGTTGATTTTCCGGTGCCGTTGGGTCCCATCAGGGCATGGATCTCACCGCGATGAACGGTCAGGTCAACACCTTTGAGTATTTCTTTGCCCTCCACACTGGCATGAAGATTTCGGATGGATAGTTCAGACATATTAAATTAAGCTCCTGGTAAATATTGAGTGCTGCCGCTGCCGTATCATCCCTGGCGTGCTCCACGCTCCCGAACCACAAGGAAGCGTCCCCCGGCAGCCAAAGAAGGATTATAGCAGGCATGGCTGGCTGCGTCAATATTTACGATAAATATCTTAGATATTAGCCGAATTATAGCAGGAAGCCGGTTGGACGTCAATAATTTTTAGTATAATAATCTTAATATTGACAAAAAAAACCGGGCATGTTAAAATTTTAATGATTGACCGGGGCAATCCGCCGTAATACCTCATGCTTTAAGAGATATTCCACGTGATTGCCGGAGCCAACATTAGCAGACTGAACGAATCCGATATCTGGAAATGAAAACCGTGAGTGAAGACCAAAGCAAAAGCACGCGCGAGCGAGTGCTGTACACCCTGTTGAGCCAGCAGCGCTGCACGATCAACGAGCTGGCAGATGCGGTGGACATTAACCCGATCTCCGTGCGCCATCACATAGCACGCCTGGAGGCCGAGGGGCTGGTGACATCCGAGGAGGAGCGGCACGGTGTGGGACGGCCGCGCCGCCTGTACTACCTGACCGAACAGGGGCTGGAGCGCTTCCCCTCCCGCTATATGAAGCTGACCATCCGCCTGCTGGAGCAGCTCAAGGACAGCATGCCGGAGCCGATGATCAACCAGCTGTTCACCCAGATGGCGGAGGACCTGGCCGCAGAAGTGCAGGTTGAAGCCAGCGGTCTGGACATCGAGCAGCGTCTGGACCTGGTGACCAGCATGCTCAGCGATGAAGGCTTCACAGTAGAATGGGAAAAACAAGGCAGCCAGTACCTGATCCGGGAGATCAGCTGCCCGTACTACCGAGTTGGACAGAACCACCCCGAGATATGCTCGATGGACCAGACGTTGATCTCCAGCGTGCTGTCTATCCAGGCAGAAAAAGTAGACTGCGTACTGAATGGCGACGCGCACTGCACTTATATCGTAGAACAGACTACATTATTGGAGAATATCAATGAGTGACATAACCTCATCTAAAGTGAGCTGGCAGATCGAGACATCCCACCCTGAGCTGGCGGAAAGCGTGAGGGATTCACTGCGCCAGGTTATCGACCCCGAGATCGGCTTGAATATCATCGAGCTCGGTCTGATCCGGGATGTGGCTGCCGAAGAGGACAAAGGCAACGTTACCATGATCATGACCACCCCCTTCTGTCCATACGGCCCCGCATTGCTGGAGATGGCGCGTGTCAAGGCAGAAGAAGCCCTGGAACGCCCGACCACGATCGAAATGGGCCTGGAGATGTGGGATCTATCCTATATGGAAGAAGGTGTGGGTGCAGACTGGGGACTGTACTAAAAGCAAGGCGGGCGGTATCTATACCGCCCGTTTTTTATTTAAGTTAGTTTCCTGCGGACGCCCTACCTGAACCCTGTACACCTTGGTTGATTCTTAGATAGCATACAGAATAACCTACCCGGGCTCACACGCGGGTTAAAGAAAAATCATCCCTCCCAAAACGATAAGATTAGTCTATAATATGCTACCGATCGAGTTCCAGAGGGTGGTTTCCAGTAGGAACAGGTCAAATGGCGAAAATAATCCAGCAGATATAGAATTTAGTAGATTCATCGGAGGAATCTATGCGCAAATTATTCATCCCAATCGCTATTGCACTTCTCCTAATAGCAGCCACCTTTGGATTCATGCGTAACGCCCGCGGTCAGGCATATGGCCCGGGCAATCAAACTATCCTGCAGCAAGAAGTCGAAGGGGAAAATGTGCGCGAGATCGTCGCGCCTGCCGGCGAAGCGCCCCAGGAACCTAACATCGGCTTTATCGATTCACCCTCTGCTACCTGCTTCCAGCCAGACTCGGCAAAAGACGAGTGCTTTATCAACTGGTATTACATGTCGGTGAGTGCCTCTCCGAATTACATGATTACCATGACTGCCAGTTTGAATAATATTGGAACTGTGGCGCATACTCAAGGGTTCTTCCAGACCAGCATGTACGTGCCATATAACATGAATCCCAATGGTTATAAAGTCACCTGCGGGCCACTCGGAGCTGGCGGGAATCCGTACCTTGGCAATGCATATGCATATACGATCCGAGCCAGGGATTCCGCCGGCTTGAAATCAGCGAACTACGGCACGGTTTACTGCCCAGCGGATATTCCGTAACCCGATACCGATGAGGAAATCGTGATGTCCCATCGATATCGAGTCAGCCTGCTGGTGTTGATCACGCTGGCGGGGATCATCTTTGCCTGGGGAGCCGTGCGAGCAGCATCGCTGGTACAAAGGGCACCGTCAGTGCCGCCAACCCCTCCCGCCGCCCCAACCCCACAGGCGCTGTTTGACGACACAGCAGATCGCCTACAGCCATCCGATCCGCAAATCCAGCGCCAGCGCGAACCCAGCAGTCCGGGTGCGCCAAACATCTCATTCATAGACAGCCCCAGCGCCACCTGCTACCTGCCGGTGAGCGGTACGGATACCTGCTACATCACCTGGGATTATCTCTACGTCACCGCCGGTGCATCGCAGTATATGATCTCGATGACGATCGGTATCGACAACCATCTCAGCGCCTATTTTGGCGGCTTCTTCCAGACCTTCATATACATCCCAGGCGATATGCTTTCGCCTGGCTTCCGGGTCGCCTGCGGGACGCCCGGCTCGGGAGGTAACCCTTACCTGGGCAAGCAGTACTCTTACACGATCCGGGCACGCGAAACCAGCGGGTTGAGCGCGGCCAACTACGGCGCAGTCACCTGCCCTGCCGACCAGGTTGCGCTGCATTCGCTCGGGTTGAGCGGCCCAACCAGCGGCAATACGGGGGTAGAGTACACTTTTACCGCCAGCGCTGACCCAATTACCACCACCCTGCCGGTGACTTATGTATGGGAGGTGACCGGCTACCCGGCGATCACTGAGACGAACGGTATTGGCGTTTCCCAGGCATTTACATGGTCGACATTAGGCGCTAAAACGATCAAGGTTACTGCCAGCAATCCGGTTAGCAGCCTGACACAGACTCATACCATCACGATTTATGCCATCACGCCCATCTCTGCATTGATACTCAGCGGCTCAACGAGCGGCCCAACGAGTGTCGATTACACCTTCAACGCCAGTGTTACTCCCATTTCCGCTACCCTGCCGGTGACTTATACGTGGGAGGTGACCGGCTACCCGGCGATCTCCGATACCAATGGCTTGAGCATCAACCGCTCCTTCTCGTGGCTTACCCCTGGGCTCAAGTCCATACAGGTGACAGCCAGGAACCCGGTTAACAGTCTGACTCAGTCTCGCTTCCTGGCTATTGGTGGTGACCAGGTGCTTTACCAGTTATTTCTGCCGTTAATGAAAAAGTGACCTTTAGCGTCCACTCGCGCGCAAGATGGATCTGAGTAATCCGCTAATATTGAACAAGAATATAAATATAACCCAACGCATGCAGCAGCAGATCGATCGCTGGAAGGCAGCCGCCGACCAGCGCTCTGATTTCCTGCGCTGCTACCAGATGATGACCGAGAATATGCTCACAGCTATCGAGGCAGGTGAGTTCCACGATCCAGGCTGGGTGGACAGCCTTCTGGATCACTTCGCTGATTACTACTTCATCGCCCTGGATGCCTACGAGCAGGATCCGTCCGGCACACCAGCAGTATGGCGTATAACATTCGACTCAACCTGCCAACCGGATGCACTGGTGCTGCAAAACCTGCTCCTGGGTGTGAATGCGCATATCAATTACGACCTGATTTATGCCCTGGAGGATATGCTCAGCCCGGACTGGCAGTATTTGAATCCGCAGCAGCGCCAGGAGCGTTATGATGACCACTGCCACGTCAACGCTATGATTCGTGATACCATCGACTCGGTCCAGGATACGATCATCGAAGCTGACCTGCCAGTGATGGCTCTCGTGGACACGCTGCTCGGTCAAACTGATGAATGGATCGTCGGTAGGATGATCACCCGTTGGAGAGATGAGGTCTGGGAACAGGCACAGAGCCTGCTCGCCGCCGCAAACGAACAGGACAGGCTGCGGTTGAACCATGATATCGAGCAGGAAGCGCTGCAGCGCGCCAAAATAATCTTGCGCCTCGTCCCCGGCAGTTAAACGCAGCCAACTACGGTTCAGGAACCTGCCCCGCTGACTGCGTCCCGCTAACCTCCACGATCTTAAGCGGTACAGCGACTGAAACCCGCATGTTGAGCATACCTTTACAGCCACTGCCCATCCGACTACAGCCACCTTGACGGTCAACTGCGTCTGGAAACAACCTGTTTCCCGATAATCACCGACACGATGCATCGCGTGCGTTATCCTGGTCCACATGCGGGGTGAAGACAGTCAAAGTGACAACCAGCAACCCGATCAGCAGCCGTACAGAGACCCTTACGATCGCCATCGAGCCATTGGGATGGCGCGTACCTGGATTTCCCACCAGGATACGTGATTGTCGACCTCTTCGCTGATAGCTCAGCTACCAGCCAGTTTATGACCTATTGACTCGCTAGATACCTGCGAGTGAATCCCTCATGGACAAACAACTTCACATCCCTAACGTCAATTAGTAGGTCCTCTTCAGAAAGGGAGAGGACCTAACTTTCACTCGCCGGTTCCAGATAAGGCGAGTCCCAATCAGATGTCGTGGAAGCAATCTATTCTATTTTCAGGTCAATGGTGAAGCTCGTCCCCTGACCGGGCTGGCTTTCGACCTGAATCGTACCCTGGTGCGCCTGGACGAGCTGGCGGGCAATCGCCAGCCCAAGCCCAGAACCGGCTCCTGAAAGCCTCGACCTGGATCGCTCCCCCTTCCAAAAACGGTCAAAGATATGTGGCAAATCATCCGGGAGGATGCCAACCCCGGTATCCGACACCGTCAGACGTACCGAGTCGGGCAATCTGGCTGCTCCGAGGGTAACCTTGCCGCCGGACGGCGTATGGCGCAGCGCATTCACCACCAAATTCGAAAGCACCTGATCTATGCGGTCCGGATCGACCAGCACCATTAGATCATCAGGCTGAGCAGTTACGTCCAGCTCCAGAGCGATATTGGCTGACTCTGCCTGAGCTGAAAAGCTGGTCAGTACATCCGAGAGCAGATCATCGGCCGACACGCGTATGCGATGCAAGGGCAGTGCTCCGCTCTCCGCCAGTGAGAGAGTTTGCAGGTCATCAACCAGACGGGAGAGCAGGCGGGTCTCCTCTACGGTGGCACGGATATGCGCCTCATCGGGTTGGTAGACGCCATCCAGGATGCCTTCCAGGTTGCCCTGCACGATATGAAGCGGGGTACGCAGCTCGTGTGCAACATCAGCAGTCAGGCTGCGGCGCTGCAGCTCAGCCGTGCGGAGACGGGCGGTCATGCGGTTGAAGCTGCGCGCCAGCCGGCCGTACTCTCCGGGCATATTCTCACGCACCTGGACGTCCAGGTCACCCTCGGCGACGGCATCTGCGGCTGCCATCACATCCACCAACGGCGCGCCGACCCGGCCGAATGCCCACCTGCCAAGGATCAAGATCAGCAGGGTGAATCCAAGCGGGATGCTGCAGACGATCAACAGCTCAGGCAGGAAATTGCCCGCGGCAGGTCTTAATGCCAGGAAAGCCAGGCTGACCAGCAGCAAGGCGGCGATAAAGACCAGCCAGATCATCCCGAAGACCATCACAAATCGCCAGAAAAGGTAGCGGCGCTTGGGGTTTCTGCCGGACTGCCAGGCATGTCTCTGGCTGCGCCAACCGTGTTTATCCGCTCTCATGGTACATCCAGCTCGACGAAACGGTAGCCGACACCGTAGACTGTTTCGATCTCACAACCCGCGGGAGGCGAAGATTCCAACTTGCGGCGAAGGTTCTTGATATGCGAGTCGATACTGCGGTCGAAGGATGGGATCGCTATACCGTGCAGATGGTCCAGCAGCTGTTCGCGGCTGAGCACTTGCCCGGGGTAGCGCATTAGCACCGCCAGCAGCTTGAACTCATTGGGAGTCATGTGGAGCGGGGCTCCGTTCAAGGTCACCAGATGGGCAGCGCTATCCAGCTCCAACGCGCCTGCGCGCAGGACCGCCGGTGCGAGCATGCCGCCCTCCGCCCGGCGCAGCAGAGCGCGCACCCTGGCGACCAGCGTGCGCGGCGAGAAAGGTTTGGTGACATAATCATCCGCGCCTAATTCGAGACCGGCAACCTGGTCGCTCTCCTCAGCCCGTGCAGTGAGCATGATAACCGGCACATCCGATTCGCGCCGCAGCACACGGCATACCTCCCAGCCATCCCGCCCGGGCAGCATCAGGTCCAGCACGACCAGGTCGGGACGCTCTCTGCGAGCCATCGCTAGAGCCGTGTCGCCGTCATAGGCGCTTAAGACCCGGAAGCCGTCCTTCTCCAGGTAGTCCTTTGCCAGCCGGACGATTTTCGGCTCATCATCTACGACCAGGATCAGCTTCTGCATATATCTAGTGTAACCTAAATATTCCTCAGCCGGGTTCCGGTCATCCAGACCCGGAATCCAGCCGAGGTTACAGCCTAACCTTCGGGATTGACCTGCACATCACCCGGTGCTTCATCCGCTACCGGAGATGCTTCGTCCGGCTTTTGCTCCCTCCACCAGGGCGGGGTGCCCCCTCGTGCGGCATACGCTTCATCCCACTCCTTGGGATGCCTGTGCATGCCGTGGGCTTTCCAGTGCTTACGGCGGAAGATGCCCGCCACGGCAAAGAAGAACATGAAGGACAACCCGCCGAAGCACAGCAGCGCCAACAGCAGCATGAACGGCGCCCCTGGATACATACCCCAGGGTTGGGAACCCGGGAGCAGCACCTCTGGCCCTGTCGATGACAGACCCAGGCTGAAGCCCATAGCACGCCCGGCCTGGAAGATCAAGGCTGCTCCCAGCACCAGGAAACCGACCAGCATCAGGGCTGCCAACGCTCGTAAGAAAAATGAACCTCGGTAATACATCTGCTACCTCCATAGAAATAATGCGGATAAGATTGACCAGGGTCATGCAGCTGGTAGTGCTTTCCCTGCACGATTCCTGAACTGTTTAGAGTATGCCAGCCAGTTGTGGAGGAATTATGGAGGACTCGGTCAAAGAGTATGGGGGTTTGAGAGGATATAATAGGTGTTCACCGCAAAGCACACAGATTGCACAGAGATTATTATAGAAACCTCTCAGTGATCTCTGTGAACTCTGTGGTTAATCTGATCACTCAACACAAGTCCAAATGGAACCCACGTTATTAGCGAAATTACATGATGAAGCCGTGCAGCGAGAGCTGATCTCCCGGGGGGAGCCCATCGATGCTGCCACCGCGTTCTCACTTGTGCGGGATATGACCTACCAGCGCAGCAGCGACCGCCGCCCGGGGACGCTGATCCGTGAGTGGCGCGGCACCTGCTCCGGTAAACATTACCTGCTGGGAGCCCTATTCGCCGAGCTGGGGATCGCATCCCGCCTGATCGCCTGCACTACCAAGACATACATGGAACCCGAAACCGAACACGCGCGGCTGAGACCGGTGTTGCAGCGTGGGAATGGGCACGTAGTGGACGTGCATAACTACCTGATCGTAGAACACCCTGGAGGGGAAATGGTGGTGGATGCCACCTGGCCGGCTGGTTACCGCAAGTACGGTCTGGTGGTGAACGATGAATTCGTACCTGGAGTGGACCAGCACATCGCCGCCAACCCGATTGAACTGTGGGAGGTGCCGCCGGGTGTTGACCCGCAGGATTTTAAAGATAAGCTCCTGAAAGAACACTTCACCACCGAAGAACTGGCTGTGCGTGAGGAATTCATCCTGATCCTGGGCGAGCTTTTCGCTGAGGATAGGTAAGGGGTCAACGGAGCCGGAAGGTTTACGGCAACAACGGGGGCAGGTCCATCACCCGGTACTTCCCATCCGCTAATTCCACCCGGTACTCGAACCGGTGAACCGGCGTGGTGCTGGCAGGGTCTTCACCGCAGCACGGTCCAAGGACAAAGCGCCCGCCGTCTGCCGCTTTGAACTCGACGTTATAGATGTAAGTGCTTCCGACCTGCTCTTTGAAGGTTGCCGATAGAACCGGTAAGCACTGCAAACCATTCACCTGGCAACCCCGCTCCCACAGCGCGGCATAGCTGTCTGCTGGCAGATCGGGGTTCATCTCTCGCAAAGCCTGATAGCTCCCACCGTACAGTCCGGCAGCATCCGCATAACGTCCGTCATTCAAAGCTCTGAAGTAATCCATCAATACCATGCGCCCATTCTCGGATTGGTCTATTGCAGCACTGCAGGCAACAGCGATCGCCAGAAATATCAAACACACAGACATGGCTCTCATACGCCCTCCCGCTGAACGACTTGCCCTTACAATCAAGCCTGCTCCTGAAATGTGCGCTGTGATGGAGGCTGAACTCTCTGCATATTAGACGCCGGACGCTACGATTGGTTCCTGAGACATTGCCCTATAGCGCAGTATTCGCTATAATAACCGGGTGATTGCTGGAAAATGCGGCACAGAACTTGCTACCCAATGTGGGGTTATTAGAAATGTACCCGGCTGTCAGACAACCCACAGTAGATCGATCTGGCTGAAGTGAATTACCGTATAGGAACTTGACATATAACGTTAACTCATCTTGGAAACCACACCGAAATCTCCCCCTACCGAAGAAGAATCACCTGCCCGGAAGGACAGAGGCACATTCTATTTTCTGGCTGCCGCTTTAGGTGTAGCCATCATCGTCGCCACCATGTTCACCTTCTGGAGCGACCCTGGACTGCTGCCCTTCACGCTGGGACAAAGCGGGATACCGCTAAGCAGCGGCCCGCAGGCCACGCAGACCGCCATCAGCCAGGGGACAGCCACACCACGCAGCCGCCCGCTGGTCGGCATCGTCGTTGGGCATTGGGACGATACTTCCGGCGACCAGGGG
>JAQBDA010000204.1:0-10701 GCA_032124675.1 Chloroflexota bacterium
GGCAATTCGCTGAAAGAAATCTACAAACTCTGTTGCTGTTATCAGCGAATTGCTGGCATATATCGAACCATTTGCATGCAAACCGCCGTTCGAACTGATACTCTTGTTAAGATATTTTCGACGGTTTGCCTAACTACCACATCAGGTGTATAAATCTGTAGCTGTATCTATCTGCACCCAGGAGCCAAATACATGTCCAAATATATCGCCTCGGTCGATCAGGGGACAACCAGCACACGCTGCATCCTATTCAATCGTCAGGGAGAGATTGCAGCACTATCCCAGAAAGAGCACCGCCAGATCTACCCCAGACCAGGATGGGTTGAACACGATCCCATCGAGATATGGAGCTCCACTCAGGATGTCTGCCGGCAAGCTGTACAGATGGCCGCCGCTCAACCTGGTGAGATAGCTGCCGTCGGAATTACCAACCAGCGCGAGACGACCCTGCTGTGGGATCGCAAGACCGGGCAGCCTTTCTACCCCGCTATCGTGTGGCAGGATACCCGCACCAAGGATATCTGCGACGATCTGGGCAGGCACGGCGGTCAAGACCGGTTTCGCAGCCGCGTCGGGCTGCCGTTATCGACTTACTTTTCGGGTCCTAAGATCCGCTGGATATTGGACAACGTGCATCAAGCCCGCCAGGCTGCCGAGCATGGCGATGCCTTATTTGGGAATATCGACAGCTGGATTATCTGGCAAATGACCGGTGGTGTAGATGGCGGCGCGCACGTAACGGATGTAACCAATGCCAGCCGCACGATGTTGATGGACCTGGAGACATTGGAATGGAATAAAGATATCCTCACGACACTCGGGATTCCTGAGAGCATCTTGCCGCGCATCGTCCCATCCAGCGACCCCGTTGCCTGGGGAATAACCGGTCGTGATGGCCCATTTGGAGATGCAATCCCGGTCTGTGGTGACGTCGGTGACCAGCAGGCAGCCCTGGTAGGCCAGACCTGCTTCAGCCCGGGGGAAGCGAAAAACACCTATGGGACCGGATGTTTTATGCTGATGAATACCGGCACAGATATTATCCAGTCGCAGAGCGGATTACTGACCACGCTCGCCTATAAGTTTGGTGATTCCAGAGCTGTATATGCCCTGGAAGGCTCCATCGCTATCACCGGCGCCCTGGTTCAGTGGCTGCGAGACAACCTCGAAATGATCGATGAGGCCGCCCAGGTCGAGAATCTGGCGCGAAGCGTCGAGGACAACGGCGGCATATATTTCGTTCCCGCCTTCTCAGGGCTGTTCGCTCCCCATTGGCGCTCCGACGCCCGCGGAGTCATCGTCGGTCTGACACGTTTTATTACAAAAGCTCACTTCGCCCGCGCCGCACTCGAGGCAACCGCCTACCAGACGCGAGAAGTGCTGGATGCCATGGAGCGCGATTCTGGCGTCAAGCTCACTGGATTGAGGGTGGATGGCGGCATGGTGGTTAACGAGCTGCTGATGCAGTTCCAGGCGGATATCCTGGGTGTTAACGTCGTACGCCCGAAGGTCGCCGAGACTACCGCCCTCGGGGCGGCCTATGCGGCTGGTCTGGCGGTGGGCTTTTGGGAAAGCATTGATGACCTGCGGGCAAACTGGACCGCAGACCGCACCTGGTCGCCTTCGATGGACTCATCCCGTCGTAACGAACTGAATCAAGGCTGGCAGAAAGCCGTTAATCGCACCCTGGATTGGGTTGACTGAGCGCACATGCCCCGTCCAACACGCACCAGCCTGTTCGTCTCCACCCTTCTGGCAGGGATGATCGTCTCCTGCGTACGACCGGCATCCGCTCCCCGTGAGTCCCTGTTGGAAACCCCTGCCCCGGTAAGCAGCCCGACCGCCAGCGCCACCGTGCAGCTGCCGGATACGACATCGCTGCAGCCTACAGTGCTTCCAGCAGAGTCAAGCCAACCCTCCCCTCCAGCCCACACCCCGACTGCAACCCCGGTTGCAGCCGCCAGTATAACGCCCAACCCAGAACTTCCGTTCGAAGTCCCGATCTTAATACTGCCGCTGGATGGACCGATAAACAGCAGCCAGGCCGAGATATCAGGTATGGATTGGTATCACGATAAACTTGTGCTCCTGCCGCAATATCCCGAGAGATTTGGAGACGGCGATGCCGGAGCGGTATTCATCCTGGATAAGGCGGATATCCTGGCATTTCTGGCAGGTGATTCCAGCAGTCCTTTGCAGCCGCGCCCGATTCCATTTATCTCCTCTGGTCTACCGGACAGGATTGATGGCTACGAAGGCTACGAAGCGATAGCGTTTGCCGGAGACCGCGTTTACCTGACTGTGGAAGCGTCTCCCGATAAGATGCTGGGATACCTGCTGACTGGCTTCGTCGGAGGCGATCTGGAGTACATCAGCCTGGATACCGCCAGCAGGCTTCCCATCCAGCCCCAGACCAGCATCCCGAATTTCAGCGATGAGGCGATCGTCATCTTTGGCAACCGCCTGGTGACGGTCTATGAAGCTAACGGACGCCTGGTAAACCCATCTCCGGCTGTGCACTTGTTCGATGTATCCCCTCAAGCCAGGGACAAGCTCTCTTTCACGAATATTGAGTACAGACTCACAGATGCCACCCGGATAGATGACTTCGGTCGTTTCTGGATGCCGAATACGTTCTTCATAGGAGATATCCAGCTCATAACCCTGGAAGATCCTATTGCAGATGAATATGGGAAGGGCGCCACCCACAGCCAGGCTGTCATCGTCGAACGCTTGCTGGAGTTCCAATTCAGCGAGCAAGGCATCGTCCGGGTTGATTCACCCCCGGTCCAGCTTCAGCTTTCCGAAGATGGCATGACCCGCAACTGGGAGGCTATCGCCCGCATGGATGACCTGGGCTTCTTGATCGCCACGGATGAGCATCCCCAGACGATCCTAGCCTTTGTGGCAATTCCACCATAGACTATCGGATCTCCACACGACCTCTGGTAATAGATGCCAGGAAGGAGCCAAAATGCAGAAACAATCTCGCTATCGCTGGTTTGTCGTAACTGTTTTCTTCATCTTCATGCTGCTCCACCAGTCCGATAAACTGCTCATCGGTCCGCTCACGACACCCATCATGGAGACTTTCGGCATCGATGAAGTCCAGATGGGTGCGATATTCACCGGAGCGCTGCTGGTTGGGGCAGTGCTCTACCCGCTGTGGGGCTATCTATATGACCGTTATTCCCGCTCGAAGCTCCTGTCTCTGGCTTCCTTAATCTGGGGTTCTACGACCTGGTTGAGCGCCATCGCACCTACTTATCCAGTATTCCTTGCCACACGTGCCACGACCGGGATCGACGACTCCAGCTATCCGGGCATCTTCAGCCTGGTCTCTGACTATTTCGGACCGGAGATGCGCGGCAAAGTATATGGCATCCTGCAGCTTACTCAACCGCTGGGCTATATGATCGGTTTGATCGTCGCCACAGTTCTGAGCGGCGTTCTCGGATGGCGCGGTGTGTTCTACGTCACCGGATCGCTCGGCCTGGTGCTTGCGGTGGTCATCTTCTTTGGGGTCAAGGATGCGCCGCGCGGCGGCAGCGAGCCGGAGCTGGCAGACCTGGAGCAGATGGGTGTCTACCGCTTTGACAAGCAGGTCGCCATGGGTCTGTTTTACAAACGCAGCCTGCTCCTGCTCTTCGCCCAGGGGTTTGTGGGAGTCTTCCCCTGGAATGTAATCACATACTGGTTTTTCCGTTATCTGGAGACCGAACGCGGCTATTCCTCCAACGAAGTGCTCATTACGATGGCTCCAGCGATCCTTGTTCTGGCAGCCGGCTATTTCGTTGGCGGCGCAATTGGTGATTACCTTTTCAAGAAAAACAACCGCGGGCGGATGATCACTGCACTGGTTGGCGTAATTACAGGCGCAGTTCTGCTGTACTTCACCCTCAGCGTGCCCGCCCAGAACCAGACCCAGTTCATGATCATGCTGCTCGCCACCGCCCTATTCATTCCGTTTTCCTCAGCCAACGTGATCTCAACCGTCTACGACATCACCCTGCCAGAGGTGCGCAGCACTGCGCTATCAATCCAATACTTCATCGAAAACGGTGGCGCTGCCCTGGCACCCCTTCTGGCCGGTTTCATAGCCCGCGATACCAGCCTGGGCACCGCTATCCTGGTGATCTGCATAGTCGCCTGGATGCTGGCTGCGGTATTCCTTGCCCTCACAGCCTGGCTGGTGCCGGCAGATATCGCCGTTCTGCGCAGCCAGATGCATCAACGTGCTGAAATCGAACGCAGCGCCTTCGAACCAAATCCATGACAACCAATATTGGCCTATTTCAAATTCGCATATGAGCATACAACAAGACAACGATATAAACACACTCGCCGAACCAGCTTCGAACACCGGCTGCTTCAGGTGGTTAATTTTTATTCTGGTCTGGGTTTGGGTAGCAGCGGTTATTGCCGGACGGCTGGCCTCTCAGATCCTTGCCTCGGCGGCACTCACCATGATCCAGGATGAATATTGGTTGGCATTCCCGCTGGTAGAAGGATTCCTGCTTCTTCTCCCGCTGGTCCTTGTGGCATTCCTCGTCCGGACCGACCCCTGGCGATCAATATACCGCACCTGGCTCTTCACTGCGCTGTACGTGCTGCTGCTGGCCCCGATCGCGATGGTCTTCTCTGCGGCATTCCAGCTGCAGGCGGTGCTTAACATCGTCCTGTCTTTGTTGGCTGCTGGGATTCTAACAGCCATAACGCGGCACAGGATGGCTCGTTCTGCCGGCGAGATCAACCAGGCTGAGACAGGACCCAGATCACATAACTCTACCCATTCCGCCCAGGTGGCTCTGCTCGTGGCGGCCCTATTCGGGCTGCCCTGGGTGCTGATAGGCGCTTTAGGCTCACCTATTGACACCATCCTGGGCATATTATCCGGTCTGGCATTCGGGGTGGTCTCTGCAGTCTGGCTTGCATATCTTGTGCAGGGTTTTAAGGTCCCAGGCTACACACCCCTACGAAACATGCTTTTCGCTGGCTTCAGTGCCGGTACTGCCTTGCTGATCTCCGGCAGTGCAGTCGGCTATCCTTTTGGCGGGATGCAGCTCCTGCTGGTCTTATGCCTGCCGCCTCTGGGCTGGATATTGATCTACTTGATCCAACAATCTGCTGCAACCGCTATCAAGGAAGAGAGAAGGTGGAAATATTCCTTCCAGCAGCTTCTGCCAGCAGCTTTGTTAGCAGGGTTGGCCGCGGCTTTCCCCCTCACATTCATCGACCCGGATGAGCTGGCGCTGGTGATCGCCGCAAGCACAGGTGAGATCCTGGTCTGGGCTTTGGCTGCTGCCGGTCTATCGGCAGCTGTTGCCTGGTTGAGCTCGTTATCCGCACTGATCCGCGGTCGAACAGGTACCAGGGAATCAGATAGTCGTTCAACACCCAGCACTCAGTATGTTCATCGCTCCGTCGTTCCAATCGCGACCGCTCTGGCTTGGCTGGGGTTGTTGGTCGCATTTACACTCGCCGGGCAGCCTGGATTTTATGGCGAGCGGATGTTCGTCATATTGCATGACCAGGCGGATTTGTCATCTGCCGGAGAATATACTGACTATGCGCAGCGCAGAGAATATGTGTTCCACACCCTGGTCGATCATGCAGACAGAACACAGGCTCCCTTGCGTCAGGACCTTGCCCGCTTCCGCATCGCATATACACCGTATTATCTGGTTAATGCTCTGGAGGTGCGTGGTGGTCCACTGGTCAGAACCTGGATTGCCAACCGACCCGAGGTCGACCGTATATTAGACAGTCCGATCATGCGCCCGCTGCCGCGCACACCTCCAACTGCTGCCGGCAGCCTGTCCAGGCCCGAACAGCCGCAGTGGAACCTCACCCAGATCGGTGCAGACCGTGTGTGGGCTGAGCTTGGTGTCACCGGTGAAGGCATCCTGATCGGTCAATCGGATAGCGGTGTACAGTACGACCACCCCGAATTGGCAGATTCATACCGTGGTACCTCGGGAGACCACAATTACAATTGGTATGACCCCTGGTACAGCACAACTGCCCCGATGGATATTGGCGGGCATGGCACGCACACACTGGGCAGTGTTCTCGGCGATCATACTGGCGTGGCTCCGGATGCACAATGGATCGCGTGTGCCAATCTGGCACGCAATCTGGGCAACCCTGCCAGATACCTGGACTGCATGCAGTTCATGCTGGCGCCGTTCCCGCTGAACGGAGACCCGTTTGCAGATGGGGACCCTTCACGTGGTGCCGATATTTTGAACAATTCCTGGGGCTGCCCGGAAATAGAGGGCTGTGATCCGCTTTCCCTGCAGCCTGCTGTCAACGCTCTGGACGCAGCTGGAATATTCACCGTCGTCTCCGCAGGGAACGATGGACCGTTCTGCGGAAGCTTGTCTCATCCGCCGGCAAACTATCAGGCTGTGTTCACGGTTGGAGCCAGTGACCCGGAAGGTGTCCTGGCTATTTTCAGCAGCCGTGGTCCGCTGCCAGACGGTGATTGGGTCAAACCCGATATCACAGCCCCGGGCGTAGAAGTACTCTCTGCGCTGCCAGGCAGTACTTACGGGGTATTGAGTGGAACGTCAATGGCTGGTCCACATGTTGCCGGTACGGTGGCACTCATGTGGTCAGCTAATCCGGAGCTGCGTGGAAATAACCAGCGAACAAGAGAGATCCTGAATGCTACCGCCAGGCCTCTTCCCGGGTTGGTTACCAGCTGCCCTGGCGCTGCGGAAATCCCAAGTACATCTTCCGGGTATGGGCTGTTGGATGCCTATGCGGCTGTACAGGCTGCGACAAAATGACTAGGGCTCGATAATCCCCTTCCGTATCGCATATTTCACCAGGTCGGTGCGAGAGTGCAGGTTGAGTTTATTCATAATATTCTCACGGTGCCGGGCGACAGTCTTGGGGCTGATCGTCAGCTTTTCTGCAATTTCTGTATTATTTTCCCCGTCAGCCAGCAGTGCCAGCACCTCCTCTTCACGGGCTGTCAGACCAGTCAGATTGTCAGCAGCAGACTCCTGGCTGTGCTGGCTTAGAAAATCCCGCACCAGCAGCTTTGCCAGCGAGGGATAAAGATACACCTCTCCAGAATAAGCTGCCCGAATAGCGCTCAGCAGCTCTTCAGGCGCGGCTCGCTTGGGTACATACCCACTGGCTCCGGCGTCGAGCATTTTGAAGAAATATTCCTCATCCTCGTGGATGGTTAACGCTACAACTGGTATCTCAGGGAAAGCGCGTTTGATCTCTCGGGTGGCATCAATCCCGGTCATATCCGGGAGACCGATATCCATCAAGATAATATCCGGTTTATCCTGTGCAGTTTTAATAATCGCCTCGCTGGCTGTAGATGCCTCGCTGCAGATATCAAAGTCTTCTTCACTCTCCAGCATCATCCTCAGTCCAGCTCTTACAACTGCATGGTCGTCAACCAGCATCACTCGAATATTCATTATCGTTCTCCGCGGTATAGTCATAAGGTATCGTCATTTCGATTAACGTCCCCTTTCCACGCCGTGAGTCTATGTCCAGGTGCCCACCCAATAATGCAGCACGCTCACGCATCCCAATTAACCCCCAAGACGGACGGCTGGTTTCCTCTAACCTTTTTATATTGAAACCTACTCCATCGTCATACACACTCACTGTTACCTCATTGCGCTTGTATAATAACTTTAGCTGTGCATTACGAGCGCTGGCGTGTTTCACAGTATTTGTGAGGGCTTCCTGCGCCACTCGAAACAAGGCAGTCCGCACTTCGGAAGGCAGCGGTCTATCTTCTCCTTCTACCTCAAATTGGACTTTCAATCCAGTCCTGTTCTCGACTTCTCCCGCATACCAACGCAGGGTTGCCACCAGACCGAGGTCGTCCAGGTGTGAGGGACGCAGGTCTGCAATCAACCTTTGGAGCTCGGTAAGCGAGTGCGCCGCCAGGCTTTGGAGCTGCCGGAGGTTGCCGCCGGCCTTTTCCAGATCCTGGAACATCGTTGTCGATATACTCCTTAACCCCAGACCAATGGCCGTGAGAGACTGGCCTGTCTCATCGTGTAGCTCACGGGCGATCCGCTGCCTTTCCGCTTCCTGAGCTTCCACAACTCTGCGCAGCAGGTCACCACGCAGTGCCTCCCGTCGCCGTGCCTCCTCGAGCTGGGCTTCCTGCAGCGCTGCGATCTGGTTTTGTGTCTCGACCTCGAAGGCGCGCAGGAAGCGGATTACGAACACTGCCGCAGCTAATGCCACCGCTGCCCGCAGAAGCTGCACCGGGAATCCGAACATATTCAGGAACAATGCCTGGTTTACTACATTAGAAGGAGGTAAAGGGCTTACCCGGGTAAAGGTCTGTCCGATCACCCCGTACCAGAAGAATGCCACTGCTGCCCACAGGCTGTCCCGCCCAAAGCGTGCCAGTCCCACCTGACGGAAACGCCTCTGCTGCACCACCAAACCGGCGCTGGCTATCAGGGCTGACGGTATCGCCAGGACGTATCGCGACCACACATCTGCAACAGCGAATATTGTCGGCTGACCATATTCCCCGCGCAAGATCATCAATCCGAACGCCCAGACCGCGCTCAACACCAGAGGGAGCAGCAAGCTTAACCGGCGCCAACGCTCGTCAGGCGCCATCAAGGATGACCCAAATGCAGCCAGCGACAGGAACGAGAACGCCAGCAGGAATAACCGCACACCTTCGAATAAGACCGCTGATTCAGTATCAAGGTTTATCATCCCGGAGATGATGAACATTTCGAACCACTCATGCGCCCCATGGATGAAGCCAAAAGCCGCCAGCGGTCGCAGGGCATGTCGCAAACGTTCATCTGAGCATTTACTGTACTCCAGCAGAATCGCCAGACCCATGCTGAAGAAAGCCAGACCGTAGAAAAAGAAGATCAGCGCGATGATGTTATTCTGCACGCGAAGCCTTTATTTGCTAGTAGAGCACTGGTACCGGAAGGTGGTCACCGATATGGACGAAATCCCAGAATTCCTCCTGGGCGCGTGTCTTCGGGATGCGCCGGCAGCGAGCCAGGTATAGGTTCCGGTGCAGTGACATGCCTTGAATACCCACTTCCACAACCCTACCCAGCTCCAGATCACGTATCGCTGCCAGGCGGGAGCTAAAAGCCACCCCGATGCCTTCGCTGACTGCCATCACGATCGCCTCAGCATTCCCCAATACCATGGCAACGTTGAGCATATCGGGGGAGATATCCTGCTCAAGCAGCGCTTGCATCATCACTTCGCGTGTGCCGGCATAATCTTCCCTCAAGATGATAGGTTCATCCAACAGGTCTTCTGGGTAGATATGCCGGTAGCTCGCCCAGGGGTGGTTCGAGGGTGCTATCAGGATGATCTCATCATTAAAAAACTCGATAAACTCCAGGTCACGATGCTCAACTTGCTTGCTGGAGACGCCAAACGCCGCCTCTCCGGAGAGCAGTTTATTCACCACGGAATCCCGGCTGGAAATTAATATATTGATCCTCACTTGAGGATACTGGCGCCGGAATCCGGCCACCAATCTTGGCAGCAGGTACTTCCCTGAAGCTGTGGAGCAGCCGATCTGCATCTCCCCGATGACTTCACCGTGCAGAGAAGCCATCGTCTCCTCCAGACGGTTTGCTGAGGCTATCAGCTCTTGCGCCATCGGCAGCAGTGCCTGCCCTACTTCGGTCAGGTTGACCCTCCTCCCTTCCCTGCTGAACAGCTTGGTCGCAAAATATTTCTCGAGGTTTTCTATCTTTTGGCTGATCGCCGGCTGGGATAGGTTTAGCTTTCGGGCAGCTTCACTGAAGCTGCTGTGCTCTGCAGCAACCATAAATACCCATAAATCGTTCAGATTTAACATAGGGATCCATATTTCTATATCCATGCGGATCAATCAAAATACGCACATGGTATATAAGCAGAAGTTATCAATACTGTGTCTCATTATAAGTATTAATATTGAATTGCCTATGGATATGTGTCATATTTATCGGAGTACACAGTTCTTAACTTTCTTGCGCCACCCCATTCATGTCATGGCATCCCTCCCCTGTCCTGAATTAGTAGGCACAATCAACACAACGTCCAATAAATGCGACAAAGCGACTCCAGGTATGACATTCTGCTGTCCACAACCTGAATATTATCACTATTGTGAAATATCACTCAAGTATAAAATATGCACTGTTGTAAGTATATACGTATGTGAATACATAGACAGGACAATTATGGTCACAGACACGCTCGTAAAAGAAATTACACAGCTTCACGCAGATATATGCTCGGCGCTCGCCGACCCGCGACGGATCTTGATCCTGTACGCCCTCGCAGAGCAGCCGAGGAACGTCAGCGAAATCGGAGAAACGGTTGGCATCAGCCAGCCGGCAGCCTCCCGTCACCTCAACCTGCTCAGAGAGCGCGGCATGGTCGTCGCCAACCGAGACGGGCAGTCCGTTGTCTACCAGCTTGTTGACGAGCGCACGATCCAGGCATTGGACTTGCTGCGCGCGGTCCTGGGTGACACACTGAAAAGCCGTGGTCAGCTTGCACAGGCTGTCCTGGAATCTGAGTAGCAAAACATACCCACAGCTAACGGAGCAAACTATGAAGAATTTCCTCATTTTGGGCGCGGGTACCGGTGGAACGATGATAGCCAATAAGATGTCTGAGCATCTAGATCCAGCCGAGTGGCGCATCATCATCGTCGATCGCGATGAA
>JAQBDA010000205.1:0-16124 GCA_032124675.1 Chloroflexota bacterium
GCCAGGCCGTGGCGCTCGGTGTAACGCAAGCGCTGCCCGGAGTCAGTGAAGCGCGCCTGCCCGTCGTTCCACCAGACTGTGGCCAGACTTTTCTCAGCGACTACTGCATCCAGGTCGCCATCGCTGTCCAGGTCGGAGAGAAAGGCAGCCTCAATCGGTTTGCGGCCGAGGCGCTGGTCCGAGGCAGCAAATACGCCTGCCTGCCCGCCCTGCGCACCTCCCTGGTTGATCCAGATCATCCCTCCACCCGCTTTACCGACCAGAGCGTCCGGGTCGCCATCGCCGTCCAGATCTCCCAGTGCGACGCCTGCACTGCCAGCCGCTCCGGTCTTGCTGGGGTTCTCCAGCCGCTGACCGGAGTCCACAAAATTGCCGCTTCCATCGTTCAGGAGTACCCGGTCGGCGGTGTCGTCGCTCTCACCTTTCGGCGGCAGGCTGGCGGCGTAGATATCCAGATCGCCATCACCGTCCAGGTCACCCAGCGTGGGGCGCATGGGAAGATCGCCCAGCGTATATAAATATTCGCCTTTCAGTGGAGTCTCTTTCATCCCCTGTTTGTTGATCCACACCCACGGCTGGAGAGGCTGGAAATCACCTGTAAAATGCTCTCGATCGACCAGCAGCGTACAACAGTAGCTGACAAGGATATCTAGCCGTGCGTCGTCGTTCAGATCAGCGACCACCACTGTGCCATTTGAGGACCAGTTGTGCTTATTATCCTGAGGTGCGACCGCCCGCTTGCGATTGAAATCACCGACTATCCCTCCTTGCTCGCCACCTTGATTTAGATAGATCGAGGCGTTGTAATCCATCTGGACGATGTCGACATCCCCGTCACCGTCGACATCCCCGGTAGCTGAGGATGGACCGCCCATCTCTACCCTTCGTGGGGTAAACCTTCCATTCCCCTGGTTGATCCACAAAGTCGGTCCAGCCCAGATGATTGTCTCGGTCTCGTGCCTGAGATTGGCCAGCACCACATCCAGGTCGCCATCGTTATCCAGGTCGGCAACGCTGCTGGTATTATGGTACGGGCCGCAGCCATCTATGCAGCGGACATAACGGAACAAAAACAGGTAAATTCCTCCTGCGAGTAGCAAAAACACAATCGCGATGCGTATCCAGCTGGTCAAGACCAAACGCATCGTAGAGCCAGGTACCGCATTGGGATTTACTTCTGGCGAGATATCTTGCCTATCCATTTCCATGCGCAGCCCGGTCACGGTTGGTCCGCCTCCAGGGTGGTTTGAACGCTCTGGCGCAGTACGGCGAACAGCTCGGTGAGTTCGGGCTGTTCCAGGTCGAGAGGGGAATCGAACAGGACGGTGACCAGCATCCAGGGCTGGGGTTGTGGGGAAAGGTCGTCCCAGATGCGCACGGCATAATCTTCGGTGAGCACGTCGGCGGACTGCAGCCAGTAGGCGGCAGTGAAACGTGGTTGTGGGTCGTCTGCAAGGCCGAGCGTGAGTTGGCGCAGCGGGAAGTCACCCGCAACGAGATGCGGCTGTGATGTCTGCACCTGCAGGCCGTAAACGGTGAAGCAGCGCTCGGGACGGTGGTGGGCGCGCCAGGTGTCGCTGCGGGTCATCAGCAGCGAGCCGCTCACACCGCGCCATTCGAAGCGCCAGCGGGCGGCTGAGACCGGCAATTTGCCGCTGTCTGTTAGCCAGTCCAGCTCTTCACTCGTGAGCTGCCAGCTTTCGGCAGAGAGCTCACCCGGGAACTGCACCCCTAGAGGCCGTAATGGTGCGGCTTCGACCTGCTGGGTGCGTGGGGTGTAGAGCACTGCCAGAACTACCAGGAAGACGCCCAGCGATCCTGCCAGCCAGGCGGGGCGCGCCAAAGATGGGCGGCTGTTTACCTGTAATAAGGCAGGCGGCGAACCGGACCAGCGCAGTAAGAGCACCAGCACCACACAGGCGAGGGTAAAACCGATGATCCCCAGCGGCACGTGCAGCATCTCTGCCAGCAGCCGCCAGCCGGCTGCCTGCCCCACGTAGACCAGGATGGCCACCCGGATCAGGTTGGAGACCAGCAGTAAAATAACGAACACCAGCCCACCCAGCAGCCAGCGGCGGTTGAGCGGGCGCGAATCAACCCAGGTAGCGGCCAGGAGGAACAGGCTGCCGGTCCACAGACTCTTGACCCCGCTGCACGGGCTGTCCACCTGGGAGAGACCATTCTCGAAGACCAGGATGGTATCTACGCCCAGGTTCGGGTACCCCAGATGAGCCAAGCCGCTGCTGACTGTGTGGGCGGTCGCCAGGCGCAAGGGGAAGCCAATAAAGGTTTCCATATGCTCGCCGAACGGCAGCACACCGACCAGAAGCAGGGCAGCCGGCAGACCCTGACGCCAGCGTGCGGGCTCTATCCACAAGCCCAAGAACCCATAGGTCGCCAGCCCGAATAATGTGGCTGAAAGGGTGTTGATATCCAGGTAGCGTTCGGCAGCAATGAATGCAGCCGAGCAGGTGGTGACCAGCAGCAGACCCGGGAGATGGGCCTGCGGTAGCTGAAAGGGAGAAAAGCGTAGTCGTCCGCGCTGCATCTGGGTAAAGATCAGCACCAGGACAGCCAGCAGGGCGATCTGGTTGGTGCGGAACTCCTGGCGGGTGAAGATGGTCGCCAGGTACGGGTACACCGGGCGGAAGAGTACAACCCAGAGCAGCAGCAGGCTCAGGTTAGCAACCAGCCGAACATGCTGCTTCTTGAGCAGGTTAATCCCCGCCACTATGCCCTCCATCTGAGGCAGCCCTGCTCAGCAAGGCAGGATAGAACAAGATAACCAGGGTGACCAGCGTCCATGCCAGCATTCCCGGTATGGATACACCGCCCACTGGCAACCAGTAGAGCGTTGACGCAGTCATGCTCACCCCCAGGGTTGTCAGGATTCCGGCTGTCAGGATCCTGGCTCGACCGGACTGCCACCCGGCACGCATATATAGTAGTGCAGTGATAATCATGATAGCCATGAGAAGCAGCATCAAGATGTTTTTATAGGATCTACCGATCTCATCGAAAACCATCGCGATGAGCAGGGGCAGCCAGGCGAACATGGCGAAGGTAGCCAGCGTCCAGTCACGGCGGATGTTGGCGAAAAACGTCCGTGCTGGCCGCAGCGAGCGGGTTATCAGCAAGCCGGCCAGAAAGGCGATCAGGAAGGGCAGCCAGGCACGCCAGCCCCAACCCTGATTGGGATAGCCAAGCTGGCGCGACAGGGGGGTGGAGGTGTTCATCATGTACAGGCTGTAAACCAGCAGCCCACCGGTGTAAGGATAGCTCCAGCGCGGGAAGCCCCGCACCCAGGCAACCGCAAATGCGATGGCAGGCACCAGCAAGCCAAACCAGAAAAGGGTGTCCCAGAACGGGATGTCAGTACCCCGCTGCAATCCCGCTACCGACCAGTCGGGAGGGATGTTGGCGGACAGGAGATCCAGCCCGGCGAGGAAGAAGTACAGCGCAGCGATGAGAGCCGCAGCCCAGGATTCCGGCTGCTGTTTATCGTCATTCATAGTTTCCCGAGCCATCGTTCCTCCTCACGCCATACCCTTCATCGAAGCTGCCTGCAAAAATGTCCAGGTCCCCATCAGTATCGATATCGCCGAGCGTGTAAACCTGCATGTTGGGAATCTGCAGCTTCTGCCCGGATGGGGTAAATCGGGCATTGCCGTCGTTCAACCACAGCTCCGGCTCCAGGCTTCGCTTGGCTGTAATGTTCAGCAGTGCATCCAGGTCGCCATCGCCGTCCACATCCCCCAGATCTATCTTCTGGGTTGACCGGTTGGCAATACGCTGATCGCTGACGGTAAACTGCCCCGGGGTGCCTCCCTGTGCGCCGCCCTGGTTGATCCAGATCTCGTCTTCGTCCCGATTGCCAATAAATGCGTCCAGATCTCCATCGGCGTCCAGGTCACCCAGGGCGACAGCATAGCTGGCGGAATTGCCTAGAACCTGACCGCTAGCGAACAAATGCCCGCTGCCATCGTTGAAGTAAATCTTATTCGGGGCATTATGGTTTTCTGTGTATGGGCCGGAATATACCTGGACTGAATTGTCAAATATTCCTCTAGTGTCCGCGTAATCACCGGAATGCTCGATGACCAGCCAGCAAGCGACAAATGCATCCAGGTCGCCATCGCCATCCAGATCGCCGAGCGCGATAGCCGGGCAGCCCTGATTGGTAAGAGATTGCGCAAAATCGAAGTGCCCGCTCCCCTCGTTCAGATGGATCGTACTGGCAGGCATGGCCACCCACGGATCATTCTCATGCCCGCTGAATGCCCCGCAGCACCCAGACAGTGTAATATCCAGGTCACCATCCTGATCCAGGTCTCCCAGGGCAGCATAGCGCGTGTAGCTTCCTCCAGCCATTGGAACAGCTCGATTTTCAGGGCTGAAACGCCCATGACCGTTGTTCAGGTAGATAAAGCCCCAGCCGCCTTCAAAAGCATCCAGGTCGCCATCGCCATCCAGATCGCCCAAAGCAATCGACCAGGTATCCGCATTTCCCAGAGATTGCCCACTGTCCAGGAACTGGCCGCCCCCTTGATTGATCCAAACCGCGTTGGGTTGGAAATATTCGGACTCGCCGTTGGCGAAAAAAGCGTCCAGGTCGCCATCGCCGTCCACATCCCCCAGGGCGATATCACGGGTGATAGGGGCGGTTTTGAACGCCACGCATGCCGACAGGATGACCGGGAGCAGCAGGATCACATAACGCGTTCCTGGTTGACAGTCGTTTTTGATCATAACCCCCCGTGGCGCTTATACAGCCTCAGCTCCTCGTCGCACATCCAATCACCGGCGGGAGGCGTACCGGCGGAATAAGGCACTTTGATCTCGTAGAATGGCTCCCAGTAGGGGGTGCCGTCCGGATACTCGTAGTAGCGCTGGAAGAAGACGTAGCCCAGGCGGTAGAAGCCGGAGCCGGACTGGTAGCACCACGTCTGGCCGCGCCCGGTGAGCGGCCCGCTGATATAGGGCATGTAGGAGGGGGTCAGTTCACCTAATTCGACGGGGTACTCACCAGTATCACTGTAGAAGCGTTCGATGGCGCTCCCGATCCGGTCCGCCCGGGCAGCGGTGATCGCCTGCCCATCGACCCTCAAGCCGATGGCATAGGATACCGTCAGAAGGAGGGGGACGAGGATCATGAAGGCAATTCCAGCATTGCGGTCCTTGCCGGAGGCGTTCAGGGCCAGCAGTAAGCCAGCGATCAATCCAGCTGCGATACCAGCGAAAGGCAGGTGATCCTCGGCGGCACGGCTGGTGGCATTCACCAGGGCGCCATGCCGCAGGGTTACGGCTGCCGAGCAGAGCACCAGTATGACTGCCATCCAAAGATAGAAGGCAGAATTGGAGCGCTTTCCCTCGGGTGTCTCTCTAAAATAACGCTGTAAGCACAAGGCAGAGAAGATGACAGCCAGCAGGGATCCTAACCCGCTGACGATTGCATATGCTGACCTCAGCCAGGGTACGCTGTAGACATAATGGTTACCCAGGATGCCTAGCGCGTCCACGATAAGCACCAGTGCCAGCAGCACTGCAATGATCGCCAGACCTCCTGAACCGAGCCGGGTGCTGACCATCCAGACAGCGGATGCTGCCAGTGCCGGTACCACCAGCAGCGCTGTAAGTCGGGGATCACCCAGAGCTGTGCTCGCCAATGTGAGCACAAGTGTGAGCAGGGTGATAGAGACCAGGAACCTGCGCTCGATCCACAGGGCATAGACATCCCGCCAGTGAACCAGCAACAGTGCCTGAAGACCGACCAGCGCAGGGATCACCAACAGCATGACAAGCCCCGGAGCTCCGGTAAAAAAATTCTGCGAGAATACCACAAAGGGGATTGTCAGAAGGATGGCAGCTGCCATCCAGAAAAGGATCCAGGTACTTTTCTGTCCCTGGCTGTCCGTCCTGGCAACGTACCACTGCCCGGCAGCAAGCACGGCGATAGACGGGATGGCAGCCAGCAGCATCGCCAGGCTGATTACGGTACTATACAGACCAGCTTGCATGGAAATTATCTCCCCCCGGGTTGTCAGGATCAGCCTGCCCTTTTCGGCGAGCCAGCAGGGCGGGCAGCAGGAGCATGACCAGCATGCCAAGCCAGGTGAGCATGAGCTGCCTGGCGGGTGCAAACCCCGGCGAGGCGCCGATCACTGCCACCCACATCGCCAGGCTGAAGCCTCCCACCAGTGCCAGGATGCGCTTCCAACCGGCAGAGCTGCGCAGGTAGAACCAGATCCCCACTCCCAAGCAGAACACTCCGGCAATGATATATGAGCTTTCGAAACGGTAGTGCTCGAACAGGAACAGCAGGGCGAAGACCGACTCGCCATACAAGATATAAGACAGCATGGTCCAGTCCCGGCCAGTGCGCTTGAACAGCGGCTGGAACCGGTTTAAAAGTGACATCAGGGCGACAACCAGTAAGGTCAGGCAGAAGAGCATCAGCCACAGCATGCCGTTAGAGATCACTTTGAGCAGCAGGTATGTGCTGCGGTCCCATGCACCGGGGGAGAAATTGGAGATCAGTGCCGGGCTTACCAGACCGGCGATCCACTGGAAAGTGTACAGGTAGCCGGCGACCACCAGGATCAGCCCCAGGTATGGTATGGATAGCAGCGGGACACCGCGCAGCAGCCCTGCCAGGAGCATGACTCCCAGGAATAGAACCACGAGTGATAAGCCGCCCTGTTGAGAGGAGTCAGGGCCTGGGCTGCTGCCATGATCGAGGAGCAGCATTAAGGCCGGCAGAATGAAGACAGCCATCGCAACCAGCAGCTCGCGCCAGGAGAGATCGGTGAGTTTATCCGTGCGCGGGAGGCCAGCTGCCGCCGGGGTAACATTTTGAGCCTGCAGGTGCGCCCGTATGACTGCACCGGGAATGGCGACCAGCTCGTTCACCAGCAGGATGCCAAGTGAGATGGACCCATTGGCGAAGGCATCACGGACAGCTTGGGAGAATACCTCCTGCATCTCGTCGGCGAACTCCTCATGGTGCCTGTCCGGATAGAAGCGCAGCAGGGTTGAATAGACCCGATCGATGATTGCCAGGTGTGAGCCATCATTCATGCCGGTTTTCTCCTCGCTGAATCGACCACGTTCCAAAACATCCATGGACCATACAAGATCATGACTGAAAGCAGTGAGCTTGCCAGAAAGACCCCTGAACTGATTATCAGGCCACCGGAGGCGGGGCCGGTGCTCTCGACAGCAAATGTGCCGAGCAGCGTGTGTACCAGATTTGCCAGCAAGCTGGCTCCCAGGGCAAGCGCAGCGCCCAGCGCCCACTGGTGGATGATGATGGTGAGGGCTGCCACAGTGGCTGCCATCACTGAAAGCAGCAGGATGAATGCGGCTTCCACGTTATAGGGGATGATGATGTCATACAGCATGAGCTGAGGGGCGAGCAGGATGAAAATCAGCATCATCAGCAAGGCATGCAGCGGCTGGCGGCGGAAGCGCAGGAAGTATAGGATGGCTATCGCCAGCCCAGCCATCAACAGGAAACCCATCTGGTAGACCAGGGTATCCGGATTCTGCAGCAGGATCATCCTGCCCGGGACCGCAACGAGGGCAATAATAGTGTAGCTGCTCCAGCTGGCTGTCCATAGCGGGCGCTCGTTACGCGCGGCATACACGGCGATCATCAGACCGACCGTAAGGAGAAGCACCAGCGAGATGTCGCTGATAGTACTTAGTGTCTCGTAGGGCAGACCGGGCAGCACGTGACCATCCAGAAGGGCTAGAATGATGGTCGTCCCCATCCACAAGTGCGGCACAGCAGCCAGAGCCGGCTCCCACCACGTGCGGGGATGCACCTCGGCAGCAGGATGGTATGTACTGGCCTGGGTCGTATAGTCCATGCGACTGGTTCTCCCTAAGCCCGACCGCTCGTGCTGTTTGATGGTTTCTTCCATAACCCCCAGAACAGGGCGGGACCTATGAAGAGCAAAATACTGATGCTGAGATAGATTGCGAAAAACAACCAGACATCCGCCGGCGAACTACCGTAAAAGTTTGGCGGGTCTGTCTGGTAGAAGCTGATATATGCCAGGGTCGCACCAGCGATCAGGTTGGCACCCAGTGCAAGCGTGACACCGGCCCGCCAGCTCCACCAACGCAGGACCATAACGGCGACTAACCCGGCAAGCAGTCCAAAAAACACGCTCAGGAAGGCTTCTATGGATTCCGGGATAGCTTCCAAATTGACCTGCGGCAGGACCGGCAGGATGAACAGAGCAACCAGCAAAGCGTGCAGGCGAGAAGAGCGGAATAAGATCAGGTAGCCCAGGAGCAATCCGATAAAGGCAGTAATGACCAGCATATTATTTATCGCCGAGCTGCCGCCGATATAAACGGTCGCCAGCCCAATCGGGATGAGCAGCAGCCAGGCGGTGTAGCTGTACCAGGATGCCGTCCACAAAGGCCAGCTGCGCCGCCAGGCGTAAACCGTTACTCCCAGGCAGAACAGCGCGAAGATGGTCAACGAGACGATGCTCAAAGTATCGTAAAAATAATTCCCTGCACCCTGATCGGGGTTGGTACCTAGTTTACCCAGGGCGAGCGACAGACCGACCCAGAAATGCGGCAGGCCAGCCAGGAGCGGCTCACCCCAAGGGGATGTTGTCCGGGTGATGATGAAAGGTGCGTCGCGCGGATCGAACTGCTGTGCGTGTGCGTCCATTTTAATTCCCCTGTTATCTGCGCATTATCTCAAGATGCTTCGCCCAGCGCTCTGCGCTGCGCCACCCGCACCAGCCCCTGCAAGCGCTGTACTTCTGCCTGCAGGATCTGCTTGCCGAGCTCGCTGAGGATATACTCTTTTTTGTTGCGACCGTTCTGCCTGGGCATGCGGACGGGCGTAGCGGAGCTGGAGGGAGCAGGATAATCTGCCCGTTCGATCCAGCCCTGGTCGAGCAAGCGTTTGAGAGCGCTGTACAGCGTGCCGGTGCTCAGCTCTACCCGGCGATGGCTGAGGTGGCGTACATCCTTCATAATCGCATACCCATGCCGGGGGCCGGGCGCCAGACTGAGAAGGATATACAGGGTGGTCTCAGTCAGTGGTAAACTGGAATGTATTTCGGTGCTGGTGTCCATTGCCCTCCTGGAGTAAATGCCCGCTGCAGTACAATACCAATATTTGCTCTCATCCGGGCATTTACGCAATATGTAGTCCAGTGATATGTAACTTGATTACATATTACAGGAAAATGAGGGATGAGTCAAGGGCTAATTTTGGACTAAAGAGAATTGAGAGTAGTGAGTGGGAATTAGGAATCAGGGATTGGGGAGAGGGGACAGAGGAGAAGGAGGATGGATTGGTGGTGGTTGGATTGATGGTACGAAAGGCAGTGGCTGGGGACCGGCAGGCGATCCTGAAGGTGACACTGGGTGCCTACCAGGAATATGCAGCGGTCATGCAGCCGCGGTACTGGAGGCTGTATCGGGAGAATATCACCATGACGCTGGCAGACATCGGCTCGGCGGAGCAGTTCGTCGCCGAATCAGGCGGTCAGGTGGTAGGGAGTGTTCTGTTATACCCGGCAGGGGCGGTGCTCGGTTCTCCAGGCAGCAGCAGGCCGGGTCTGCGCTGGCCGGAGATACGCTTGCTGGCGGTTGCTCCGGATTCCCGCGGTCAGGGTATAGGAGAAGCGCTGGTTGAGGCGTGCATCGAGCATGCCCGTTCAGAAGGTGCCGGGGCGGTCACGCTGCATACCAATGACATGATGGAAGCTGCTTCTAGGCTGTACAAGAGGATGGGTTTCACGCGAAAACCTGAACTGGATTTTTCTCCGCGTCCAGGGGTTGTTATAAAGGGATACCGCTTTCAGATGGATTAATGTAACTATTCGACCTACCGGATAAATGATCTCTTTGGTGGAAATTGGGGGTGTCTGGGCGGGCGTTGCCTACCCAGACACCTCCAATTTCCCCTAAACTGCGTAACTTCTATCCTATCCAGAGATGGGCAGGTACAGGTCGAGGGTGATCGCTCCTTCATCGAGTTTATCGAAACGGATCGCTTCTTCCAACCACTGGTGAGCGCCGTGCTCGTAGTGGCTGTCCTCCCGCCAGGCGACCAGCGCTTTCCAGGTCTGCCCGATCAGCTCGAAATCGCCCGCCGATACATCACAGCGCAGGACGGCGTATAGTCCACCGCCGAAATCCTCGATGCGTACCTCGTTTTCCGGCTCGGCGTCGACGCCAACCTGGATCCACAGCTCGTATCCGTAGTTGGGGCTGCCGTGGGAGGGGTCGGGATTATTGAAGCCGAAGATGCGGTGCGAGGCCGGATCATCCAGAAAACCCCTTGGCTGCGCATAGGCAATCAATTTTTCCCAGGCCTGAAGCTCGGGCTGCTCTCCGAAGCCGTAAACCGAGGCAAAGCGCATGGGGGCCAAGCTGGTGATTTGAATTTCGAGGTTGTCCTTATCCATTGTATTCCTCCTTTATTACGTGAGAAGAGAGAATCGAGAGTGGATAGTGGTATAACCCGGGGCAGGTGTTGCTTGTATATGGTAGCATTAAACCCTGACACCTTATGTCAGGGTTTAATGCTAGAATCTAAACAAGGAGGTCTGCCGATGCGAGCGGACAGGCTGCTTACCCTGCTGATGCTGCTGCAAGCCAGAGGGCGGATGACGGCGAAAGCGCTGGCTGAAAAATTGGAAGTGTCTGAGCGCACGATCTACCGGGATATCGAGGCTCTCAGCATGGCTGGGGTGCCGGTCTACGCAGAGGCTGGAAGGGCAGGAGGCTTCGATCTGCTTGATTCCTACCGGACCAGCCTGACCGGGCTGAACGAGCGCGAGCAAAATGCCCTCTTCATGCTGAGTGTCCCGGCTCCGCTGGCACGGCTGGGTATCAGCCACGACCTGCAATCGGCGCTGCTGAAGTTATCCTCGGCATTGTCGGGACCAAAGCACCGGGAAGCTGCGGCGGTCCACCAGCGAGTATTGCTCGACTGGGACGCCTGGGAGGTGGTGGAAGAGCCGGTGACCAGCCTGCGCACGATCGAGCGGGCGCTGCGGCAAGACCGTATGCTGCTGATCCGCTACCAGCCATTCTACGTTATGGTACTGGAGCGGTTGGTCGAGCCATACGGGCTGGTCGCCAAGGCAGGGGAATGGCATATGGTGTATGCCCGCGCAGGCCGGCTGCAGGTGATTCGGGTTGCAGAACTGCTGGATGTCCAGGAATCCGACAAACAATTCCGGCGGCGGGAGGCTTTCGATCTGCAGGGGTTCTGGGGAGATTGGTGTTCGAAACAAGAGCAAAGGCGCAGGGGCTATCCGGTGACGGTGTTGGTAAGCGAGGAATTCGCTCCAGAACTGCCGCGATATCTGCCTGGTGGCAGACACCGGGAGATCGTCCGGTTAGAATCGCAAATGAAGAGCGGTCAGGTAGGGATGCAGATAAATTTTGAGTCGCTTTGGGATGCCAGGTCGGCTTTGCTGAGCCTGGGAGGGGCCGTGGAAGTGCTGGAACCGCTGGCTCTGCGCGCAACCATGGCGGATTACGCCAGGCAGATCTTACAACGATACTGATCTTCCGAGGAGCACTCTCTGCGACGAGGAATTCCTACGATAGTTGTCTTTCTATGGAGTGTTAATTGAAGCCTTTAATGAGCAGCCATATCCCCAGAACCAGTTCGAATGGCGCATACGGAAGAGCCAATATCGTCGCGGGAAGGTATTCGCGATCGAGAAGGGTTAGGATGACCGGGATTGTCACCAAACAGATGGCAACCAGTCCCCAGCCCGATAATAACCGAGGAATATTCCCCTCCGTATCCGGGTTCATAAGCCAAATGCCTGCTTGACCAGAAATTGGAGCACTGCCAGGACCAGGGGTGTCGCAATGGCTGTCAGCGCAAATTGGGCGGTCTCCGGCTTCCAGGGCCATGTGGGGATGGCCGCTATCCTTTTACGTTGGATATCCAAACTGGCGATGGTCATATTTAGTGGTTCGATTGCTTCGTAGTCATCATCCTGCAAGCCCCTGTTGAACTTCGTAAAGAGCGCTTCGAACTGCAGATCGATCTCGTGAAGCATTCGCTCCTTTTCCACAACCATACGCCTGTGAACACCGTAGAGCGGCCCTGCGAATACCCAGACCCCGAGTGCAGTCAGGACCACGGTAATGCCCAGGATCAGCGGGTCGGAGAGCAGGTCTGGATTGATCAGCAGCCAGCCATAGACCCCGATCAGGAGTCCCACCGCAGTTGCTGCTGTGAGTCTGGAAAATGCCTGCAGCGGTCCCAGGTTGAACAGGTTTACACGGGTGTAACGCGTATTGATGAGATTAACTAATCGGAGCTGCCTTATTGTGTGGTAGAAAAACACCCCGTACAAAAAAGCAGAGCCTTTATCGATGATATTGAAAACGATGTTGAAAACCGGCAACTCATCCAGAACGGCATATGCTATAGGCTCGATCCACGCCAGTTCCATGATGAGCGCTAATACCATCACAATCGTGCCCGCTGCCAGCGGCTTATAAGCTGGCATATTCGATAGGTCATAGGCGTAGCGGTCTAACTCCGCACCGCTGAACTCTAACACGGGTTCCATGGAGGTTAAGGCAGTCTCCGCTTGCTGATCGAAGAACTGCATCATCGCCAGCAGCAAAGGTACGGCGAGCGAGTTGAAAATAATGAGCAGCAAGAGCACCCTCTCCTGCCTTCCACCCTCCAGCCACAGGAAGAGTATTTGAACCACGATCAGCACCAACGCTGAGACGAGATAGTAGAACCGGGGGTTATGCGGTAAACTATCAAGCCAGTCGTAGAAACGATCGATCAGGCTTGGTTGGTATGGAATCAATTTGCCTTTTGCTGTCTGGTTTTCGAGCATTTTGTACCTGTAATTGGGGCTCATCCCTCAGGTTTAACAGCCGCTCGTGCTGCTCTAACGCAAGGATGATTATCCGGTCAGACAATGATGACCAGGTTGCCTAGCTTTCGACCCGTTTCTACATAGCGGTGGGCCTCTACGATCTGTTCCAGCGGATAGGTCCTATCAATCACCGTCTTTAACTTTCCCTCTTCGATCAGCTGTCGCAGGGATATTAAATCTTCGACAGTTCCACTGGCGGTCTGCATAATTACCTTTTTTCCCCTGGTAATTCTGGTCAATGGACCCTGGATAATCTGTCCCCGGAGCGGATTTGCCAGCAGGTAGGTACCTTCTGGCTTGATCGAACGATTGCATTTCGAAAGCGATAACGTGCCCACCACGTCGAAAATGACATCATACACTTCGCCGTTCTGGGTGAAGTCCTCTTTTGTGTAATCGATAACGTAGTCGGCCCCAATCGAGGTCAGCATGTCCAGCTTCGCCGTGCTGTCGATGGCGGTCACTTCCGCCCCGTAGTTCTTTGCCAGCTGAACAGCGAAAATGCCTATGCTTCCACCTGCGCCATTGATCAGGACCTTCTGCCCGCTCTGGATTTTCCCCAACCTGAGAAAATGCAGTGCGTCTCGCCCGCCAAAAGGAATCGTGGCGGCTTCCTCATAGCTCATATTGGCCGGTTTTAGTGTCACGCCCCCCTGCATGTCTCCGGGTGATTCGGGCAGGCAGATATACTCGGCGTTGGCGCCGAAATCCATCCCGGCTGATCCAAATACCTGGTCACCGGGTTTGAACTGTTTCACATCTTTGCCGACGGCTTCGATTTCTCCGGCCAGCTCGGTGCCTGGGATGGTGTTCTCTTTTGGCTTTCTGAATCCAATCCAGAAGCGCATGGGGAGCGACAGGATAATCGGGAATTTGAGATCTCGCATCTCACAATCCCCGGCGGTGACGGTTGTCGCGTAGATCCTGATCAGTACTTCATCATCCTTGGGGACAGGTTTACCTACATCCCTTAATTCGAGAACATCCGGCGGACCATATTTTACCCAGATAATCGCTTTCATGAGCACTCCACTCACGTAACCGGGCATACTTGCCCACTTTACGCTGTATGTCTGCCGCTGCAGCAGCGGACAGATAGATTTTATCCATTCATGGAACAGTTATGACGATATGCCCCTTTTTATGCCCACCTTCAACATATCTGTGTGCTTCTACAGTCTGTTCCAACCGGAAATGTTTATCTATGATCGCTTTTATCTTGCCTGCCTCGAGGAGCTCTTTGATGGACATTAAATCTTCAGTGCTTCCTGGAGCTAACGCACATATTACTTTCCTGCCGCCTGTGATCGAAGTCGACAGCATTTGCAGCAGCTGCCTTGATTTAAAGCTTGCATATAGCATTCGCCCATTTGGTGACAGAACGGCCTTAGATCGTGAGAATGAGCTCCTGCCTAATATGTCAAAAATAAGGTCAAATTTCTCACCGTTCTGGGTAAAATCCTCTTTTGTATAGTCTATGACTTTATCCGCGCCCAGGGACTTCACAAATTCTAATCTGGGGGTGCCGCACACGCCGGTCACTTCTGCCCCAAAGTGATTTTTTGCAATCTGTACCGCGGCGGAACCGATCCCACCACTGGCTCCAACGACCAGAACCTTGTGACCTGGCTGAATATTTCCCCTTTCCCGAAGCAAATACAACGCCATGATTGAACCCATCGGGACGACAGCAGCTTCCTCATAGGTCAGATTGGCAGGTTTTCCTGCCAGCACAGCGGTTTCCGGCAGGCAGATGTACTCGGCGTATGCGCCCATACTCTGACCGAGATATCCAAAAACTTGGTCGCCGGCTTTGAACCGGGTGACATCCTTGCCTGCTGCTTCGATCTCACCAGCTAACTCGCTCCCCAGTATGGTGATCTTGGGTTTATTGAGACCAAAAAGTATTTTCGAGATGAGCCAGAGCGGGAAAGGCATGTTGAACTCGCCTGGAGAGATGGCTTTGAAGTTCCGAGCCAGGATATCCCCGTAACCCACTGATGCCGCATGTACTTTGACGAGGATTTCATTGTCCTCAGGGATAGGTTTGTCCACCTCTTTGAGCTGAAGGACTTCCGGTGGCCCGTATTCATTGTAAACAATCGCTTTCATAAGTCTCCTCCTTCTGCGCTTCAATCCGACCATTTTAAATTACTGCTAAATCGCAACCTTAACGGGGTAGGCTTCAGCGATGGCCAGACTCCATTCAACAGCTTTATTTAAAGGGAGTTGATCTCTGAAGAACGCTTAAAAGTTCCGCGACCTTCGGATTGTCTGCGAGGACCCTGTATTGAAGCAAACGCGTAACGGTAAGGAAGTCCTTCCACTCCGAAACAAACCCTTTGTCCCCAATAAAGATCTCTTTCGCTTCTTCTAAAGAAGATTCGATATAGTCCGAAACGTCCCTGGTAACGATCTCACTCTCGAGCGTTGCGATGATGGCATCGAACTCACCTTTATCGAGCCATGTCCCGTGCCCTGCCGTACAGTAATCCACCGTCACACCTGAACCAGCATAGGATATCGCTGCCATAAACTGCCCACATTGTGGGCACTCGCGCGACGACCACTCGACGTTGAAAAACTCCCCATCAGACCAAAGCTCGAAATCCAGCCAGGCAATGTCAGGGTCTGCCTCGGCTAACGCTTTCTGGAGTTCGCCTCCATCAAACCAGAGTCCTTTGCATTGGGAACATTCGTCAACATTGATACCATTTATCGTGTGAGATTCAAGTGTGGTTCCATCAAGCGGACAGTCCATTATTTAGCGCTCCTGAGATTTTTGGAATTTATGCACGTCGATGTCTGGTATTTACCTACGTCAGGATCAACAGCGCATGCATCACAATGATATCAGACCCACCGCCACGCGTACCAGATCGTAAGTGCATTAAATACGATGCTGACCGCGATCAAAAAATTGTCATACCAGCCCGGGTAGGGTAGGCCGGCAAGGTTGAAAATGACCACGATAACAGGCACGATGATGTTTGCCCAGCGGACCGCGGGTTGGGGTAGTGTCAGGGTCAGCACGATCATAACGATCGGGACCAACATGATCACGGAGATCAGCATCATCATACCCTGGGTGGGTTGAAACTTGCCGGCGAGCTTCATCGCTTCGAAGTCGCCGCTGAAAATTCTCATCACATCCCCCAAAAGATAGGTCAGCATCACTGCTACCCACAATCCAGACAGCACGATCCGTGTATCGTCCAT
>JAQBDA010000206.1:0-10296 GCA_032124675.1 Chloroflexota bacterium
TGGACATCATCGCATTAGGCCTGGACTATTTGCTCGAGCCCATCACCGGCGATAATGAACGTAGAGCGCTTTATCAGGGTATTTTCAACCATTTGCGGAACAGCAAGCCGCGTAATATCGGATTTAACTTCGAGGATTTTACCGCTGTGCTGGGCCATGTGATGGTGGCAATTCTTGCTGTGATTCCCTCGTTAATTCCCTTTCTGGTCCTGCGGCATGATTATGATCTCGCCATTCGGATCTCATTCCTCGTGTCATTCATTGTGCTATTCGTTGCTGGATATCGCTGGGGCATATACACTGGGGCGAGCCCGTGGAAAACCGGGCTGCTGCTAGTGTCTGTTGCAACCGGGTTGGTGCTGATTGCCATCCTTTTGGGAGGTTAGCCCAGTAAATTGATCCTGTTTCCAATTGAAAATACATATGCCCGAAAATTTAAGAAAGCCTTTCATATAGAAAATGTATTTATTGTTCGTATCAAACAGGAGTGGTTGAATAGATGCTTACCAGCCAGCCGCTAGATATTCTACCAATTTGGTCTGTTTACATTCTGACCGTATTTGTCTTGTTCCTGGCCGCGGAAGCGGGCTTCCGGTTGGGTAAGCGCGTTCAGAAGCGCTGGCCGGATCAAGCTGACGCAGGCGTCGGCACAGTGGTTGGCGCCGCCCTGGCTTTATTAGGTTTCCTCCTGGCATTTGTCACCAATATTGCAATAGGGAATTTTAACGAAAGGCGGCAGTTAGTGGTTTCAGAAGCCAACGCGATCGGCACCGTGTACCTGCGGGCAGGCTATCTGGTTGACCCTTACGGAGTGGAGTCGCGTAAGCTCCTGCGAGAATATGTCAATTTACGCCTTGAGGCACTCGATCCAGCCGCTACACAATTGGCGATTGCGCGGTCAGAACAGATCCATGATGAATTGTGGCTGCTTGCGGAAGAGCTTGCTAAAGTGAATCCTGACCAAACGGTTGCCCTATATCTCACTTCTTTGAACCAGGTCATCGATATTCACACCGAACGCATCACTGCCGAGCTGGGTTTCCGTGTCCCGCTGATTATCGTGCTGGGTCTTTATACCGTCGCGGTGATGACGATGATACTGATCGGCGTGTACGACAGTTATCGTGAAAAACACAATCTGATTGCTCTGATCATGGTGGTATTGATTGTATCGGTCGTTTTTTTGGTGATCATCGATCTGGATCGATCCAATGTGGGCCTGCTACAGACCCCTCAGAAAGCCCTGATCCTCCTGCAACAGAGGCTGACCCTGATGCCGTGATCGATTGCCGAAAAGCCATCATCCGATGAGTAAGGGAAGAAGGGCAGGAGATGCACCGCGCTGATCGTGCCCTGTACGTCGGCTGCGCAGAATTCGGCCAGCGATTGCAGGTGTGGGAGTCCACTTCAGGATGGGTGAGTACCGCTGAAACGCTGAAAAACCGGGTCAATCAACCGTCTGGCTGGCTTCCTGCACCAGGCGGGCATATTCCGGCAGATCGATCATGGGTGGGCGTTCCTGCTCGGCGATCCTCTCGATCTCCAGGAAGAAACGACCGGGATCGTAGCGGATCAGCTTCATAGTTTTATTGACATCTGCGATCATATCCCTGCCATAACGCCGCTCCAGCTTTCGGATAACGGTCTGGATGATTGCGAATGACATCTTGCTGAGCGACTCGAGCGGCTGGTTGTGATGGATGCGCTCACGCAGGTCGACCTGGGCGATGGCTTGCAGCCCGAAGCGTTCCACAATATCGATGAGCAGACCGATCTCGACCCCGTAGCCGGACGAGAATGGCAGCTGTTCCAGCGCAGAACGGCGCCCCCCGTATTCCCCGGAGAGCGGTTGGATCAACCCGGATAGCTCAGGGTAGAACAGGTTCAACAGTGGGCGGGCAGTCAGCTCGGTCACCCTGCCGCCGCCCCCTGCCTGGATGCGGTCCCCGACCTTGATAGGGCGGCGGTAGAATCCCTTGACGAATTTCAGTCTTGGGTTCAGCAGCAAGGGTCCCAGCAGTCCATAGATGAAGCGCGGGTGGATATTGACGATATCCGTGTCGATCCACACCAAAATATCCCCGTGGGTTACGTATATGCTCTTCCATAAAGCTTCGCCCTTGCCCGGGCGCGAGCCGTATTGGGGCAGCGTCTCCTGGTGGATATGCACCGGTATCCCCAACTCGCTGGCGATCTCGCGTGTCCGGTCGCTTGAGTCGGAATCCATCAGGACGATCTCGTCCAGAATCCGGACTTCATCCATGAGTGCTGACTTTACTGTCTGGATGACCTTGCCAACCGTCTCTTCTTCGTTCAGCGCCGGGAGAGCCAGACTAATGGTTACATTCTGGTCGCGTTTGAGTGCCAGCAGGTACTCCAGGTTCGAGAATTCGTCTGCGCGGTAGGTGTTCTCCGCGAACCACTTGTCCACCAGGATCGAGATCGCAATCTGACCCAACGCCTCATCCCTTCGTTCTGCCGGGTAGGTCCGGTGAGCCTTGACGACCATCACTGCGACCGGGCTCTCTTGCAAAATATGATCCGCAACCAGGCCGAAATGTTCCCGCTCTACGGGCTGCGCGGAGGCACCTATGACGACCAGATCGTACTTACAGGCTTCAGACAGGATGGCTTCAAGCGGGTAGTCAGTATGGACCTCGATGGGATTTATCTCGGGCAGCTGCGGGAGCACGTGCGCAAGACCGTTGAATGTGCTGGTGCCCTCCATACTGGTTGTGGTGGGGAGGATGTGAAGAGTGTTGACATTGGTCTGCGTTGAACGGGCAATTTCCAGAGAGATACGCACTGCCAGATCCGCGTAGGGACCGCCGCGGATCGGGACCAACAGGTTCTTCGGTTCTGCAGGCAGCGGTCCACGGATTATTGCCAGGTCGCAATTCGTCCAGTGCATCACCTCTTCAAGCGTCACTCCCAATGCCTCGAAATGGCAGGGCCATTCCAGCAGCAGCAAATCGGACTGCGGATTGTCTTTTACATAGCTGGTCAATTCTTCCACCACATTCGTGGAAACCTGGACGTTGCTCACGCTGCGAACCCGTTCCTGTTTGGAATAATGGCGCATCAGCTTTCGCACCTGACGTGCCTGATTGGCTGCCGCACTGAGCGGCTCTCCCACCTGTGCCTTGACCAGACCCACCAGGATGACTTCGCCTTGACCGACGATGTACTTAGCAATGGTCACCGCCCCATCACAAGCACAATCGTGAAGGATGGGTATGATTACTCTCTTATAAGCAGGCGCGTTGTATTTTCTCATATAACCTGTGGATTTCTCAATAGCGGCTCGATCTGTTCCTGGTAGACTTTTTCCCAGGTATATCGGACGCGGGCCTCAATACGAAGCGGGTAAACCATATCCGCGGACAGATATCTGTTGATCAGCTCAGCAACCTGCCCCGGGTTTGCATCGGGTTGGAAATAGACTGCATTGTCTCCGGCGATAGACCGCAGGGGAGGGATATCGCTGCAGAATATCGGAAGACCTGAGATTCCGGCTTCCAGGATAGGAATCCCAAAGCCCTCCTCACGGCTGGGTAAGATCAGCCCATCTGCCAGGTGGTAGAAATCCGAGATCACCTCGTCCGGCAGATATGCCGGGGTTATCTCTGCCAGGAAGTGTACTGCCACCTGTAAGTGTAACTCATCTCGCAGCTTTTTCAGCTGGTTAAAGTAATGGATGTTTGCAGGGTTGTGCGGCCCCATCGGTCCCGTGATGACCAACCTGGCTGCCGGATAAGCTACCTGCAGGGCTGCCATGATCTGCAGGGCCAGCTCGATATTCTTGCGCGGGGTGATCCTCACCGGCAGCAGCAGCAGCGGCGCGGCAGCTAGCAGGTCTAACTGCCGGATAAAATCGAAGGTCTGATCTTCAAGCTTGAGGAACTGGCGGATATCCAGCCCGTTGGGTACCACGACAACTCGTGATGCAGGTACGTTGATTAGATCCGACAGCTCCTGATGGCGCAGCTCTGAGACCACCACCTGGGTGGCAAATGGCCAGTCCTGGCGCAGTAAGTCCCACGGGTATCCCTCGTGCAGCTCTGAGCGGTAGCGGGGCGTCGTCCATGCCAGGTCGTGGTGCCATAGGATTGTATGCAGTGAAGTTGAACTCCGGCCCAACCGGTGAAGCGCAGCGGTGAGCGCCAGGTTCTTATGCAGCGAGCAGACATTATGGGCGATGAGGATATCTGTCTGGTTTGTGATCTCTTGCAGCTGTGAGGCAAGCTCACCCGTCAAGGCTTCGAAGTCTTCCGGCAGATGTCCCTGATCCAGCAGGCGCTTGGCTTCCAGGATGCGCGGGTGGCGAGAATCGGCCAACGGGAGATCGATGACCGGGGTCCGTGGGTCGTTGGACTCACCCCGCCCGGCCAACAGCCGCACTGAGTGACCCGCGGCAGCCATCAAGCGAGCATGGTGACCGATCACACTCTCCACCCCGCCCACAACAGGGGGCGCTGAGTAGTGCAGGAGGTCAATCTTCATGGTTCCATCCCCTGCCTGGTGCGATCCAGATCGTCTGGTATGGGTGCAGCTTAAGATGGTCATCTTCATGAGGGCTGATCAGGACATTTGCCACCAGGTCGACCGGGTGTCCATCGAGCTGGGGGAGGTCGAGCTGATTCAGGGGCAGAGTGACCTTTTGAGTAGAGATATTCTGCAGACATAATAGGCCCTGCTCACCGCCGGGAGAAATTCGGCGCACTGCAAACACGCGCCCGTCGATATCCAGCACCTGCTGCCTGCCGTAGGGGTTGAATGCGGGTTGAGATGCACGAATTTCCAATAGATGGATAAGGCGTTGGAATACTTTTGCACGGAGTGAAGCCGGGTTTGCAAGCTGTGCTTTAATCTCAACCAGTTCCAGCTTCTGGCGGTTGATTGTGCGATTCCTGCCGGTCTCCAGGATGCCATCCGCCCAACCGCGCGAACCGGTCAGACTGTGGAAATAGATCCCCGGCACCCCCACCAGCGAGAACATGATCGCATGCGCTGCAATGAAGCGGTCTACCTGGGTTTCCTGTGCTTCTTCAGATGATGGATCGGAGAGCGCGTCGAAATAATTGATGTTCAGCTCGTACGGGCTTTGTGAGCTGTCCGGGTTAGAGCGGTATGAGACCTTCCCGTCGTGCGCCAGCGCCAGGTCTACCAAGGCCTGTATATCGTCTGGCGAGATCAATCCCTTTGCGGGGGTGACCCCGATCCCGTCGTGGGAGGCCAGAAAATTGAAGAAGGTGACCCGGGAAGGTGGCAGGCTCAACCCCGATGCCCATCTGGAGATAGCCGTTGAGTCCCCGGTCCGCAGGGTGTGCAGCACCAGCGGCGGGAGGGCAAAGTTATATACCAAGCCTGCCTCGTTTATCCCATCTCCAAAGTACGAGATGTTCTCATCATGCGGGACGTTGGTCTCGGTGATGATCTGGACGTGCGGGGCGATATCATCCAGTGCTGCGCGCATGAGTTGGACCAGCTGGTGAGTTTGGGGCAGATGGATGCATGCAGTCCCGATCTCTTTCCACAGGTATGCGATCGCATCCAGCCGGATCAGGCTTGCGCCCTTCAGGACATAAAAGAGGAGTGTATCGAGGATCTCGATCAGTACCAGCGGGTTGCGGTAGTTCAGATCGACCTGGTCGTCGCTGAATGTGGTCCAGACCTTCTTCTCACCGGAAGGGGTGGTGAAGCTGCTCAACAGGGGCAGTGCCCGTGGTCGGACGACCGCGGATAGATCAGGGTCCCCTTCGATGACGATGAAATAACCTGTGTAGGGCGGCTCATCCTGCAGAAATCTGTCGAACCAGTCGCTGCCGGCTGAGATATGATTGATCACGGCATCGAACATCAATTTGAATCGCTTGCCCAGGCTTTCGATATCCTGCCATGTTCCGAGGCCGGGATCCACCTGCCGGTAATCGATCACCGAGAAGCCATCATCCGATGAGTAGGGGAAGAATGGCAGGATGTGTACTGCGCTGATCGTGCCCTGTACGTACGCTGTGCAGAATTCGGTTAGTGATTGCAGGTGTGGGATACCCGGTTGCCGAACCTGGTCGCCATATGTGATCATGACAGCATCCCGCTCGCTCAGGCCGGGGTGCTCAGGGATATGAAGCAAAGCTCGATACTTTTCGACCAGGCGGCGGTATTCGGTATATACTCGTGTGCCGGTATCTTCACCATAAACCGCGATCAGGTGATCCAAGGGGGATTGTATAATCTCAGACATCGATCCTATGGGTTTAGAATAATCCGGTCTGGAGAGTGTGAGCCCACACCGGTTTCCAACTCTCGAAGGATTATCGAGCATGGAGTATCCAGCCGGTTTGAAAAACGTGCAGGAGATATGCAGCCCGGCAGGTACTCCACCGGCTGGACCGTTCCTGACGTATGGAATTAGATTTATAAACGGCACTTTTGCACTGTGATGACTGAAGGATGAAAAACGATCACACGAGCGCAATTAAAATTTGCATCCCAGGTCTGGGGTTGCCCTTTAAGATCATATCAGATAAGATTTAATGGGTCAAGCGGCTGCAACTTTACAGGGTCGTCGTTTCCCTATATGATTTATCAGACCCGTTGGATGATCGCATCACGGAGGTGAGATCGATGATTGCCTGGGCGAACTTCGCTGTGCTGATAGGCTCCTCAATGCTCTTGTTATATTTTTATGTCCGCAGCGTGAGCCCGGCCGGGCGCGAGCTGGTCGTTGGCTCTCGAGCGTATGAAATGTGCGCTCGTGATCGGGTGATCGCCATGTTCTTCGAGCTGGTCACGACCGCCAGCTACGTGGTTTACTGCTTTTACCCGCTGCCTTTGCGCCTGCCTCGGCAGTTCCCTTGGTCATGGGGGATCTCGATCTTGATCGCCCTGGCGATCGGCATACCGGCTGTGACTTTGATGGTAAAAGGGATGCGTGATGCAGGTGAAGAGGCGCTGCGCCCCATAAAAGATCAGGTCCTTTTCGGTGGGATATATGATCGCATTCGCCACCCCCAGGCTGCCGGAGAGGTATTCCTGTGGTGGGTGATCGCCTTTCTGCTGAATTCCCCCTTCTTGGTCCTGTTCTCATTCTTCTACATTCCCATTTTTCTGATCATGTCGTGGGCGGAGGAGCAGGACTTGCTGCTGCGCTATGGGGAGAGTTATGCGGCCTACTGCCGCAAGACGGGTGCTTTCTTCCCCCGTAGGGCTGAAGACTAGTACCTGGCTTCTGCAGTCTGGTTATATGGGACTGATGTTCGATGTAGCTTCTACAATTAAGGGCAGAATAGGATCAGAGATATGCCTGAGAAGATCAAAGAGATACAGCCGCCAAGCGGGCTGACCCGGCTGGCATTCCGTGCCCCACTATGGCTGTACCGTTGGGGGCTGGGTTGGCTGCTTGGCAGTAGGTTTCTACAGCTGACCCATACCGGGCGCAAGTCCGGTCTGCCGCGGCAGACAGTGCTGGAAGTGGTGCGGCACGACAAGGGGGACAACGCTTTCTATGTTGTGTCCGGTTGGGGGGAGAGTTCGGACTGGTACCGCAACGTGATCGAAAACCCTCAGGTCTCCATCCGGACCGGGCACCAGCGCTTTCAAGCGTATGCTGAGCGCCTGCCCCCAAAGCTGGCAGGAGATGAGCTGGTGGATTATCATCACCGCCACCCGGGGGCGTTGAGCCAGCTGGCAGGCTTTATGGGCTACCGTCTGGACGGCAGCGAAGCCGATGTGCGCGCACTGGGAGAGCTGCTGCCGGTGATCGCCATTCGTCCGCAAGATACCGTTGCTTCGGAATAAGATGACTGTTACTTCTTTAATCGTGATGTTCTAACAACCATAAGTCAGGCGATTTTGCCTAAAGCCTCACTCATCTGATCCAGGGCGCGCAGGATGTTTTCCATCGAGTTCGCAAAGCACAAGCGCAGGTAGCCCTCACCGTATTGACCGAATGAAGTACCCGGCAGCAGTGCCACGCCGGCCTCTTCGAGCAGGTATTCCGCCAGCCAGGAGGCGCTGCGCCCGTAGGATGCCACATTGGGGAAGGCGTAGAATGCCCCTTGTGGTGTGCGGCAGCGGGTGCCGGGTATTTCGTTCAGACCGCTGACCAGCGCATCTCGCCGCCGGCGGTACTCGGCGACTACAGACTCGGCTTCATCTTGCGGTCCGGTCAGCGCTTCGACGCCGGCAATCTGGGTGAAGCTCGCCGTGCAGCCTATCGAATGGGTCAGAAGCAGCTCCACCCGTTCAGCGAGCGCTTCAGGCATAATGCCGTAGCCCAGACGCCAGCCGGTCATGGCATAGGTTTTGGAGAACCCGTCGCAGATGATCGTGCGTTCGGCCATCCCCGGCAGTGAGGCGATGCTGGGGGCTGGCGATTCATAAACCAGCCGGGAATAGATCTCGTCGGAGAGCACCCAGATATCCCGCTCGTGTGCTGCTGCGGCAATATGCTCCAGCGCAGAAGGCGTCATCACCCCGCCAGTCGGATTGCTGGGTGAGTTGAGCAGGATCATGCGCGTGCGGTCGCTGAGCAGGCGGTCAAAATGATCCAGGTCGAAGCTGAAATCATTCTCCTCACTCAGCGGCACCGGCACAGGTATACCACCTGCCACCTCGATCATCGCCGGGTAGGTGGGAAATCCAGGGTCAGGGTAGATCACTTCGTCCCCTGGGCGAACGAGAGCCAGGGTAGGAAAGAACAGCGCAGGTTTGGCGCCTGGACCGATGACCACCTGTGCGGGGGCAAACCTGACGCCGATGCGGCGGGAGGCATCTTCGGCAACCACTTCCCGCAGCGTGCGCAAGCCTGCTGATGGTGTATAGCGGGTGTAGCCCTGCTGGATAGCCTGAACGCCTGCCTGGCTGATGTTCTCGAATGTGGGCACGTCAGGCTGCCCGATTTCCAGGTGGATGATCTCCCGCCCGGCAGCTTCCAGCGCCTGGGCTTGCGCTAACACGCGATAGGCTCCTTCAGGTTGGAGGCTGGTAACACGATCGGCGAAATCCATATGAATCCCTTCTCCTTACTGACCGGGGGTGCAGATAACCTTGCACCCGTTCTCTGTATCTGCTGCCTTGTCGTTAATTCTACTCGCTGCCCGGCGAATTGCCAGTGGAAAAAAGCTGAGATCCATCCGGATATGTGATGCCTATCACATACTAATTCTGAATGGTATACTGGGGAGGGTCTCCTCCGACGATGGTTATCTCTGGGGAAGCCCCACAGGATTGCGTACCGTGGAATTTCAAGATGCAAGGGTGAATTAAAATCATGGAAACCAAGCTGACCTTCAAAGATAATATCGCCATCATCAGCCCCGACCAGCCGTTCGCTGTCATTGGCGAGCGCATCAACCCCACCCGGCGCAAGAAGCTGGCTGAGAGCATGGCGCAGGGTGATTTCACGATAGTCCAGGAGGATGCGCTCAAGCAGGTGGCAGCCGGCTCCCAAATCCTGGATGTCAATGCCGGTATTCCCGGTGCGGACGAACCCGCATTATTGCGAGGAGCTGCCCAGGCGGTGATGGAAGTAGTCCAGATGCCGTTATGTTTCGACTCTGCCAACCCGGATGCTTTGAAAGCAGCTCTGGAAGTATATCCGGGTAAAGCGTTGATCAATTCCACGACTGCCGAAGAGGCGATGATGGCACGCGTCCTGCCCCTGGCGAAGGAGTATGGCGCGGCGGTTATCGGGGTGATCACAGACGAGAGCGGCATCCCCGCCAGCGCCGAGGAGCGCCTGTCAGTGGCGCGCAAGCTGGTGAACAGGGCGGCGGATTACGGCATCCCTGCGGAGGACGTGGTCATCGACTGCCTGGCGCTGACCGTCGGGGCAGACCATAAAGCCGGGCAGGTCACGCTGGATTCGCTTGAGTTGGTGCGCCGTGAGCTGGGAGTCAACCTGAGCCTGGGGGCCAGCAACGTATCCTTCGGATTGCCCGACCGCAAGACTATCAATGTGGCATACCTGGCGCTGGCGATCGCGCGCGGCCTGACCGCGGCTATCACCGACCCGACTGTGGATGAGATCCGCAATCTCCTGCTGGCATGCGACCTGCTCATGGGGCGCGATGAATATGCCATGCGCTGGATAAAAGCATTCCGCAAGCGGTCACAAGTAACGACTTCCTAAGTAAAGCACTTTGCAATCAGGGTATATTCCCCTCTACCCTGAGATTGGGGATGAAAACCGTGTACAATGGATTTTCATCCCTTATTTTTATTTAGGCGTTCGTGAGATTGTTAAACATTCGTAATTTCGATCAATCGTTAGACACTACCAGGAATTCCAGC
>JAQBDA010000207.1:0-13171 GCA_032124675.1 Chloroflexota bacterium
TTGGTTACGAAATCAAGGCTTACGGACTCAGCCCGTTAGCTGCGCGATATGCCGGAATCCGGACATCCATGATACCTCTTCTGGTTTTTATCCTCGGAGGCGCTCTTGCAGGTCTGGCGGGATACCACTATTTCGCTTCAGATCCTGGTCTCTATAAGATTCCCAAGAATTATGGTGAGTTCGGCGACCTGGCTTTCTACGGCATCATTTGTGGGCTCATTTCTCAAGGGAATCCGCTTGCAGCGATTCCTGTAGCGCTGCTCTTCGGAGGATTATCCGCCGGGGGGAGATTCGTTCAAGGGCAGCTGCATATGAACTTTGGGGTAGATTATGCGCTGCTCGGAGTTCTCATGATTTCGTTGGTGGGTTTTCAATTCTTTTACCGCTACAAAATTGTGTTTACTCAAGCAAATCCTGATAAGGAGCAAATCGATGTGGGTGTTCATAGTTAGAAGCCTTGCTGCATCAATGATTTTCACCTTTGCCGGGCTGGGTGAACTGATCAACCAGCGTTCGGGTGTAATCAATGTTGGTATCGAGGGGATAATGCTATTCGGCGGCACCCTGGGTTTCCTCACCGCCCAATCCACGGGCAGCTACTTAGTCGGTTTTCTTGTCGCGATTGCGGTCGGAGGCATACTCGGCCTGCTGCATGGTTTCGTATCCATCACGCTTGGCGTTGACCAGGTTGTGAGTGGGATGGGCATCTGGATCCTGGGCTTCGGTCTGACCACCTATATCGGCAGCCCTCATGCAGGCCCGTTGGGATTAGAGCGAATTCCAACCATTCTAGGAATTTCCCCCTTCTTTTATCTTGGCGTATTTTTAGTATTTATTACTTGGTTCGTCCTTTCCAAAACAAATATAGGCTTGAAAGTAAGATCTGTGGGAGAGAACCCAATGGTTGCGGAAGTTTCCGGGATCAGTGTCTATAAGACCCGTTATCTGTGCGTAATTTTGGGTGGGATGCTGATGGGGTTCGCTGGAGCAATATATTCACTGGATTACAACCCGGTATGGAGCTATAACTTCCTGATGGGATGGGGTTTCATTGCACTGGCTCTGGTTTTTTTCTCCATGTGGAATCCGATTATCTTGCTTGCTGGCTCGGTGCTTTTTGGAGTTTTGTGGCAGCTTTCCCTCAACCCTCAGCTTGTGCTGCCGGGTGTCATGTCCAGGTATATTTGGAGGACCGTTCCCTTTGCCATTACCCTGGGTGCTTTGGTGCTCATGTCAACAAAATGGTTCAGGACTCGCTGGGGCGCAGCCCGTCCCGAGGCGCTTGGACAACCTTTTATAAATGAGTGATGGCAGGTACATTTCCCTCCCAAGGCAATTCCCTCATAACGTATAAGTTACATCTCTACTGCCAATCATCCGGATATGCCATTGAAAGACATTCGAATCACCCAGATTGGGAGGATTGCTTCGGAGTCACTCTCTGAGAAACCGGATGCTGTAGTAATAGGGACAACCTCACGAGGTGTTTTCTTAAACCTCAGTTCCAAGTGGGTAATCTTCCTGTCGACTGAAAGCTACTGCGGGCCGCTAACCCTGAACCTGCAAGGGTTTGATGGTGTGTTGCATCCTATTGAGGCCGGCATGCCAGTCAAGATCGACGAGAGAAGCATTGATTTTCCCACCACTGGAAATCGCTTTCATTTTGAACAGGCCGCGATCTGGCGGGCACCACCCTTGCCGCCTGAATTCCTCCCCGTTGACCAGCGCTGGAACAGTTTGGTGGACATTAACCGGGAACTTTCCTTGATGCAAAAAGAGAGCCTGTTTGCTGATTTTCTGGCTGCACTATTGGATGATAATGAGGGGGCAACCACCCATTCAAACGGTATAAACAAAACCCTTAACGAGATGCGGATGGCTATCCTGGAACGCAAGAAAGGAGCATTCCTCAATGCTTGCGGAGCGGTGCTCGGTCTGGGTGCCGGGCTGACGCCTTCAGGTGATGACCTGCTCTCCGGTCTTGCGCTGGCATTGAGCCGCTGGGGAGATGTTCTCCTGCCAGACCTGGGGCGGGGAGACATCTTCGCGGATCTGATAACCCTGGCCTATGAGAAGACAAGCCTGCTATCAGCCAACCTGATCGAATGCGCCTGCCAGGGGCAGGCAGACGAGCGTCTGGTCCTGGCACTGGATGGCATCATGACCGGTGAGCACAGTCCGGCGCAATGTGCGGCTGCGCTTGCAGGTTGGGGTAATAGCTCTGGGGCCGATGCGCTGGCAGGGATGGCGCTGGCAGTGTATCCGGAGAGCGATGGCCGCTGACATATCCCTTGCCGGTCCATTGGCAGAGCTGCCAGAGGAAATTAAAGCCGCTGTTGTTAAACGGGCTACCAGGAGCCGTTATTCAGCCGGTCAGGTCCTCTATCTGCAGGGTGAGCCGCCCGAGCAGCTCTTCATCCTAGTATCAGGATGGGTGAAAGCGATCCGCATCTCTCCTGAAGGGCGTGAGCAGGCCATGTTATTCCTCAAGGCAGGGGAGATCTTCGGTGATGTGGCGGTATTCACCGGTATACCGTATCCCGGGACAGTGATTGCGCTCGAAGAAGTCCAGTGCCTGGTCATCGAACGGTCTGCGGTTATGGACCTTATTACGGGTCATCCTGAGCTCGCGCATGCGTTCATACGAAAGCTGAGTGAGCGGATTATCTACTTCGTCGAGCTGGTCGAGGACCTGGCATTGAGAGATGTGCAGGCGCGCATCGCACTTACGCTGCTCAAGCACGCTGAGAGGTCGGACGATAGGCTGGTCGTCCCCCGCCGCTCCTGGACAACTTATGATGAGATGGCTACCCGCCTGGGGACTGTCAGGGATGTGCTCAGCCGCGCCCTGCGCGGTTTGGAAAATGAAGGTCTGTTGCAGGTCAAACGTAATGAGATCGTAATTCTGGATGAACAAGGATTAGCCCGGCGGGGTAATACATAGCCGAAACACGACCTAAGTCGTAGAATCCAGAAAGCCCGGTTGGTAAACTGATACCAGACCGGGTTTTTCTATGACAGCAATTGATAGCAAGGGTCGTGACCAAAGCAATGATGACAGCCTGCGCGTGGCTGACATCCAGGCATTGGATCTGGCGCTGCATACCTCCGCAGGATTGCGGGTGGGTGTGCAGGATGGTATTGTCCACCTGGCGGGGAGATTGCAATCGCTGGAGCTATGGGAGAGCGCAGAGGTGGTCGCGGCTTATGTCCCGGGCGTGCGCGGAGTAGTCAACCGGATCGAAGCGCCGGGAGCGCCAGGCGCAGGTCGGACGGTACATCTTGATCTGAACTCAGAATCGAAAGGAGGTCTGTTATGAACGAACGCTACAAATTAGGAGCAATATTGGCAGCGATAGGAGCCATAATCGGCCTGGTCGCTTTCTACCTGTTCATCATCATTTACAACCCGATGATCCAGGTTGAGATGGATGCGGGTCGTCCGGATGAAGCGCTGGTGGTACGCCTGGTCTTTCCAATCCTTGGCTACCTGGCAATAGCGGCTGGCGTGTTATGGATGCTGTCTTTCTATGGTTTCCTCATCCGGGAGAAGTGGGCCTGGATGTTAGGAGTGATCGCAGCCACGCTCAGCCTGCTGGCGGGTTTCTTCCCGATGATCCCAGCAATGAGCCGTGGAGCTACACCGGTCACTGCGGCGGTATTCTTCCCGAACCTGGTCTTGTGGGTCGGATTGCTCTTCGTACGCCGGGTTGACTGGCGCATAGGCAGCCTGGCCTTCACGGGTGGTCTGGCATACATTCTGGCATTTATGGATGGCGTTGCGACCATCGATAAGATCCAGCTCTCAGGTAGTCAGCCGACACTGAATGGGATGTACGTGATGGTCCAGCAGATCAATTGGTGGGCGGCGGCCGCCTGGGCGGTGTTTATCTTCGCATTATTAGGGCGCAGGAGCTGGGCGCAGGTGGTCGGGCTCGGTGCTGGTCTGCTGGCTATCCTGGGTGGATACCCTTTAGGGGTGGTGAACATGCTCGAAGTAAAGCGCTTCTCGATGTTTATGCCATCTCCTTTGCTGAGCACCCTCCTGGTGGTTATTCTGCTCCTGCCAGCTACACGGTCATTAATCGCCGATTGGGCGGCAGGCTGACAGCGTAGTAAGGTGATGAGCCAGGCGATTCCAGAAGGCAGTCAGGCATAATCTCCAGCACTCGTCATGGATTGTACAAAAACCACTTACAGGGCGGCGATTAAGTGCGAAAATGTAGGCAGTATAAAATGTGTCAAATAATGGACATTTGTTACTTGAGGACGTCTAATACTTGACATATGATGTGCTTAACTTTTTCCGTGCTTCAATCGGGGAGGACGCCATAAACGTCTTGGATCGAATCGTATTGCTGGTCACCGGTCTGATAGCCCTATATCTGATCTGGCGATTTTGGGGACGCTTCAAGGTAAAGCGAGGACTTTACGACATCTATTACATGATGGGATTCCTCTTCTTCAGCCAGGCGTTGGTACTGACCATCCTGGGACCCTTGCTGCTGCTGATGATGACCCTGGCATTTGCCTGGGGTTTCGTCAAGGATATCAAAGCGACTGCTTAGCCAGTCTGAGCTAAATATCCTGTACAAAACTGCGCACGTTTAGATGTAACGCGGTTCAGGGGAGCATCCAGTTCCCGCGGATCGTGTATAGCACTATTTATTGTTGAGGAGCGATCTGTATGCAAGCTCTCAAGCTGCGTTTTAATTATCTGTTCAAGTCAACCAGAGGTCTGGTGCTGGTTGCGATCGGTCTGATCGCCCTGGTCACGGCAATCTTCGGCATGCTCTCCGGTCCAATGGCGGAATTCGGCATCCGGGAAGTGGTGGTAAGGGTATTTGGCATGGAGATGGTGGAGGCGGAGCGGGAAGGACGGATCATCCTGCTGTACCACGCGATTGCAGTGGCGGTCGTGGCGATCGATGTGTATTTCATCACCGCCATCGTGCCGATGAAAGAACACCAGAAGACTACGATCAACAGCACGATGACCTTCGGTTATATCTTCACCCTGATCTTTGGACTGGCTTTCGGCTACTTCGGTCACAATTTCGTCTTCCATGGGCTGTACCTGTTCGGATTATCACTGTCTTTCTTCGCCGGACTGCTGCTGGCAGCAGCGCTGTGGCCCTGGAACCGGGAGTATGCCATACAAGATCTGGCGTACGCACACACCCGGGGTGGGCTGGACCTGGAGCGAGTTGCCTTCTTCACCATGGCAGCAGCTACACTTGGATCGGCGCTCTTCGGGGCAGTTACCGGATCGTACTGGGGCAACGGTCACGAGACATTCCTGGCAGAAGACCTGATCCGCGAACCGGTCAAGACCTTGCTGCAGAAATCGATTATCGGGCACCTGCATATCATGCTGACGCTGATCGCCATCGCCTTGACGCTGATCATTGGAAAATGGTTCGACTTCAAAGGACCACTGCATAAGATTGCCATGCCGCTGATGATCTCCGGTACGGTTGTCATCTCTCTGGGTGCCTGGTCGGTGGTGTGGGTGGAATGGGCGCATACCATCATCTATGTTGGCTCGGTCCTGGTGATGCTGGCGGCCCTGTTCCTGGTTATTTACGGCTGGCGCAAGCTGATCTGGGAGGGTTTGCAAGAACGCGGCATCCAAAAGGGCGGATTTTTGAGCAGCCTGAAAGCGCTTCTGCGCGACCCGCTGCGTTTCGGCTCATTGTGGCAGATGGTGTTTATGAATTTCACCGTCAGTGGGGTTGGCATATTCATGGCGGTCAAGCTGGATGAGATATTCCGCGTATGGCCGGCGCGCGAGGAGCGCATCGTGCTGACCGGGCACTGGCACATCCTGTCGGGGATTATTGCCACAATCATCCTGCTCTACTATGCCGATATGGCGGGGCTGAAGGGCAAATGGCGTCAGATCTTCGGATGGACGGTGATCATCGGGTCAGACCTGGCTTTCGCGGCGGTAACAGTATTCGAAATGAAGCGCCTTTTCGTGACTGAATCGGCGCAGCAGCCGCTAGTCAACTGGACGATGCTGCTGGGTGACCTTGGGCTGGCGGCAGTACTGGTAGCGCTGGCATCGTTGATGATCTGGCGTCTGGCAGACTTGTTCAAGCGGGATGGGCGTTGGATGAACGAATCCGAAGAGCCGGCTGTCTAAGGGAGTGGCGTTATGAAATATTTCCGCGTTATGATCATCTCGCTGGCGATCCTTTTGTATGGTTGCGGGGTGCAGCCGGCGCAAACGCCCCAAGAGCCTGTAAAAACAGGTGTCGATGTGGAAGCCTGGGCTTCCATCCCCGCCGGTGAATTTTTGATGGGTCTGCACGACCATGTTACTGAGGTTGATTACGATTACGAGATGATGTTGACCGATGTGACCAATGACCAGTATGCCGAGTATTTGAACCAGGCACTGGCTGATGGGACGGTGAAGGTGGCAGGCGAAGCGGTGGTGGGCTATTACCCGGGTGATACATTCTATGCTCATGAGCACGAAGTGGAGATCGCATCCGGCGATTACCCGCACATCCCGTTGGATGATCCTGGACTGCGATTGGACTTCGATGGCGGCAAATTCACCGCCCAGAGCGGGTATGAGAATCACCCAATGGTCATGGTTACCTGGTTCGGAGCCAAAGCCTTCTGCGAACATCACGGCTGGCGCCTGCCAGGTGAAGTTGAGTGGGAAAAAGCAGCCCGCGGGACCGACGGGCGACCCTTTCCCTGGGGTGACAGCCTGGAGCGGAACAACGCCAATTATTACAGCAGTCACGATATATTCGAAAAAACTTTCGGCGGAGCAGGCAATACCACGCCGGTTGGCTACTATAATGGGAACAGCTATCACGATTACCAGACACAGGCTTCCGCCAGCCCCTATGGTCTTTACGATATGGCCGGGAATGTCTGGCAGTGGACCGGCGATGTTTATGAAGGACAGCACTACCGCTATATGCGTGGCGGCAGCCTGCAGAATTACGGCTATAACCTAAGAGTCTGGACGCGCAACAATGCCTCACCGGAGTATTACAGCCCGGCGGTTGGCTTCCGCTGTGCTAGGTGAAAACTTGACGGAATTGGCAACCATGGGTTTTTCATGGAACACCGGGAGCTGATATGACTTTGCTGCCTACTACATTGCAAACACCCAGATCCAAACTGCGGATGTACTGGTCGATGACCAAGAGCCTGCAGACTGGTCTGCTGCTCAGCACCGGACTGGCGGGCTATATAAGCGCCCGCTGCCCGGTCGTGCATTGGACGACGCTCGCCGGACTGACAGCCAGCCTGTTCCTGGCAATTGCGGGCAGTACGATTCTGAATATGTGGTACGACCGCGACATCGATATGAAGATGACGCGAACCTGCAGCCGGCCGCTGGCTTCTGGACAGGTCACGCCGTCTGAGGCGCTGCGCCTGGGACTGGCCCTGGCAATATTGGGTGTCGGGCTGGCCGTGGCGATGAGCCCGCTGTATGGACTGGTCGTGTTCGCCGGGTTGTTCTTCGATGTAGTTGTATATACCATGTGGCTCAAGCGCCGTACCTGCTGGTCGATCATCTGGGGAGGGGTCGCGGGCGGGATGCCGATCCTGGCGGGAAGGGCGCTTGGGGTAGGTTCTATCGATATAACGGGCTTCCTGCTGAGCCTGTCGGTATTGTTCTGGATTCCGACCCATATCATGACGTTCAGCATGCGTAATTACGATGATTATCAAGCAGCCGGAATACCGACATTCCCTTCCACATATGGTTTTACATTGACCCGGGTTGCGCTGGCGATATCGAGCCTGCTGGCGGCAATAACGATAGGGGTTGCCGGCATGCTGATTGGGATGGAGTGGGGCTACCTGCGGCTGCTGGTCGTGATGTCCGCGGGACTTCTTATGCTGGCAGTTGCCAGTGTATTTCGCCCTTCTGAGCGAGTCAATTTTGGGCTGTTCAAGTATGCTTCCCTGTATATGCTGACCTCGATGCTGATGCTGGCCATGGAAGCTCTGTGAAGTTCTCTATCCTGAACAGGGTCCTCCTGCTGGCCAGCAGCCTGCTGGCAGCTTACCAGATCGCGGTGGGGATCGACGATCTAGAGGCTGTACCTCAGGTCTGCTATACAATCGGGTTTGGGGTGCTGCTGGTGTCATGCCTGCTGCTGCTGATCCTGGGTTATGAAGTTCTGGATAGCCAGGTTGTGGTCGTCGTGGCAACCTCTATTCCGTTGAGCATATCACTCGGTATGGTGTGGGAGTACCTGCCTGCCATACGAGTGCCGTATCTGGTCTTCGCTCTGGCAGGCTTTGTGGCGGTCCTGATCACCCGTGATTTTGCTGCGGGTCGCCCGGCAACCCTCGTTTTGGTGGTTGTACATGGGATCGCCGGGCTGGTGATTTTTATCCTGCCGGTATATTTGAGCCTCTCCGGTCGGGTAAATCCCGGATTTATCTTGGTCGGGATCGGCGGGGGGTTGATCGGGCTGGGAGGGCTGCTGCTTTCCTTCCTAAAAATGGGGAAGCCGGTCCTCCCGCATGAGACCATTATGAATCTGCTGCCAGGTCTGCTGCTGGCGATGACGGCTGCATTCGTGGCTGGCTTTAACTTGGGATGATCGTGACGGGAGTGGAATTGGTGAATGGATCATCCATTTACCCACTCCACTCCTCATAGTTAAATGAAGATCGGAGGTCCGGATGACAAGAAATAAATGGTGGGCAAAGGTGCTGCGGTTTATTGGGGTCGTGCTGATGGGACTGACCGCTGCATTTACAATCCTGAGCGGAGCTGGCACTACGTGTATCGCCCTGGCGGCTGAGACATACGGTGATAAATGGGCAGCGCTTGTCCCGTTCAAGTGGCTTTATATCCTATTCGTTATTGCCACTGTTACGGTTGGCGTGATGGGGGTGCGGGCAGTGGTGATGCTGGTCAGAGGCAGGCCGAACGCTTACCGGTTCACCTTGATCGTGCTGGTCCTGGGAATCCTGGTCGGAGTCATCCATATGCTGGTCTCGCGCAGCCTGCGGGGCAGCTCGATGCCCGTCGACCCGGTGGTATATACGACGGTGCTGACGCTGATCGTGTTCCTGATCTACCGCATCCCCGCCATCTGGCAGGGAGTGGACTACGAGCGCAGCCAGAGCGATAACAGCGGCGGAAGTGGTGCCGCCGCAATCGTGATGGGAGTCCTGGTGCTGACAATCCAATACTGGATGGGTCCTACCCACACCTGGGGCGGGGTCAACTACGCCGACGTCTGGCATACTTCGCTGCTGGTAGTGGGATCGCTGCTCGTGTTTACAGGGTTGGGGATGTCGCTGCGCAGCTGGGATATCCCCAGGCATTCACCTGCCGTGGAAGCACGCATCCATCGCTAATATCCCGGCTGGGATAATCAAATTGATTTCACAATTAAGGCAGTATGTAAATCGGGGAAACACCCCGACTTACATACTGCCTGGGTATTTTAGGCCTCTCTCGTCTCGCAGCAGTCCAAAAAATGTATTATCATTCAGCGGTATAAACAGCGATGGATGCCAGGGAATTCGCGCACCTCACCTGGCAAGATGGCTTTACCACTACATCCATCACCGGACAGCTTGAGGCTGTTCATTGAGGAACTGCCTATGCCGATCCCAACCCCCTTTCACGAGCGCAGCGCGGAGCTGTGCGAGAACCATGATTGGCGCGACTGGTCGGGTTATCTGGCTGCATCGCTCTACGAGCACAACCACGACCGTGAATATTATGCCATTCGTAATTCAGCGGCTCTGATCGATGTCACGCCGCTGTTCAAGTATGAAGCCCGTGGTCCGGATGCCTTGCGCTTCGTCGACCGGGTGATGACGCGGGATATCACCCGCTGTGATACCGGGCAGGTGATGTACTCTCCCTGGTGTGATGACGCGGGGAAGGTCATCGACGACGGCACGATTAACAGGCTGTCCGACGATCATTTCCGCATCACTGCCGCCGACCCCAACCTGGCCTGGTTCCAGGACTGCGCTTACGGCATGCAGGTAGATATTCGGGACGTATCTTCTGATCTGGCGGCTCTGGCGCTGCAGGGTCCGAATGCCGGTCACATCCTGCGGCAGGCGGCATCGGGGATCGATTGGCAAAGTCTGAAGTATTACCATGCAGCCCAGGGGTCTGCTGGGGATATCCCATTGACCGTCACGCGCACCGGCTATACCGGGGACCTGGGCTACGAATTGTGGCTCGCGCCCGGGGATGGGATTGCACTATGGGATATGCTGATTGGGCATGGAGAGGGCTACGGGATTACGCCGGCGGGCATGCTGGCACTGGATATCGCCCGGATCGAAGCCGGGTTGATCATGATCGGGGTCGATTACATCTCCGCTCGCAAAGCGCTGATAGAGGACCAGAAATCGTCTCCGTATGAGGTCGGTCTGGGATGGGCGGTCGACTTGCGTAAGGATGATTTCGTTGGGCGTAAGGCGCTGCAGGCAGAAGCGGTGGCAGGCTCGAAGTGGGTCTTCGCTGGTATCGAAGTGAGTTGGGACTCGCTGGAAGCCCAGTACGACCGCTACAACCTGGCGCCTAGCGTAGCCGGGCGGGCATCACGCTCGGCGGTCCCAGTCTATAAAGGAGCCCGGCAGGTTGGGCAGATGACCAGCCACACATTCTCACCACTGCTGAAGAAGTATATTGGCTTGGGAACCTTCCTGCGTGATGCAGCCAGCATTGGGGATAAGGTGAGCGTGGAAGTGACCGTGGAATACACCCGCCACCGGGCGGAAGCCAGGCTGGTAAAGACCCCGTTCTACAATCCACCCAGGAAGAGGGCTTGATGATGCCGAATGAATACGATGCAATTGTGATCGGCGGCGGGCACAACGGTCTGGTCAATGCTGCCTACCTGGCAAAAGCAGGTTTGAAGACCTTGCTGCTGGAGCGGCGGCACATACTGGGCGGGGCGAGCGTAACCGAGGAGGTCATCCCCGGCTTCAAATTCACTGTGTATTCTTATGTGGTCAGCCTGTTTCGCCCGGAGATCATCCGCGATCTGGACCTCACCCAACACGGATTGATGATCCTGCCGCTGGAAAGCACGCTGACCCCGCTGCCAGGTGGTGATTACCTGTACAGGGGTGCCGACCACTTCGAAACCTACCGCAATATCAGCAAGTTCTCCACCCGGGATGCCGACGCGTACGAAGACTACGGCAGGATGATGCATCTGATGGCCAGGGCGGTGAAGTACGTCCTGGGTATTGTCCCTCCAGACCCGACCAGCCTGCACCCTGGCGAACTGAACGGCTTGCTGCAGATGGCGCGCCATTTCCTGGGATTGGATCAGGAGCAGTTCTACACCCTGGTCAGGCTGATGACGATGAGCTCAGCGGATTTCCTGGGGCGCTGGTTCGAGTCGGAACCTCTGATGGGCACCTTATCCGCCAGCGGTATCATCGGTACCTTCATGGGACCGCGTTCGCCGGGCACGGCATACGTGCTGCTGCACCACTATATGGGCGAGATCGATGGCGTCTTCCGTGCCTGGGGATTCTCCAGGGGCGGGACAGGTGGGATTGCGGATGCGCTGGCAAACTCTGCCCGCGCGCTTGGGGTGGAGATCCGCACCGGCGCGGGGGTCAGCCAGGTCATGATTCAGAACGGAAAGGCGGTGGGGGTAGCGCTGGAAGATGGAGAGGAGATCAATGCTAGGGTGGTGGTGTCCAGCCTGGACCCAACACAGACGTTTCTGAAATTCGTCGATCCCGGTCTGCTGCCGGAGGAGATCATCAGCTCGCTGAACAAATACGTCTACCGGGGCTCCTCCGGAAAGGTGAATTTTGCGCTGGATGCTGCCCCTGAGCTGGCCTGTCTGCCTGGAAAGGGGGCACATCTACGGGGAGCGATCTCCATCAGCCCCAGCGTGGATTATATCGAGCGAGCTTACGATGATGCCAAATACGGCAATTTCTCCCGCCAGCCCTATATCGATGTCATCATCCCTTCGATGATCGATCCCGGCATGGCCCCGCCGGGCAAACATGTTATGTCCTGTTTCGTGCAGTACGCGCCGTACCACCTGCGAGAAGGAAATTGGGATGAAAAGCGGGAAGCCTTCGGGGACGCGGTGCAGGACACACTGGCGGAGCAAATCCCGAATTTGAAAGACATCATCCTGCACCGGCAGGTGCTCACTCCGCTGGATATCGAGCGCGTTACCGGCCTCTCGGAGGGTAATATCTTCCAGGGTGAGTTGAGCCTATCCCAGCTGTTCTTCTTACGACCCTCTCCCGGGCTGGCTAAGTATCGCACACCACTGCGCAGCTACTACCAGTGCGGATCAGCCACGCACCCAGGCGGCGGCATTACCGGCGCTCCAGGACGGCTGGCTGCGCTGACAATCCTCAAGGACTGGCGAAGATGAACGATCTCCCTTCGAGTAAGCAATATGATGTTGTCATAATCGGCGCAGGGCACAATGGGCTGGTTGCGGCAGCTTATCTGGCCAAGGAGGGTTATCACGTCCTGGTCGTCGAAAGGCGCGAGGAGATCGGTGGGTCAGCCGGCAGTGCGGAGATATTTGATGGCTACGAAGTCAACGTCGGGGCAGTGGATGTCGGACTGTTCATGCCTAAGATCGCCCGTGATCTGGAGCTTGAAAGCCATGACCTGCACTGGCTGGAAGCACCAGCGGTTGTGAATCTATTACGCCCGGATGGCAGCGCTATGACGCTCTGGCGGGATGTAGAGAAAACAACCCAGGAAATCGCCCTCCATTCGGAGCGTGATGCCGGTAAATACCCGGCCTTCCTGCGCACGCTGGCCAAGTTTACGGATGTCCTGGAGGGCATGATGCTGGCTGCAGCGCCATCCCTGCCGCAGCTCCAGGCAGGAGAGCTGCTGCCCTGGCTGGGTACGGCGCTAAAGGTGAAAACGCTCGGCAAACAGGATATGATGGAGTTCCTGCGTGTGCTGCCCATGCCGGCCGCGGACTGGTTGGGTGAGTGGTTCGAGAGCGAGCCATTAAAGGCAGCCATCGGGGCAGGCAGCGTGAGAGGCCATGCTCTCGGCCCGATGTCCAGCGGGACCGCTTTCTTGCTGCTCTACCATGCCATGCACGCCGGGCAGGCAGGCTTCCGGGCGAGCCGGTTTGTGCACGGTGGGATGGGGATCTTTTCCGAGGCGCTGGCAACGGCTGCCCGGCGTTTCGGC
>JAQBDA010000208.1:0-2800 GCA_032124675.1 Chloroflexota bacterium
AGCTGGATATTTATCGGCGTGATAACCGTGCTGATCGGTCTGGCTCTGATCTGGTTTGCCAGCCAGGTAAAGGCCAAACCGGCGGATACAAACGTCACCTACAATATCGACCTGCCCTCGGATGTGAAGATGGACAGTTTCAAGTGCGAGTCCTGCGGCGGTGCCTTGACCATGGACAACGTCCAGATGGTGGCCGGCGCACCGGTTGTATCCTGCCCGTACTGCAACTCTACCTACCAGCTCAAAGAAGAGCCGAAGTGGTAGGGAAGTAGGAGTAAGGGGTATGGTGGTTTGACGTCATTGAGAATCTAATTCCGGAGAAATTAATTTAAATGATTAGCAGTCCAGCACTGAAAAAAATCTGTATTCTTTTTCTGATCATTGTGTTTCTCTCTCTGCCGGCGGTCGCTCTGGCGCAGAGCTACCTGTTCAGCCTGGACCAGCTGTATGTGGATGTGTTCATGAATGAGGACGGCACGCTGGACCTGCTGTACCAGTTCACATTCAGCAACGCACCTGGGGCAGCAGCGATCGATTTCGTGGATGTCGGGCTGCCCAACCGCTACTTCAACGATTATGAGATCCAGGCGGAGGTGAATGGTAATCCAATTGCCTACGTCTCCAGTGACGAGTACCAGGGGGGTGGTACCGGTGCTGCGGTGGCTCTGGGCAGCGGGATGATCCTGCCCGGGCAGAGCGGCACTGTGGTGGTGTACGTGCCCGGCGTGGAGCGCATGTTCCACCCCGACAGCCAGGATAAGGACTATGCCAGCATGGTCTTCTCACCGACCTGGTTCGACTCGAAGTACGTCACCGGCAATACAGATGTCGCCGTCACTTTCCACATGCCTCCCGGGGTCCTGCCGGATGAACCCCGCTGGCACAGCGCACCACCTGGATGGGCAACTGAGCCAGAAACAGGTTTCGATAACCGGGGAAATTTCACCTATACCTGGCGCAACAGCCGTGCCAACGGCTACACTCAATATTTATTCGGCGCTTCAGTGCCGCGCCAGTACCTGCCTGCCGACGTAGTGAAGAGCGTCTCGCTCCTCGAGCGTCTGAATATAAATTCGGATGACCTGATCGGTGGAGGGGTATGTGTTGGTTTCTTGCTGTTCTTCGTCCTGATCTCAGCTACCGGTGTAATTTCCGAGCGCCGGCGGCGCATGCAGTATCTGCCACCGAAGATCTCCGTCGAGGGTCACGGGATAAAACGCGGCCTGACCGCTATCGAAGCAGCCGTACTGACGCAGCAGCCGATGGATAAAATCCTGACCATGATCTTGTTCGCGGTGATCAAGAAAGGTGCCGCCAGCGTGAAGAGCCGCGACCCGCTCGAACTGGATCTGACCGAGCCGCAGCCAGAAGGCCTGCACGAGTACGAAACCGACCTGCTGAACGCTTTCCGCATTACCAGGGCGGAAACGCGGCAGAACGAACTCCAGAATACGATGATCACGCTGGTGCGCAGTGTGACGAAGAAGATGAAGGGTTTCAGCCTGAAGGAGACGGTGGCCTATTACAAGGACATCACCGAGCGCGCCTGGGCGCAGGTAGAATCCGCCGAAACACCAGAGGTGAAGAGTGCCAAGTACGATGAAGTGATGGAATGGACTATGCTGGACCGCGATTACGACGACCGCACCCGGCGGGTGTTCACCGGCGGCCCGGTATATACACCGGTTTGGTGGGGTAGATACGACCCCGGATATCCGAGCAGCGCCCCGGTCTCCAGCGGTACGGGGGGCAGCGTCTCCCTGCCGCACCTGCCGGGCTCCGATTTCGCTGCTTCGATGGTCAACAGCGTGCAGTCGTTCTCAGCCGGGGTGATCGGAAATCTGGGAGATTTCACCGGGGCGGTCACATCCAAGACCAATCCGCCTCCCAAGACAAGCAGCAGCGGGCGCAGCTCCGGCGGCGGTGGCTGTGCGTGCGCCTGCGCCGGGTGTGCGTGCGCCTGCGCCGGTGGGGGCAGGTAGTCCCGGGATGCTGAGAGGGTTTCCCTTGAAGAAGTCAGTTCTTCTCATCCCAGCTAAGCTGGCAGCTAAGCTGGCAGCTATGCTGGTAGTCTTGCTGGTGCTGCTGCTGCCCGCCGGGGCCCTGGCGCAGGGCTATTCGTTCAGCGTCCCGGAATCCACCGTAGATATCTTCTGGAACAGCGACGGCAGCCAATCTCTGCTCTACGAGTGGGTATTCCGCAACCAGGCTGGTGCAGCCCCAATTGATTTCATCGATATCGGTCTGCCGAACGACGACTTCGATCTGGGCAGCATCACCGCCGATGTGGATGGGCAGCCAGTGGATGAGATCGAGATTTCGCCATACGTGAAGCATGGCGTCGCCCTTGGTCTGGGAAACAATGCCATCCAACCCGGTGCGACCGGGCGCGTGCGGGCAGTCATCCCGGTCGTGCAGCAGCCGCTGTATCCGGATGATGAGAACCCGGACTACCTGAGCGCTCAATTCGCCCCGACTTTCTTCGACCCGCAGTTTGTCTCCGGTCAGACCGACCTGACAGTCATTTTCCACCTGCCGCCAGGCGTGCAGACCGAGGAACCGCGCTTCCATTCCGCCCCGTCAGGATTCAGCGACCCGCCTGAATCCGCCATGGATGAAGAAGGGCGCATCGTGTACATCTGGCGCAACCCGAATGCCCAGCTGACGAAATCGCACGTATTCGGCGCATCCTTCCCGGCGGCTTACGTCTCCCAACCGGTAGTGGCTCCGCCACCTGCAGCCTCCGGTGATTTCGAGGCGCTCGGTGCGGGGGAAGCTGCCTTCGGATTCATCGGTGTCT
>JAQBDA010000209.1:0-5700 GCA_032124675.1 Chloroflexota bacterium
GGTCCCGGAAGCGCAGCTCTCTCAGCGAACGCTCGACCATGGTCGAGCGCGGGGCCAGCGTGGCCTCAAAGATATGCGACTGGGCTGTGTCCAGGCTGGAAAGGTCGATTTCTTGGTCGCCGGCGATTGAAAATTTTAGCGCGTCCCTGGCTTTCTTTAGATTTGCCAGCGAGCCTTCAACGACCAGGTGGTCATTCTCCTTGAAGACATAATCGCGGTGCAGACCGACCTTTGGTTGACCATCCTTGATGACCGATAAGACCGTCAGGTCATACTCGGCACCCAGCCCAGACTCATAGAGCGTCTTGCCGTTTAGCAAGCTGTCCTGGGTGATCTGGATATCGCTGATATATTCCTTTAGCTGGGCGCCAAGCTGCGAGTCAGAGGGAGTCTCCCGCACCGGCAGGAAGTGGCGACCGATGACCACCATATAGATAATGCCGGTGGCAAGAACGATGGCACCTATGGGCGTGATCTCGAAGAAGCTGAAGGCAGGCAGCCCGCGAGCGACCAGGATGCCCTGAGCCAGGATGTTGGCGGGGGTGCCAATCAGGGTCATCTTCCCGCCCAGCAGTGAGGAAAATGCCAGCGGCATGAGCAGCTTGGAAGCCGGTATCTTGGTCTGGCGGGCGATGCCGATCACCGCCGGCATGAGCACGGCTACCGCGCCGACGTTGTTCATAAAGGCCGACATCAGGCCGCAAATCAGCATGATCACTGCGATCAGCCGGGCTTCGCTGGCGCCGGATAGGCGCAGTATGAGGGAGCCCAGGATATCGGCAACGCCGGTCTTGAATAACCCCCCAGAGACGATGTAAACCGCCCAGATAGTGATCACTGCCGGATTGGCGAAGCCGAGAAATACTTCTTCCTTGCTGACCAGCCCGGTGATGGATACCGTCAACAATACCAGCAGAGCGATGAGATCGACACGCAGCTTCTCTGTGGCGAAGAGGACGATCGCCATCAGGATAATGCCCAGGGTCAGTGCGATTTCGGTGGTCATATCGTTTGATTATCTTACTCTATATTGCACATCGTAGAAGATATGCTGGAGTTAACCAAATGCTGCCTGTGGGGTAGTTTCAGCGATATGCTGTATTTTACCTGAAATATTCACATGTGGTTACCATACATCATTCTGACTACATGTGTTCTTTGTCTGCGTTCTGGACAAGACTATGCAGGTGTGAGGAATCCCTGGGACCGGGACAACTTGTCACCTGACATAGCAATATCCTGATGATGACAGCTGGGATTCCTCCCCCACGCTGCGCACCGGGTCGGAATGGCATTCCAATATATGGGCGAATGGTAAACTGTGATTTTGGGAGGCTATTTATATGCAGTGGAAATGGTCTAACATACCGGTGCCTGAAGCGCACCTGGTCGGCCTGATCTCATGATAAATATCTGTCAGGGCCAGATGACTTAGCAGCACCCCTATCCCAACCAAAACACATAGAACTAAAGTTAGAATTGCAGTGCCTTTTATCCTTTTCATCTTTCTACTCTCTCATCATCTAATAACTCGCCATTTCTCCATTTTGAACCCTTTTTCAACTACCTGAGAGATTCAGCGATCTTTAGCAGTTCTTCGTCCGGCAGGTTGCTGTACAACCCGTATAGTATGCCGTCGTCCTCCCACAGGAGTGCCCGGTGGAGGATCTCTGGGTCGCTGGTTTGGAGCACAACGCCTTGTACGTCTTTAATCATGACGCTCTGGGCGGAATCCATATCCGCGGGCGGCAGGGTCAGGAAGGAAGCCCACTTCATGCGCTGGCTTAGCTGGTGCGCCTGCTCGGAGGTCAATCCAAGATACTGCCACCCCAGACGTCCCAGCTCCTCCAATATGGCTGGCTCTACCCCCGGCGGTACCACGTATGATGGATTTGTTGATTGCATGAATGTGACGAAGCGCTCATCCGATCCCTGGTAGGTGAGCGTGCCCGGTGGGATTACTGCATCGACCTGGAACCCATCCAAATCGGTAGGCAGATTGTCGCTGTGGATGCCGGCGGCCTGGAGCAGAGCCAGGGCCTGGTTTAGATCGACTTCGACCCGGTAGGTGTGCGGCTGCGAGGTATCGATTTTGTCGATCGCTTCAAGGCCCTCAGGCACGTAAGATGGCAGACGCACCGGGAAGCCAACCAGCTGGCTGGCTTCCGCTGCACTAGGCACCTCCTGCCCTTTGATCTCTTCGAGCCTGGTTCTGGCATACACGCGCCCGAAGAAGTCGCTGGCATTCTCCGCGGTGGGGTATGCCTTATAGTCAACCCTTTCGAAGGGCAGGGATGCGCAGGCTGCCAGAAGCAGTAGCGAGGCTGCCAGGATGCACCCAGTAATTGATGTCCGGTATTGTTTCATTGCAAGACCCCTAAGTTCTGATAGTTGCCAGAGACTGCCTGCGTTTCGTATAGATGAGATAGATCAGCATCCCGGCTGCCAGCCCCATCAGCAGCCATTCGTGCGGCTCGGGCACGCCGGTCAATGGCGTGGGTGCGCTGGGGGTGGTGTCACCCAGGGATTCAACTTCGCGCTGGTAGCGGTCATCGAGATCGGCCAGGTTGTCCAACAGCTGCTGCTGGGCAGCTTCCACCAACACGATCATCGAGGAATACGGGGTGACGATGCCGTATTCCATCGCCAGGGCGTGCAGCGCGTCCAGTGTTTCAAGCTGGTCAATGCTGCCTTTGTTGCGCTGCATCTCTGCCAGGACCAGCCGCCTGGCTGCCAGGGCGGCGAACGGGTCAGGCGGGTTGTGTGACACCAGATCAACATTGGGGAGCATGGCGGCGTCTGCCTGTGCAGTGGGCAGCACCGTCCACAGGTAGCCGTCGACCAGGTCGACGACCGGTGCTTTGGCAGCATCGCCCCCAGCGGCAGCCCCCAGCGAGACCGCGATGCGGTCCAGGGCGGTCTCCAGGTTACCGGTGACACCGCCGCCAGAAGCCTGGATGGCTTCCAGAGTCTGGTCGTCATAGCCCAGGGGCAGTTCCTTGCCCAGGTGAACCAGCCAGACCGGGGCAGCCGGGAGCGGAACATCTACTGCGCTGTCACCCAGCTCATAGCCGGTCCCATCGGTCAGGATGAGCACGGCGTCATACTGCCGGTCCCCATTCAGGCTGCGCAGCTCATCGTACTGGGCGATCAGCTGCGCAGCGTTCTGACCGCCGTAGTAAATGATGCCATCCGTTTGGACCGCTTCCAGGGTGCTAAGCGCGGGCTCCTCGCCGCGGTATGGCGAGGCGGTCAGGTAAACATCCACCGGGGAATCGGAGGTATCGAAGGCTCGCAGACGAGCTGCAGCATCCTTTACCGCCTGGGCATGCGGCTGCATGCTGCGCGAGCGGTCGATCACCAGCGCAAGGCGGGTACCGGCAGGCAGGTCGGGCGTAGTTACATGACGCTCGGGCAGTGCCAAAACGGTCTGCCCGCCCGGCAGGTCAACACGGTGGGCAATCGGAGCAGACTGTTCGGAAGCCCGGACTGCAGCGGGAAGCCAATCATCCCCTGGGACCTTCAGGGTTTCGCCGTTCAATTCCCGCGTGGTGTTCTCGTCCCAGTAAACGTTGCGCAGATATGCCAGGCGCGGCAGGGGCCACATGTCGGGGTTGTCGATGCCTTGCGCGGCCATTTCCCGCCAGGAGAGCCACATATTAAGTGGGGGCGCTTCTTCGACGGTGGACCGATTGGTGCGCTGGTCGAAAGTGACGTTCAGCCGGGGCACCGGGTAGACTCGCAGGCGATACTGGCGGGGACCGATCTGCTCCACCAGTGCCGGGTCGCGCATGACGCGCGTCTGCTCTCGGTAAACCGCCTGGGCAGCACCGCGCGGCGCGACCTGGTATTTGAAAGCCTGCGATTTGTCTGGCGTGTATCCCAGCCAGACCCCGGTGATGACTGCCGATTCGGGCAGGCTGAAGTAGTAAACCACCTCCTGCAGCTCGTTGGTCTGGTTCTCATAGACTTCGTGCAGCTCGAGGTCGGCCCAATCGCCGAACTCCTGGATATTCAGGTCCTGGCTCACCAGGTAGATCTCGCGGTCATCGACTGCCTGCCACGCGGCTTCGGCCTGGTCGGGGGACCAGGTGGAGCGGGCAGCCGCCACGATGGTCTGGCGCTCACCATCCACAATCGGGGTGTCGAAGAACTGCTGGTATAGGTCGGCAGCCTGACGAGGCTCCTCCACCAGGGCGCGGTTATCGGTCAAATCGGTGAGAAGGTTGTTGTTAACCGGCTGGTAGAGCAGCGGGGCAGCCATACTCTCGTACATCTGCTGCACCCGGTAAGCCTGCGGCTGAGGCATATTGAAGGCGGAGTGGTACATTTCTCGGATATGGCGCACTTCGCCGCGGGCGCTGATATAGCGGAAGGGTGCCAGGTATGCGTTGAGCAGCCCCTCTCTGATCACATCGCTGTCCCTGAGCAAGGTCTTAGCTTCTTGCGTCGAGGCCGGCGGCTGCTCTAGCAAGGCGAAGGCGCGTGCCTGCGGCTGGCGGTTTGACAGTATAAATATACCCACCACACCGGCTGTTGACAGACCTACCAGGAGCAGAGTGCTGACCCGCCCGGCGGTTTTCAATTGCCGGGTGTACGAGTGCCACCAGGCGCGCAGGCTGAGCAGCGGCACGGCTACCGGCGCGAGCACGAATAATGTCGCCGTATAGAGCAGCAGTAGGAACCCCAGGATGCTGAAAGGGAGCATGATCGGGGTATTCCTCAGAATGGATACGAGGTCTCGCGAGATGTCGCCTAAGATGCGCGGCAGCTCTCTAATGAACCCGGCCAGGGCGCGCAGCAGCTCTGCAGCGGCCGGTAAGGCATAGAAAGCGATCCACACCGCCGCGTACAGGCTGGTTAGCGCCATGAGCGTTAATCCGAGCAGGCGCAGGCTTTCATACGGTAGCCTCCGCTCTCCTTTGCGGGTATCCAGCAGGGTCCACAGGAAAGCTGCCATACCCAGTAATGCGATGAGCAGGGCAATAGAAACACCCGGTGTAGCCTGCCGGATGAGGAAGAAGCGCACTGCCAGCAGGAGCATCAGCGGTCCTTCGATCACATAGCCCAAAGCGAACAATTTCCCAGGTGCGCGGCGCAGCACGGTCAGGCCAAGGATCACACAGAAGACCGGTATTAGCGCCAGCACCAGCGCGTAGCCCAGGTAGGCACCCGGGATCGTCCCAGTGAGCACGGCTGTTAAGGTCTCCGGCAGCATCACCGGTGCGAATCCCAACGACATGAAGGCCAGGAAGATCAGGTTCCAGGACCAGAACAGGAAGAACTGGAACATCTGCCAGGAAGTGTAGTACGAGTCGGGGGGCTTGTATTCAGGTTGGATATCGCTTGTAGTCATAATTTGCCTCTTCTTTTCACCACAGAGTTCACAGAGAGTACATTGAACTAATTTATCCCGAAGACTTACATGCTGTTGAGTATGTATGCCGAACAGATCGAGTAATTACCATCCTATTTTGTTTCCAGCAATTTCCCATCACCCTGGTTGAGCCACAGCAGGGCACCGGTATCATACGCGGCTGCGAAGAAGTCGGGAAAGCCATCGGCGTTAAAATCGTCCACCGCCAGGCCGTGGCGCTCGGTGTAACGCAAGCGCTGCCCGGAGTCAGTGAAGCGCGCCTGCCCGTCGTTCCACCAGACTGTGGCCAGACTTTTCTCAGCGACTACTGCATCCAGGTCGCC
>JAQBDA010000210.1:0-7653 GCA_032124675.1 Chloroflexota bacterium
GATCAACTATACAAGCTACTAGAAGTATTGTACATTAACAATAGCAACGATTGCTTAAGTAATTATTAAGCAGACGATCCCGTGCGCGTGTTCAAAATCGTGCGGTATAGAAAAATTATTAGCTTGTCAAACCAGATGATCCCACTGGGGTCCAATTCTCCACAGGTGCATAGTGGAAGAAAGCCGATGTTGTATTTAATTTGGCTTTGTATAGTGTGCGGGATCTTGAATTAACCAGATCCGATGGTTTGTATGTAAAAATCCGTCAGATTATTATAGGGCGGGTGGGAGTCGAACCCACACGGTATCTCTACCGAAGGATTTTAAGTCCTCTGCGTCTGCCATTCCGCCACCGCCCCATGGCCTTAATTCTATCAAAATTACCAAGCTGGTCAAGCAATCTGGATGCTGTCCGCGAATTGTCGCCAATAATACCGCTAATTCTTACTTGTAAAGATCAGCGGTGATATTTGGATCCACTGCTTTTCGCCACACGGCGTAACGAGAGGTGAAATGTACTAATGGCGAAGAGAGCCGCACCCGGTATTCGACCCGTTCCATAGCATCCCGCAAGCTATCTGGATCGTGGAACTCCGGCAGGATCATGCTCGCCCGGCCCAGCTCGAAGGCGGCATGCGCATCCGAACCAGCGGTGCCGCGCAGGCCAAATTCCTGGGCAAATGCTTTTGCCTCATCATTGTAATTGGAGCTCATACAGCGCGCGTTGAACACCTCAATCGCATCCACCAATGGTGATATCTTCCGAAGATCATCTGGCTGCCAGTGACCATTGCGCATGACATCGAAGGGATGTGAGACGCTGATAAATGCCCCCTGGTCACGGAGCATAGCGATCGTCTCGAGCGCTGGAAGACCAGGCGGGATTTCGGCAGTCAAGTAGGCTGCCAGGAGTTCGCCTTCCTGTGTCTTGATCTCCTCACCGATGATCACAAGCTCGGGGTCGATATCTTTGGCGCGCAGCGCTCCCGCGGTGGTATTGTGATCGGTGACGACCACCCGCTGGATGCCCTTCCGCCGGCAGGTTTCTACCAGTTTCTCCGGCTTCAGCAGGCAGTCTTTGGAGTAGATCGTATGGCAGTGAAACTCGACGCGCAGCATCTATCCACGCCGCCGAAGCAGATAGGCCGCACTCGCCAACAGCGTACCCATGACTACCAGCCCGACCGCAGCTTGTGCGATGGTCTTGGGTTCCATGCCCGGCATGACGACCGACCCGTCGCCGTATGACTTAAACAGCCTGCCCCAACGCGTATCCAGCGCCGCTTCCACACGCTGCCGACCGACAAAAGGATACCAGTACACATTGTGATAGAAATTGCTGGCGAAATACGACCAGGGAACCAGCGGGCTCTGCAGCAGCGGTTTTTCCAGTGGTTTGAGTGGTCCGTGGTAGATCATCTTCTGGCCGCGGCTGGCGAAAGTATCTTCTTGGACAAAGTGCCACGGCTTCTCCTGCTCAATATCGTAGCCGGTGATCTCGATCTGGCGTGGATCGCCAACTCCCAGCCCCATCTCGTGTGATTTTCGGATAAAGCGGATGCTCAACGGGTCAAAACCCTGCAGCCTGGCGGAGGTCGCGTCGATCGCTACCTGGTCGGCGGAGGCCAGTAGGATGTCCTTCTCATGCCAGCGCATCGCACGCGGTCCTGGGCCGTCCCCCGCGAAGGTTCCATCCATGACGGCGAAGATGCCGGGATGTATATCCTGCTGGATCATCAGCAGATCGACCAGCGTGTCATGGATGACTGCATGCGTCCAGTGACGGTTGCGGTGCAGCAGCCCGCCAAAGGCGTTCTTCATCGCGCCGGTGATGGTTGTGAAAACATGGGTCTTCACCGTTGGCAGGTGAATGATATTCATACCTACCAGTGATTTGGGGATGAACACCCCCTGCGGATAAACCTTATCGAGCACCAGCAGCGGCTGCTTAGGCTGGTATTCAACCCATTCGAAGTCCTGGTTGTAAAGGTACAGGCACGGGATATCGTATTTATCGGTTACATACCTGTGTTTATTGTTGCGCTCTGCATCGCGAGTATCGACCACGACAGTGTCGTTGTGGACGCCAACCAGGTCATCATAGCCGGCATTCTTCAAAGCCCGGATCACGCCTTCAATCTGCCAGGGTGTGGAAGAACAGGCCGGGTACCAGGTTTGCCAGGATATATTGATTTTCAATCCTGTTTTCACGTCCTTTGATAAAATTGTTTCGAATTCTGCCAGTTTCATTAATCTTTCGATATCATCCAGGACAGTGTCCGGGGATGTTTTCAAAACGGCTACCTTCCCTTTGCCGGGGTATTCAGTCATATAAATCCTCCAAGAAACTCCTTTTTGCTTATCTTGTTCAATTCTAATAGATGTATTGCAGTTCGGGGAAGAGCCTGATCACCTCCTGCACTCCCACAGACCCCAAAAACCATTCTAACAAGGATTGAACCTGTCTGGTATTATAAATCGATTATTTTGAAAGTTGAGGCAGCATCCATCGGATTTGCGGGGTGAGGAATATCTTTCCGGCAGGTATATTCTGCCCATTTCCTAAACCGGTTGCCTGAATCTAGAGTTCTGTTATACAATCTATGGAATGGCCGGGAGGAATCAAATACTTGATCGATCGGAGGTAGGCCATGGTCGATAACCCGCTGTCGCCGAATGCGGAGGATCCAGTCCTGGTGATTGGCGGAGCTGGCGTGGATATCGTCGGCAAGCTGAGAGCCGACCTGCGTATGGAATCATCCTCGCCTGCGTTGATACGCTCCTCTTTTGGTGGAGTGGCGCGCAATGTCGCTGAAAACCTGACCAGGTTAGGGGAAGATGTCAACCTGATCAGTGTGGTTGGCGAAGACGAGGCCGGCGACCGCCTTCTCCAAGAATTGTCGGAAGCGGGCGTCAACATTGATGCTGTCCTGCGCACCTCGAAATACCCTACCGGTGCGTATCTGGGAGTGGTAAACGCAGCCGGGGTGCTCCAGTTTGCATTGGATGATATGCGCCTGATCGCGACTATTACTCCTGCATTTATCCGGCAGCATGAGGGCTTATTCCGCCAGGCATCCATCCTGTTCATCGACGCCAATCTTTCAAAGGAAGTATTGCGCACGGTTATGTCTCTGGCTCGCCGTTTCAACCTTCCTGTCTGTGCTGACCCGACCTCCTCTGCCCTTGCTGGTCGACTCAAGACATACCTCAACCGGCTGTTCCTGATCACTCCGAATGGTGCCGAAGCCTCGATTTACTGTGATCCCGGTCTGAAGATCAACAACCGCCACCAGGCGTTGGAAGCAGCAAAACATCTGGTAAGCCAGGGGGTAGAAATAGCGATCATTACCCTTGCAGAGCAGGGTTTGTGCTATGCGACCTCTGAGACCAACGGGTATATCCCTGCCATCCGTACCGATATTATCGACCCGACAGGTGCCGGAGATGCGTTGTCGGCGGCGGTGATCTTTGCCCTGTTAAATGATATACCGCTGGACGATGCTGTCCGGCTTGGCGTGTCTGCGGCTTCACTAACCCTACGCTATCGCGGCGCGGTCGTAAGGGATTTGTCGCTTGAAAAACTTTATGATCAGCTGGTGATTTGATTTGGCTTCTAAGATACCCTCCTCATTCCGTTTATCCCTGGAGGTCGAGCGCGCGCTCGAACAGGACCATCCTGTCGTAGCGCTTGAATCGACAGTGCTCACCCACGGCATGCCGTACCCAAATAACCTGAACCTGGTAGAAGATATGGAGGATGAACTGCGCCTCCTGGGTGTAATACCGGCAACAATTGCCTTGTTGGACGGCGAAGTGTGGGTCGGTTTGACGCCTGCCCAGATATTGGGATTACTGAGGCCAGGCAGGGAACTTAGCAAAGTGAGCCTGCGAGATTTTGGCGCAGTAGTAGCCAACAACGCCAGTGGGGGCACGACTGTTGCCAGCACCATGTTTGCAGCCAACCAGGTAGGAATACGGGTATTCGCCACTGGGGGGATCGGTGGCGTTCATCACAGCACCACCAAGCGCCGCAAAGCCAGCTTCGATATCTCAGCCGATCTACCAGCGCTGGCGAGCATACCGATGATCGTAGTCTGTGCAGGAGCCAAAGCCATCCTGGACCTGCCTGCCACGCTGGAATACCTGGAAACCTGGGGAGTGCCGGTGGTCGGCTACCAAACGGATGATTTCCCTGCATTCTACTCACTCAGCAGCGGTCTTAAAGCCAGCGCCCGAGCTGATTCTCCGCAGGAGGTGGTCGATATCGCCCGCGCTCACTGGGGCATGGGACTGAAAAGCGCAGTACTGGTCACAGTTCCCCCGCCTGTTGATGTGGCACTGCCGATAGAGACTGTCAACCAGGCGGTCCGCCAGGCGCTGCGGGAATCAAGAGCGCGCCGTATTCGCGGCCAGAAATTGACACCATTCTTACTTGAGCGTGTCCGCCGCCACACCCGGGGTGAGAGTCTACAGACTAACCTCGGCTTGCTGCTGAATAACGGCAGGGTGGCTGCCCAGATCGCCAAGCTTCTCTAATTATTCATCGCTGCTGCTCGACAATTTTAGACAGGATAACACCCCCACATAGCTCACACATCACGGCTATTTCCATTGTGCCTAATAACCGGGTCAGGGTCTGGGTGTGTAGGTTGGGGCGCGTGTACGGGTTGGGAAGGGTGTGACTGTTGGCTGAGGGGTGATGCTGGGTGTGACCAGCGTCTTGGTCACCGTAGGCCATGGGGTGCGTGTCAGGGTGGGAATAGGGCTGAGATAGGGGGTGCGGGTCAGAGTGATGGTCGGTATCAGGGTCAGTGTAGCCGTTGGTCTTGGCGTTCTTGAAGGTGTGATTGTGAATGTCGGGCGCAGAGTCCGGGTCGGTGTCCTCGTACGGGTGGGTGTAGCAGATTGGGTAGGTGTTTCGGTTGGTGCCGCGGTTGGTGCCTGACCCTCAACTGTGAATCTGCCGGATTGTTTCCAGATCAGGCCAGCAAATATCTGTACCTCATATTCTCCTGGCAGCCACTCCTCGGGGCGCGGTTCCCAATCGGTAAATCCCAACCCGCCGGTCTCCCCGTCCCAAGGCAGCGTTTCATAATGCACCAGCTCAGCCTCACTTTCGATCTCACCTTCTCCCTCACGGTACCAGAGCGCAGTCCATTGGGAGCCGCGGATCATTCCATCGTAGCTGAAAAGGCCATACATATGACCGACAGGATTCTGGAAGACTGTTCCGGCATTGAGGGCTTGGTAGTTCTCGTCAATGCCGTTGGTAAATGTCAGCTCGCTGAAGACAGCATCAGGGTTCGGGGTGACGGTGCTGGAAAATTGTGTCTCGATTGCCAATGGAACGAACGGGGTTGGTGTGATGGTGGGTGTATCGGTTACAGAGGGTGTCTTTGTTATGGTTGGAGTAAGCGTGATGGTTGGCGTGAGCGTGATGGTCGGTGTGATGGTGACCGTCGCGGTGGGGGGGAAGTAGCGGTAAACCAGCGGCTCAATCTGGCTGTTGAGCACGAATCCGAATGCAGCCAGGAGGATAGCCCCAAAAATTAAGCGCCAACCGCGCAGCATGCGCTCGCGCCGCATGCGGAAGAAAGGCAGTTTACGACCGGAGCGGATCGAGCGGATACCCTGCCAGAGCAACAGGATCACCAGAAGCCCGATGATAACTAGTGCAGTTATTATGCCCGTGCGTATATCTAAAGCCATGTCTGTTCCAGCGGTGCGACTACCTTTGGTGTGATAGGAATATCAAAGTCGTTTGAGGAAATTAATCAGGTGATTTTCTCCTGCGCGACCGGGTTGCTCAGCTTTCCAATCCCTTCAATTGTAACCTCAACGATATCACCGGGGAGCAAATATCCAACACCAGCCGGTGTGCCGGTAAGCAAAACGTCTCCTGGAAATAAGGTCATCACAGATGAGGAGAAAGCGATTAGCTGGCGGACGTTGAATACCATATCCCGTGTGGAAGCCATCTGGCGCATTTCTCCATTGACGTGGCAGGTGATCATCGCATCAGCCGGGTCGAGCTGGGTCTCGATCCACGGTCCCAGGGGACAAAATGTATCAAAACCTTTGCCGCGTGTCCACTGACCGTCTTTGCGCTGCAAATCGCGGGCAGTCACATCATTGCCGGCAGTGTAGCCGAGCACATAGTCCAAGGCATTTTCTGGCTGGATCCGTCTGCCCTGCTTGCCAATCACTACTGCCAGCTCCGCTTCATGCTCGACATGTTGTGATTGCGGTGGCAGTGTGATCTGTTCTCCGGGACCGACCACGGCGGACGGTGGTTTTAGGAATAACAGCGGAATCTCAGGGACCTCAGCATTGTGTTCTTGAGCATGGGCGACATAGTTGCGCCCGACGCAGATGATCTTACCAGGCATGGTCGGGGGAAGAAGGTGGATGGCGTCGAGAGGGATTTTCGCCTCCAAACGGCGGAATTCATCGAAGGGCGAACCTTCGATTGGACCGACTTTGTCCTCCAAAACCCAACCAAAACGTGGGCTCTCTTTCCCTTGTTGGTAGCGGATAAAGCGCATGATGGCCTCCAAATACGAAATGATATTATTCGATGTAATTATAGTACGAGAGGTTTCAGGCGTGAAGCACCTGAAACCTCTCGTAACTCGTGTATCGGGTATAGCTGTTATTCGAAGGGTTGTTGGATGCGGGCGGAGAGCTGCTCGATAGCTTGTTCGGTGCCCGCGAAGCGATCTGCGAAACGCCAGCGGAGGACTTGAGCCAGGGCATATACGATTGCTTCGATAGAAACGATGCCAACTCCGAGCGACGGGTGCGCATGGGCAGCCAGGACAATATCTGCCGAGCGGGCAGAGGCGAGTGATGAGGCGCCTACGATGGCGGCAGTGGGAATATTCTTTGCCTGGGCTTCATCCAACGCCCTTGCGATGTATGGCGATTGGCCGGTAACTTCCATCGCCAGCAGCAGGTCCTGGCTGGTGGCAGTGTTCACGGTGCGCGCCAGGTCGGCGATTCCAGCCCGGGCGATATATACAGGAAAGCCTCCCTGTTCCAGGTACTGGACAAGGCTGTAAGCGATCGGCTGGGCTGGGTTTTCCGCAAGGACAACGATACGGCGAACCATTCCCATGCGTTCTACCAGCCTCTCGAGGGATTCAGTATCCAGCGAAATGCGGGTCTGTTCCAGGGCAACCGATAGATCACTCATGGCGGTGGCTACAATTCCTGGTGCTGATTCGCTGACTGCTGCTTCCTTGGGGCGGATAAGCAGGTCGGCTTTGACTCGAGAACGGATTTCCCTCTGCAGTTCTGGAAAACCTGTATATCCCAGGAATTGTGAAAACCGCACCACGGTCGCAGCATCTAAATTCAACGCGTGGGCAAGCTCACTGGCGGTCATGAAAGCCGCTTCGACATAAGCGTCCAGCAAAAAATCAGCTAATTTCGAAAAGCTTTTGGACATCTCCGGTCGTTCACGGCGGATGCGTTCCTCGTAAAGCATGTGACCCTCCGGTTACTTTTAGTTCACTAAGCTATAATTGCAATCCATTATGTGTATTTTAGCGCATTAAGCAAGATTTTTCCATACAAAAAACTTGCAATTAATTAAGATTTTCTATCAATTTGGCCAGCGGTACGCTTATAATGTAGAAGTTACGCAGT